>NZ_JBLZWV010000071.1:0-40465 GCF_056098905.1 Pseudomonas sp. TSO6 | reverse complement strand
ACTGCGACGGTAGCTCCACCATCGCATTCGCGGGTGAACCCGCTCCCACAGGGCTTTGCGTCGGCTGCAGAATCGCGATTTTAATTTGGTTATATAAACATTCTTAAACAGTATTTTTAAGAATAACTCCGCCTCACTACTATTGCCCTCAAGCCAGGCGCAAATCCCCTTCAAACCTCTGCCCGGCACCCTCACTCCAAGGAGAACGAGCATGAGTGCATCTCTGCGTAGCATCGACGGTCAGGACGAAGCCACCATTCTGCGTGAAATCCAGAGCGCCTTGCGCGACCTGCGGTTTGGTGCGGTGGAGATCACTGTGCACAACGCTCAGGTCGTACAGATCGAGCGCAAGGAGAAGTTCCGCCTGCAACAGCCCGGCAACAAGTCCGGCTGATCGCGCCTCACCTCCAAAATTAGAAAAATGCCAATCGGGAGCTTCACCATGTCCATTCGCCGTTATGCGCTTGCCGCTCTGGCCAGTGCTGTTTTTGCCGGTTCCGCCATCGCCAAGGACTACGAACTGCTGAACGTGTCCTACGACCCGACCCGCGAGCTGTACCAGCAGTACAACGCCGAGTTCATCAAGCACTGGCAGCAGGCCCACCCGGGCGACAAGGTGAAGATCCAGCAATCCCATGGTGGCTCGGGCAAGCAGGCCCGTGCGGTGATCGACGGCCTGCGCGCCGACGTGGTGACCCTGGCCCTGGCCGGCGACATCGACGAAGTGGCCAAGCTTGGCAAGACCCTGCCGGACAACTGGCAGACCCGCCTGCCGGACGCCAGCACCCCGTACACCTCGACCATCGTGTTCCTGGTGCGCAAGGGCAACCCGAAAGGCATCAAGGACTGGGGCGACCTGATCAAGAAGGACGTTTCGGTCATTACCCCCAACCCGAAAACCTCCGGCGGTGCGCGCTGGAACTTCCTGGCGGCCTGGGCCTATGGCCTGAAGGCCGGTGGTAGCGAAGACAAGGCCAAGGCCTACGTGCAGGAGCTGTTCAAGCACGTACCGGTGCTGGATACCGGCGCCCGTGGCTCGACCATCACCTTCGTCAACAACGGCCAGGGCGACGTGTTGCTGGCCTGGGAAAACGAAGCGTTCCTGGCGCTGAAGGAAGACGGTGGCGCCGACAAGTTCGACATCGTCGTACCGTCGCTGTCGATCCTGGCCGAACCGCCCGTGGCGGTGGTGGACAAGAACGCCGAGAAGAAGGGCAATACCGACATTGCCACCGAATACCTCAAGCACTTGTACAGCCCGGCCGGGCAGAAGATTGCCGCCGAGAACTTCTACCGCCCGCGTGACGAGAAGGTCGCCGCCGAATTCGGCAAGCAATTCCCGAAACTGGACCTGGTAACCATCGACAAGGACTTCGGTGGCTGGAAAACTGCACAACCCAAATTCTTCAATGATGGCGGTGTGTTCGACCAGATCTATCAGGCACAGTAAACGCCAGGGAAAAGCGGGGGCCGCCTTGCGGCCCATTCGCGGCACAAGGCCGCTCCCACAAAGAGCCGCGATCCCCTGTGGAACCGCGATCCCTGTGGGAGCGGCCTTGTGTCGCGAATGGGCTGCAAAGCAGCCCCAGGATTCAGAAGCCTGCACCGGCCCCGGATCGATACTGGGCCAAGTGCATTCAACCAGGGACACTTATGTCGCGTCGTATTTCCCCCGTCATACCCGGCTTCGGGCTGACGCTGGGCTACACCTTGGTGTACCTCAGCCTGATCGTGCTGATACCGCTGGCAGCCATGTTCATTCATGCCTCGCAGCTGACCTGGGAGCAGTTCTGGAACATCATCAGTGCGCCGCGGGTGATCGCCGCGCTCAAGCTGAGTTTCGGCACCGCCCTGTTCGCCGCCATCATCAACGGGGTGATCGGCACCCTGCTGGCCTGGGTGCTGGTGCGCTACACCTTCCCAGGGCGCAAGATCATCGACGCGATGATCGACCTGCCGTTCGCCTTGCCCACCGCCGTCGCCGGTATCGCCCTGACCGCCCTGTACGCACCTGCGGGCTGGGTTGGCCAGTTCGCCACCGACCTGGGCTTCAAGATCGCCTACACCCCGCTGGGCATCACCCTGGCGCTGACCTTCGTCACCTTGCCGTTCGTGGTGCGCACGGTGCAGCCGGTACTGGCCGACATCCCGCGTGAAGTGGAAGAGGCCGCTGCCTGCCTGGGGGCCAAGCCGCTGCAGGTGTTCCGCCACATACTGGCGCCAGCCCTGCTGCCGGCCTGGCTCACCGGCTTTGCCCTGGCCTTCGCCCGCGGCGTGGGCGAGTATGGTTCGGTGATCTTCATTGCCGGCAACATGCCGATGAAGACCGAGATCCTGCCGCTGCTGATCATGGTCAAGCTTGACCAGTACGACTACACCGGCGCGACCGCCATCGGCGTGCTGATGCTGGTGGTTTCCTTCATCCTGCTGCTGCTGATCAACCTGCTGCAGCGCCGCATCGAAACCCCTTGAAGGAGGCCGGCATGTCCAGTTCATCCCTGAGTGCAAGCGCCGCCGCCAACGCCGCCCGCCGTGGCAGTGCTACCTCGCGGCGTATTCTCATCGGCCTTGGCTGGCTGGTGTTCGCCCTGTTCCTGCTGCTGCCGCTGGTGATCGTGGTGTCGCAAGCGCTGAAGAACGGTTTTGGCACCTTCTTCGAGGCGATCTTCGAGCCTGATGCCTTGTCGGCGCTGAAGCTGACCCTGCTCGCCGTAGCCATTTCGGTACCGCTGAACCTGGTGTTTGGTGTCAGCGCCGCCTGGTGCGTGAGCAAGTACACCTTCCGTGGCAAAAGTATCCTGGTCACCCTGATCGACCTGCCGTTCTCGGTGTCGCCGGTAATCGCCGGCCTGGTCTACGTGCTGATGTTCGGCGCGCAGGGCCTGTTCGGGCCCTGGCTGCAGGACCATGACATCCAGATCGTCTTCGCCCTGCCGGGCATCGTCCTGGCGACCATCTTCGTCACCGTGCCATTCGTGGCCCGTGAGCTGATCCCGCTGATGCAGGAGCAGGGCACGCAAGAAGAGGAGGCCGCGCGCCTGCTCGGCGCCAATGGCTGGCAGATGTTCTGGCACGTGACCTTGCCCAACATCAAATGGGGCCTGATCTACGGCGTGGTGCTGTGTACTGCACGGGCCATGGGCGAGTTTGGCGCGGTGTCGGTGGTGTCGGGCCACATTCGTGGCGTGACCAACACCTTGCCGCTGCACGTAGAGATCCTCTACAACGAGTACAACCACGTCGCAGCCTTCAGCGTGGCCAGCCTGTTGCTGATCCTGGCGCTCTTCATCCTGCTGCTCAAGCAGTGGAGCGAGAACCGTATTAACCGCCTGCGCCACAGCGCCGCGGAGGAATGATTCATGTCGATCGAAGTTCGTAATGTCAGCAAGCGCTTCAACAGCTTCCAGGCCCTGAACAACATCAACCTGGACATCAACAGCGGCGAGCTGGTGGCGCTGCTGGGCCCGTCCGGCTGTGGCAAGACCACCCTGTTGCGCATCATCGCCGGCCTGGAAACCCCGGACCAGGGCAACATCGTGTTCCATGGCGAGGATGTGTCCGGCCACGACGTGCGTGACCGCAACGTCGGGTTCGTGTTCCAGCATTACGCGCTGTTCCGCCACATGAGCGTGTTCGACAACGTCGCCTTCGGCCTGCGCATGAAGCCCAAGGGCGAGCGCCCGAGCGAGAGCAAGATTGCCGAGAAAGTGCACGAGCTGCTGAACATGGTGCAGCTGGACTGGTTGTCCGACCGCTACCCGGAGCAGCTGTCTGGCGGCCAGCGCCAGCGTATCGCCCTGGCCCGCGCCCTGGCCGTGGAGCCCAAGGTGCTGCTGCTGGACGAGCCGTTCGGTGCGCTGGACGCCAAGGTGCGCAAGGAGCTGCGCCGTTGGCTGGCGCGGTTGCACGAAGACATCAACCTGACCTCGGTGTTCGTCACCCACGACCAGGAAGAGGCCATGGAAGTGGCTGACCGCATCGTGGTCATGAACAAGGGCGTGATCGAGCAGATCGGCTCGCCGGGCGAGGTGTACGAAAAGCCCGCCAACGATTTCGTCTACCACTTCCTGGGCGATTCCAACCGCCTGGCGGTGAGCGAAGGGCACCATGTGCTGTTCCGCCCGCACGAGGTGTCGCTGTCGCGGCATGAGACCGAAGGGCACCATGCTGCCGAGGTGCGGGATATCCGGCCGCTGGGCGCTACCACGCGGGTGACCTTGAAGGTGGAAGGGCAGAGCGAGTTGATCGAGGCCGAGGTGGTCAAGGACCATGACAGCCTGACCGGGCTGGCGCGGGGCGAGACGTTGTTCTTCCGGCCGAAGGTTTGGCAGAAGGTGGCGGATATCTGAGCCGCCCTTGAAGATGAAAAAGCCCGGGCTTGGTTCCGGGCTTTTTTTCGCCTGACAGATTGCCGGGCCTGTGTGCCGCGGCCGATGTGGGAGCTGGCTTGCCGGCGATCGAGGGCGCAGCCCTCGCGGCATTCTCATGCCTTGCGCGAATATTTTGCATGCCGACAATGCATCGCACTTACCCCTGAAAGCCGCAGGCCGCGCAATTCGTGGGTTTCACGCTCCCCCTAAAAAACAATATTCAATTCAGTTCTAACCATAATTTTAAACATTACTTTAAGAGATAAGCCTCTGGCCCCGATGATTCAGCCACACACCTGAATCGAGACCCCAGGAGTTTGATCAATGGGTAATGTCCAGTCGGCCGTCAGGGCCTACGACCAGCCATGGCGCCCGGCCCCGGGTGACCTGGTCGAGCTTGGACGCACGCTTCGCCTCCCGCTTGGCCAGCTGCGCCTGCAACGCACGCCCGTCAGCGGGCTCAAGCGCCGCGACAAGCTGGTGTTGGGCCTGCTGGTGCTGGTGCTGCATGGCGCTGCAGCGTACTGGGTCAGCCAGGCGCCAACACCCGAGCTGCCAGTGGTGCCGCCACAGGTGCCGCCCATGACCATCGAGTTCGCAGCGCCAGCGCCGCCCGTGGTCGAACCACCGCCGCCAGCGCCCGCACCGCCTGTGGTCGAGCCGCCACCGCCACCACCGGTAGTCGACGAACTGGCCGCCAAGCCCAAACCCAAGCCAAAGCCCGTGCCCAAGCCTGTGGTCAAGCAAGCGCCCAAGCCACAGCCCAAGCCGGTCGAGGCACCACCGCCAGCGCCGGTGGCCGCCCCCGCACCGCCTGCGCCAGCGCCACCCGCGCCGGCCCCGATAACCCCGGCATCGGCCAACGCCGCGTACCTGAAGAACCCGGCACCGGAGTACCCGCAAATGGCCCAGCGCCGTGGTTGGGAAGGCACCGTGCTGTTGCGCGTAGAGGTGCTGCCAAGCGGCAAGCCCGGGCAGATCCAGGTACAGAAAAGCAGTGGCCGTGACGCCCTCGACGCTGCCGCGCTGGCCGCGGTCAAGCGCTGGAGCTTCGTGCCCGCCAAGCAGGGCGATGTGGCCCAGACCGGCTGGGTCAGCGTGCCGATCGATTTCAAGCTTCGCTAACCATTTCGCAGAACACAGGAAGACACCATCATGAGCCTGCTGGCATCCCCCCTCGAATCCGTTGAAAGCGCAGTCATCTGGCTGCTGGTCGGTTTCTCTGTCGTCACCTGGGGCCTGGCCCTGGTCAAGGTTGCGCAGTTCGTGCGGCTGAAAAACCAGGACAAGCGCTTCCACAAGCAGTTCTGGGCGGCCTCCAGCCTGGATTCTGCCGCCGAACTCAGCCATGAGCTGCCCGGCCCGGCTGCCCGTGTTGCTCAATCCGGGTACGCCGCGATTGCCGTTGGCGAGACCCAGGCCAATGACCTGAGCCACGCCATCAACCACCAGGACCGCCTGGAGCGCGCCTTGCGTCAGCAGATCGTGCGTGAGCGCCGCTCGCTGGAAACCGGCCTGGCGGTGGTCGCCAGTATCGGCAGCACCTCGCCCTTCATCGGCCTGTTCGGTACCGTGTGGGGCATCATGGAAGCGCTCAAGGGCATCAGTGCGGCCGGCTCCGCCAGCCTGGAAACTGTTGCTGGGCCCATCGGTGCGGCACTGGTGGCTACCGGTGTGGGTATCGCCGTCGCGGTGCCGGCAGTGCTGGTGTACAACTACTTCCTGCGTCGCCTCAAGCTGACCGCTGCCGACCTGGATGACTTCGCCCACGACTTCTACAGCCTGGCGCAGAAGAGTGCCTTCCGTGTGCTGGTGCACCCTGCTGTGCAAAAAGCCCAGCCTGGTTTCACCCAACCCGTGAAGGAGGCGTCCTGATATGGCCTTTTCGACCCAGGACAGCGACGAAGTCCTCAGTGAAATCAACGTCACGCCTTTGGTAGACGTCATGCTGGTGCTGCTGGTGGTGTTCATCGTCACCGCGCCGCTGCTGACTAACGCCATCCCCATCAACTTGCCCAAGACCGAGGCTGTGGCCCCGGTGGAGCAGAAGGACCCACTGGTGGTCAGCATCGACGGAGAAGGCAAGCTGTTCATCAACAAGGACCAGATCCAGCCCGATTTGCTGGAAACCAACCTCAAGGCTGCCAAGGACAAGGACGCGGACGTGCGCGTGCAGCTGCAGGCCGATGACGGCGTGAACTACGGCGAAGTGGCGCGGGCCATGGCAGCCATCGAACGTGCGGGGATCAGCAAACTGGCGGTGATAACCGCGCGCTGATACCTGCAAGACCTCTTCAGGCAAGTGACTCTCGCAAGTGCGTTGGGGCCATATCTCTTGGCAGGGGTTGGCCCTTTTTTTTGCCTGTGAGGGCCCTATCGCCGGCAAGCCAGCTCCCACAGGTATTGCGCTTGCCCTCAGGCTTTGTGCTGTCCCTGTGGGAGCTGGCTTGCCGGCGATAGGGCCATCGGCCATAAATTACATATGGTTATTAATAAATAGCTTCTTATTCCTTTACGAATATAACTCCCTCCCTATACTTGTCTCCAAGCACGCAAACTTACTGGAGGCGTCCCCATGCGCAATGAGTCGATTCGTTACCTGATTGTGCCGGGCTGGCAAGGATCGCCAGACAACCATTGGCAAAGTCACTGGCAGCGCACCCTGCCCAACAGTGCGCGGGTCGAGCAGCACGACTGGCTCACCCCGCAACGACAGGACTGGGTGCAGGCGCTGGAGCAGGCGATTGCCGCCGAGCGCTCGCCGGTGATCCTGATTGCCCACAGCCTTGGCTGCGTCACTGTCGCCCATTGGGCTGCGCAGGCCAGCCCGGCCTTGCGGCGGCGGGTGCGTGGTGCACTGCTGGTGGCGCCGGCAGACGTCGAACGGCCCACCTGTGCGCCAGCGCTGCGCAACTTTGCGCCGATCCCGACCGAAGCCTTGCCATTCCCCAGCCAGGTCGTCAGCTCGGACAACGACCCTGCCGTAAGCGTGCCGCGGGCGCTTTACCTGGCCCAGGCGTGGGGCGCCGAAGCGGGGTTGCTGAGCAATGCCGGGCACATCAACGTCAAGTCCGGCCATGAGCGTTGGGAACAAGGCTTCGCCTACTTGTATCGCTTGCAGAGCCGGGTCGAGCAGCGCGCACTGCGTCGCGCCTGATAGGCCTTAGCGTTTTCCGTTTACCTGACGCCCGGCCAATGAAGGCCTGGGGCGGGAGTTCGTCATGACGTTTCAAAACCCGTTTGGCCAGCCACTGCTGACCTTCCCCGAGCTGGACAAGAGCCCGCTGAGCATCCGTGCCAAGGCCCTGGTGTTCATCGACCCGCGTTCGCAGCAGTTGCGCGAAGACCTCGAGCGCTTGGCGCCGCAACCGTTGCCTGTGCTGATCCGTGGCGAAACCGGCACCGGCAAGGAGTTGCTGGCCCGGCAGATCCACCGTGCCAGCGACCGTGGCGGGCTGTTCGTGTCGGTCAACTGCGCGGCGATCAGCCCCACTTACGCCGATGCCGAGCTGTTCGGCTACAGCGCCGGCAGCCATGGCGGTACGGCCAGCAGCCGCGCTGGCTGGTTCGGTTCGGCCAACGGCGGCACGCTGTACCTGGACGAAATTGCCGACTTGCCGCTGGCCATCCAGGGCAAGCTGCTGGCGGCCCTGGAAAACCGCGAGGTCACCCGGGTGGGCGCGCAGCAGCCACAGCCGGTGGATGTGCGCCTGGTCGCCGCCACCAGCATCGACCTGGCACGGGTGGTACGTGCGGGGCGCTTCAACGAGCGCCTGTACCAGTACCTGCGCGAGGGCGCGCTGGAACTGCCGCCACTGCGCGAGCGGCCGGGCGATATCCTGCCGCTGGCCGAGTACTTCGTGGGCATCTACAGCGTACGCCTGCAGCGGCCGGTGCCGTTGGTAAGCGAGGCGGCGCAGCAGGTGCTGGAGGCGCATTTCTGGCCTGGCAATACCCGCGAACTGGAGAACGTCATCCACTTTGCCTTGCTGGTGAATGACAGCGAAGAGATCCAGCCAGAGGACCTCGACTTGCCCAACACCGCACGCTAGACATCGCTCATAAGCAAAGTGGCTGATGGCAGTTTGTTTTTGGAATAAGCAGCTAAGTAAAAGATATTGTTACGGAATAAAAAATCTAGGTATTGTCCGCTTCACGCCCGCTGGTGAACCGGTTGGGCAACCGATTCGCCATCGCCGATGGCCCAGATTCAGAACAAGGACCACCATGAAGAAGACCCTGCTGACCACCGCCCTGGCCGCTGCCCTGTCGTTCTCCGGCCTGGCCGCCGCCGCCGAGAAACTGGTGGTTGCCGCTACTCCGGTACCCCACGCCGAAATCCTCGAGCTGATCAAGCCTGCTCTGGCCAAGGAAGGCGTGGACCTGCAGATCAAGGTCTTCACCGACTACGTGCAGCCGAACGTGCAGGTGGACCAGAAGCGTCTGGACGCCAACTACTTCCAGACCCTGCCCTACCTGAAGAGCTTCAACGAAGGTAAAGGCACCCACCTGGAAACGGTCATTGGCGTACACGTCGAACCCTTCGGTGGCTACTCGAAGAAGATCAAGAACCTGTCCGAGCTGAAGGAAGGCGCTACCGTTGCCATCCCTAACGAAGGCAGCAACAGCGGCCGCGCCCTGATCCTGCTGCAGAAGGCTGGCCTGATCACCCTGAAAGACCCGAAGAATGCCCTGGCCACCCCCAAGGACATCGCCGAGAACCCAAAAAAGCTGAAGTTCCGCGAGCTTGAGTCGGCCATGCTGCCGCGTGTGCTGGACCAGGTCGACCTGGACATGATCAACACCAACTACGCCCTGGAAGCCGGCCTGAACCCGGCCAAGGATGCGCTGGTGATCGAAGGTGCCGACTCGCCGTACGTGAACTTCCTGGTTGCCCGCCCGGACAACAAGGACAGCGAAGCCATCCAGAAACTGGCCAAGGCCCTGACCAGCCCGGAGGTGAAGGAATTCATCGCCAAGAAGTATCAGGGCGCTGTGCTGCCGGCGTTCTGATTCGCTTGCGATACCCTGCATAACCCAACGCCGACACCCCTGTGTCGGCGTTTTTGTTTCTGTATCTGGGGCCGCTTTGCGGCCCAATCGCGACGCAAGGCCGCTCCCACATGGGTTCGGCGTACGCGGGCCATTGTGGGAGCGGCCTTGCGTCGCGATTGGGCTGCAAAGCAGCCCTAGGATGTATGCCCCGGTGAAAAATGCTTGGTGATATGAATATGCAATAAAGATATTTATTAAAAAGTTTTTAGATCATTACAGTCTAGCAATCGTGCCCCCGAGCACCCCGCAGACTTGCTTTACCCATGACCCTCGACACCGCATTCATCCTCAGCACGCTACCCGCCTTCCTCAAGGCCGTGGGCGTGACCTTGCAGGTAGGCCTGATCGCCATTGCCACCTCGCTACTGGTCGCCCTGGTCAATGCCACCCTGCTGGTACTCCGCACCCCCTACCTGTGGCGCCTGGTCAAAGCCTACGTGGAGCTGGCCCGCAACACGCCGCTGCTGATCCAGCTGTTCTTCGTCTACTTCGCACTGCCGAGCCTGGGCCTGAAGATTTCCGGTTTTTCCGCTGCGATCATCACCATGACCTTCATGGGCGGTGCCTACCTCACCGAAGTGTTGCGGGCAGGCATCGAAGCCGTGCCGCGTGCCCAGCTTGAGTCCGGGCGCTCCATCGGCCTGTCCGAGGGCCAGCTGCTGCGCCATGTGGTGCTGCCTCAGGCCGGTATCCTCAGCCTGCCAGCACTGTTCGCCAATTTCATCTTCCTGCTCAAGGAAACCACTGTGGTGTCGGCGGTGGCCGTGCCGGAAATCCTCTACACCACCAAGAACTACATCGCGCTGTACTACAAGACCTACGAAATGCTCACCGTGCTGACCTTGCTCTGCGTGCTGCTGTTCCTGCCGCTGTCGTTACTGCTGCGCTATGTGGAAAGGAGGCTGCAACATGGCCAGTTCGGGATTTGACCTGTTGCTGCAGGCGTTGCCGCAGCTGGCCGGCGGCGCCGCGCAGACCTTGGCCATCTCGGCGCTGGGTATTCTGTTCGCAACGCTGGGTGGCGTGCTGTACGGCGTGCTGGCAACCCTGGGCAACCGTGCCCTGAACATCGCCTTGCAGGTGTACCTGGAGCTGTTCCGCGCCATCCCGGTGCTGGTCTGGCTGTACCTGGTGTTCTTCGGCCTGCCGATCTTCTTTGCCCTGAGCATCCCCAGCTTCTGGTGCGCCGTGCTGGTACTGGCCCTGTGGGGCGCCAGCGAGGTAGGCGAGGTGGTGCGCGGTGCACTGGCCTCGCTGCCGCGGGGCCAGCGCGAGGCCGGGTTGTCGATCGGCCTGGCCGGCTGGCAGCTGTATGGCTACGTGTTGCTGCCGCAGGCACTCAAACGCATGACCCCGCCGACCATCAACATCTACACGCGGATCATCAAGACCAGCTCGCTGGCGGTGCTGATCGGCGTGGTCGAGGTGATCAAGGCCGGCCAGCAGATCATCGAACGCACCTACGAATCGGTGCTGATCTATGGCGCCTTGTTCCTGTTCTTCTTCATCGTCTGTTATCCGCTGTCCGCCGCTTCACGCGTGCTGGAACGCCGTTGGGCACACTCATGAGCGCATTGATCGAATTCCAGGGTTTCAACAAGTTTTTTGGCGAGCAACAGGTGCTCAAGGACGTCGACCTCAAGGTGGCGGCCGGCGAAGTGGTGGTCATCCTCGGCCCCAGCGGTTGCGGCAAAAGCACGCTGCTGCGCTGCCTCAACGGCCTGGAGCAGGCCCATGGCGGCCACCTGCGCCTGGCCGGGCAAGAGCTGCTTGACCCGCGCACCGACTGGCGCGACGTTCGCCAGCGGGTTGGCATGGTGTTCCAGAGCTACCACCTGTTCGGCCACATGAGCGTGATCGACAACCTGCTGCTCGGCCCGCTCAAGGTGCAAAAACGCGAACGAGCCGAAGCGCAGGCCCAGGCCGAGGCGCTGCTGGCGCGGGTCGGCCTGCTGGACAAACGCGACGCCTTCCCCCGGCAATTGTCCGGGGGCCAGCAACAGCGCATCGCCATCGTGCGCTCACTGTGCATGAACTCCGAGGTGATGCTGTTCGACGAGGTTACCGCCGCACTCGACCCGGAAATGGTCAAGGAGGTGCTGCAGGTGATCCAGGGCCTTGCCCGCGACGGCATGACCTTGCTCATCGTTACCCACGAAATGGCCTTCGCTCGCGCGGTGGCCGACCGCATCGTGTTCATGGAGGCCGGCAGGATCCTTGAACAGGGCGACCCCGAGAGCTTCTTCACCAAACCGCAGACCGCACGCGCGCAGCAGTTCCTGGAGAAATTCTCCTTCGTAGAAAGCCTGCCAAAGACACTGCACAAGGAACTGTCATGAAAACTGCCAACCTCACCAAACTGCTGGCGCCGTTGTTTGGCCTGGCCCTGCTGGCCGGCTGCAACAAGGCCGAAGAACCGCCCAAGCCGGCAGCGGCATCGCCAGCCACCAGCTACCTGGAAACCATCAAGGCCCGCGACAAGCTGATTGTCGGGGTGTTCACCGATAAGCCGCCGTTCGGCTTCGTCGATGAAAAAGGCCGCTATGTGGGCTTTGACACCGACATTGGCCGGCGCCTGGCCAAGGACCTGCTGGGTGATGAAAACAAGGTCGAGTTCGTTGCCGTGGAACCGGCCAGCCGTATTCCGTTCCTGCAGAGCGACAAGGTCGACCTGATCCTTGCCAACATGACCGTGACCCCGGAGCGCAAGGAAGCGGTGGACTTCACCAACCCCAACCTGCGCGTTGCCGTGCAGGCCATCGTGGCTGATGGCAGCTCGGTACAAAAGCTCGACGACCTGGCCGACAAGACCATCATCGTCACCACCGGCACCACGGCAGATATCTGGCTGACCAAAAATCACCCTGACTGGAAACTGCTCAAGTTCGAAAAGAACAGCGAGTCGCTGCAGGCCCTGGCCACCGGCCGTGGCGATGCCTATGCCCAGGACAACCTGATCCTGTTCAGCTGGGCCAAGCAGAACCCGGGCTACCGCGTGCTGCCGCAGCTGCTGGGTGACGAAGCACCGATTGCGCCAGCGGTGAAGAAGGGCAACACCGAGCTGCGTGACTGGGTGAATGCCGAGCTGGCCAAGCTGGGGGAAGAAAAGTTTCTGCTGAAGCTGTATGACCAGTATGTGCGCAAGGAACTGAGCGATGACACCAAGCCGGAAAGCGTGATCGTCGAAGGCGGCAAGTGGCAGGGATAAAAGTTTGAATGGGGCCGCTTCGCGGCCCATCGCCGGCAAGCCAGCTCCCACAGGTACTTCACAAGTCGTCAGGCCTACGCCGAACCTGTGGGAGCTGGCTTGCCGGCGATGGGCTGCGCAGCAGCCCTCTGGCTCATTGGCCTGGTACTAACCGTAAGGTACTCTGCGCCGGAATCACCCCCATCTGCGCCCGCTGATACTCCCCCTGCACATACCCCTCGGCCTGGTCCGCATAATACCTGTCGAACGGCACGCCACTCTGCCCGACAGGGTTGATGGTCAGTGCCTGCCCGGCATCGGCAAAGTCGATCAGCCGCCGGGTCGACGGCCCATAGGTGACCGGCCACGGCGCCGGGCCGATCTTCGCCGAGAGGTTGTTCGGCACTTCGTGGGTACCGGGTGCGGCGAACGGCCCGACGTTGAACAGCAGGTTCAGCGGTTTTTTCACCCCCAGCGGGTGGTTGTGGGTCAGGGTATGCGCCTTGCCCCATTGCCAGCTGGCCGGGTCACTGCCCAGGGTGTCACGCAGGTGCTTCAAACTGCTCTGCCAAGCCGTACGCACGACTGCGGTACGGTCGGTGCGCAGGTTGCCTCCGCGGGTGTTCCACCAGGGTGAATCGGCATCCGCCGCCAGGCGCGGCAAGGCGGCATCGATGGCGCGGGTGCTGATCAGTACCGGGAACCACGTGTCACCCAGTTCGTCATGCAGGGCAGCAAATGCCAGTTCGTAGAGGAACTGGTTGAACAGGGTGGCGCTGGTCGAGTTCAGCGGGTAGTCGCCGCGCCAGGCAGCCAGCTGCTCGACCAGTTCCTTCTCTTCGTCACCTTCGGCCACCGCGCGCAGCGTTGCCAGCAGTGGTGCAAGGGTGCGCGGGCCATGGTCGCTGGCGGTGTCCAGCTGCAGCGACTGGCTGTTGTGCGTGTCCCATTTCACCTCAGGGTTGGCCAGCTGGCGGTCGAGCTGGCGGCCACGGTCGGGCAGGTTGTAGTAACCCGGTATCGGCACCGCTGCCGGCGGTTGGTAGTTGGCAGAGACGATGTAGCCGCGCGCCGGGTTTTCCTGTTGTGGGTTGGCGTTGAAGGGGTAGAACCCGAGCTTCTCGGCCTGCGTGCTGGCACCGTCGAGGATGAACGCCGGGTCGACGCCGTCTGGGCGGATTGGCAGCTTTGCCGCCGCCCACCAGCCGATATCGCCACGGGCATTGGCCCAGACAAAGTTCAGCCCCGGCGCGTGAACCTTGGCAGCGGCTTCGCGCATCTTGCCCAGCGTATCGGCACGGTTGAGCTGGTAGAACCCTTCGAGGATAGGGTTTTCGGTTTCCAGAAATCCCCACCACATGGCGATTGGCGTGGGCCCGGCCGTGGCGCCCAGCACGTCGTTGACGATCGGGCCATGGGGCGAGCGGCGCAGGCTGAGAGTGACCGGCGCTTCGCCTTTCACCGCAATCTGCTGTTCGGTCTTTTCCAGCGCCTGCCATTTGCCGTCGACCATGACCTGGTTGGCGTCGGCAGGGTTGGTGCGCTCGGCGATCAGGTCGACGTCGTCGTTCTGGAACATGGTCAGGCTCCAGCCGAAGTCGCGGTTATGGCCCAGCAAGGCGAACGGGTTGAGCGCCTGGAAGTAGCCATACAGGTTGAAGCCGGGCGCCGACAGTTCGGCCTCGTACCACACCGCCGGCACCGCGAAGCCGATATGCGGGTCGCCGGCCAGCAGCGGCTTGCCGCTGCGGGTATGGCTGCCGGCCACCGCCCAGGCGTTACTGCCTTCGAACTGCGGGATACCGGCGTCGCCCAGTGCTTCATGGCTGAGCCGGGCAAGGGCCTCCAGGCTTTGCCAGTCGGCAGCCGCCAGTGGCGTGCCCAAGGCGCCTTCGGGCTGCCAGCCGAGGTCGAAGATGTTCAGGTATTCAGGCCCTAGCTGGTCGCGGATGTAGGTAAGCGCGGGCTCGGTGCGAAACGCGGCCGCGAAGCTGTAGGCCAGGTAACCGGCGATACTCAGGGTGTCTTCGGCGGTGAACGGGCGCGGGGTGATGCCGAGCAGGTCGAACTCCATGGGCTTGGCATGGCTGGCCTGCCAGCTGTTGACCCCGTCGAGGTAGGCTTGCAGGGCCTGCCAGGCAGGGGATTGCGGGTCCTGACGCTTGGCCATCAGTGCGGCCTGATCGCGAATGCGCAGGCTGCGGAACAGGGTGTCGGTGGGCAGCAGCTTGTCGCCCAGCACCTCGGCCAGTTCACCACGGGCCAGCCGGCGCAGGATCTCCATCTGGAACAGCCGGTCCTGGGCATGCACATAGCCCAGGGCGCGATACAGGTCTGGTTCGCTCTGCGCCTGCAGGTGCGGCACGCCGCGGCCGTCGTAGCGCACAGTGACCTGCGCTTGCAGGCCGGCCATGGCCACCTCGCCCTCGCGTTGTGGCAGTTTGCCCTGCACGTACCAGTAACCGGCGCCAGCGGCCACGGCCACAACCACGGCCAACAGGGTCAGGCTGCGCTTCATGCAGACTCCTTGTGCGTTCAAGCGGAAAATGTGGTCCGATCATCGGCGGATTCGCGAACAGAGCATAGCCCCAGGAAGGAGTTTCCATGTCCCTCAGCGAAAAACAGAAAATGCTCGCCGGCCAGCTCTACCACGCTGGCTGCCCCGAGCTACAGGCCGAGCAAATCGCCAACAAGCACTGGATGCACCGTTACAACAGCAGCGTAGAACTGCTCAACGATGCCCGTCACGGGCTGTTGGCCGAACACTTCAATGAAGTTGGCGAAGGCGCGGTGATCCGCCCGCCGTTCTATTGCGACTACGGCTACAACATCAGCGTCGGTCGCAATACCTTCATGAACTTCAACTGCGTGATCCTTGACGTGGTGCAGGTGCATATTGGCGACGATTGCCAGATTGGGCCCAATGTGCAGATCTACACCGCCGACCATCCGCTCGACCCCGAGGTGCGACGCAGCGGGCTGGAGAGTGGGCGGCCGGTGACTATTGGCAACAACGTGTGGATTGGCGGTGCGGCGATCATCCTGCCGGGGGTGACCATTGGCGACAACGCCGTGGTGGGCGCCGGCAGTGTGGTGACGCGGGATGTGCCGGCGGGTGCGACGGTGGTGGGTAACCCGGCGCGGGTGCGTCAGCCCGCCCAAGGGCAGTAGCAGCCCACTGCCAGGGTATTGGAGGCGCTGACCTGGCGGCCGTCGAGCAGGGCCTTGAGGATGGGCTCGACGAAGCTGTTGCTGGCGTTGCACACCGCGCCTTCGCTGTAGGGGCCAAAGTAGGCCAGGCGGCCTTGCCGGTCCCAGATGGCCACGGCCGGGGAGGCGGGCAGGTGCTCGCTGCCGGGCAGGTTGACGATGGGCTTGAGGGCGGTGAGGTTGGCGGGCAGTTGGCCGTGGCTGCCGGGCTTTTGCAGCACGTGGAAGGTAACGCCGTGGCCTGCGAACTGGCTGACCAGGTCGCCCAGGTGTTGCTGGTTGCCGACATTGCACGGGCACGCCGGGTCCCAGAAATGCACCACACGAACCGGGCCGGGGCCGGCCAGCTCGGCAGGCAGTTGCAGCTGGCTGCCGTCGAACAGCGTGGTCTGGTTGTCGAACGGGCGCAGGTAGCGGGCCTGGAAGGTGGTATAGGCCTGCCAGGCCAGAGCGGTGCAGAGTGGCAGGGCAAGGGCAATCAAGATTGGTTTGACGAGTCGCGTCTGCATGGATGTCTGCGGATATCTTGTGGTGGGTTCACTGGCCCTATCGCCGGCCAGAGCTGAAGATTCCAGGTCAATACATTGCATCAATGTGGATGTGCTCGATGCCCGCTGCTTTTCACCCCGACTACCTGCGCCTCAGCCTTTTGCCGTTAACTGCTCGCCAGCCGTTGTCGGTCGAGGCACAGGACTACCAGCGCTTCTATGGCCTGAACCTGTCGGTACACAGCTGGCTGGGCGGTTTCCAGGCGGCGGGCTTCGACCTGGTCGGGCAGGCCTGGTTGCCTGACCAGCCAACCGCGACGCTGTTCCTGCTGCACGGCTACTACGACCACATGGGCCTCTACCGGCATGTGATCGAGTGGGCACTCAAGCAGGGTTTCGCCGTAATCAGCTGCGACCTGCCCGGCCACGGCCTGTCCAGCGGCGAGCGGGCCAGCATCAGCGATTTCGCGGTGTACCAGCAGGTGCTGGAGGCGCTGTTCGAACAGGTGCCCACGCTGCAACTGCCGCGCCCGTGGCACCTGTGCGGGCAGAGCACGGGCGGCGCCATCGCGGTGGATCACTTGCTGCACCAAGGCGCGCGCAGCCCCATCGATGGCCAGGTCATCCTGTTGGCACCGCTGGTGCGGCCGTGTTCCTGGCGTTGGTCGAAGTTCAGCTACCGGGTGCTGCGGCATTTCGTCAACGGGATCGAACGGCGCTTCAGCGAGAACACCAACGACCCGGCCTTCCTGCCGTTTCTGGAGGCCGACCCGCTGCAACCCCGTCGCCTGCCAACTGCCTGGGTGGGCGCACTGATCGCCTGGGTCAAACGCATCGAGGCCGCGCCGCGCAGTTCGCGGCGGCCGTTGATCGTGCAGGGGGAGGCCGATGGCACGGTGGATTGGCCCTACAACCTTGAAGTGCTCAAGGCCAAGTTTGCCGAGCCGCAGATCCTGATGCTGCCCGAAGCCCGTCACCACCTGGCCAACGAGCTGCCGGGCATTCGCCAGCGCTACTTCGACTTCATCGACCAGCGCCTGGGCTGATCACTTCAGGTCGTTGGTGCTCTGGCCAACCGCCAGGCCCGCGCGGACAGCGGCCAGGGCCGCCTGGTAGTAAGCCTTGCCGTCGGGGGACTCGGCGAAGGTGGCAAATTCTTCCAGCTCGGCGTCGGACAGATCGCGGTAGACGTACAGCAGCGTGTTGTTGAGGTCTTCGCCAATCTGCCCCATCAACCGCTGGCGCTGACCGTCGAGCAGGCCCTGGGCCTGGCCGCCGCCGAACAGGCCGGGGATCATCGAACTGAGGCTATCGGCTGCCACGCCGGCGATGGCCAGGCTCACTTCGGCACCGGCTTCACGCGCCGGCAGGGCCTGGGCCAGGTGGCCAATGACCAGCAGGCGGTCGTCGCTGGCCTGGATCTTCGGCAGCCCCTTGGCGTTCTTGGCCAGCTCATCCTTGCGGGTGGCCTTGAGTTCCGCCGCCACCACCTTGCGCCCCAGCGGTGACTGGAAGAACGCCAGGGCTGGGGCCGGGTTGGCCAGGGTGGCGCGCAGCTTTGCCTGGGCGCGACGGTCCACCGCCTGGGCCTGGAAGCGCTGGTTGCTGTTGTTGACCAGCGCCTGGTAAACGGCGGGTGGCAAACTGTTGCGGTAGCGTTCCTGGGCAGCGCTCAGGGCATCGTTGAAGTGGGCGCGCTGGTCGGGCCAGCCGGCGGCCTTGTACAGTTGATCCAGGTTGTCTGCCCAGACAGGCATGGTGCAGATCATCAGCAGAATCAGGGAAAACAGACGGCGCATTCAGGACTCCTGTCGGCAGGTGGCTATTGTCCTTGCCCCGGCGCCGGTTTGTCGAGATATCCGCGTGTTTCTCGGCCAAGTGGCGCTGTGCGCCGGCATGGCTAATGGATATGATGCGCGCCATGCACATCTCCCCTGAACACCCGATGCTTGCGGCCGTCGTCGACGATCTGGCCACCCATGGCTGGTCCCGGCAGGCACTCTTTCTGCCTGGCGAACTGGTGCGCGCGCTGGCGGCCGAATGCCGGCGGCGTGATGCCGAAGGCGAGCTCAACCCTGCGGGAGTTGGGCGCGGTGTTACCCAGGAGGTGCGCGAAGCCATTCGCGGCGACCAGATCCAGTGGATCGATCCGGGGCAGGCCGAGGCCTGCGACCAGTATCTGTCGGCCATGGACCAACTGCGCCTGGCCATCAACCAGGGCCTGTTCCTGGGCCTGGAAGACTTCGAATGCCATTTTGCCCTGTACCCACCGGGGGCGTTTTATCGCCGGCACCTGGACCGCTTTCGCGACGATGACCGGCGCATGGTCTCGGCCGTGCTGTACCTGAATGAAGGCTGGCAGCCGCAGGACGGTGGCCAGTTGCGCATGTTCCTGGCAGACGACGTGGCGCTCGACGTCGAGCCTGTGGCGGGTTGCCTGGTGGTGTTTCTGTCGGGTGAAGTGCCCCACGAAGTGCTCCCGGCCGGCCGTGAACGGTTGTCGTTGACGGGTTGGTTCAGGCGACGTGGCAATGACCCGTTCTGATTTGCCCAAGGTGCTGGTCAGCGCCTGCCTGCTGGGGCAGCCGGTGCGCTATGACGGCCGGGCCAGCGGGCACCCTGACCTGTTGCAGCTATGGCAGGCCGAAGGGCGCGTGGTGCCGTTGTGCCCCGAGGTGGCCGGTGGCTTGCCCACCCCGCGCCCGCCAGCGGAGATACCGGGCGGGCAGGGCGGCGAGGTGCTTGATGGCACTGCACAGGTGCTGACGGTGACGGGCGAAGATGTCAGTGCCGAATTTCTGGCCGGGGCGCAGCTGGCGCTGGAGCTGGTGCGTCGGCATGGCATCCGTGTGGCAGTGC
This sequence comes from Pseudomonas sp. TSO6, assembly GCF_056098905.1. Lineage (NCBI taxonomy): Bacteria > Pseudomonadati > Pseudomonadota > Gammaproteobacteria > Pseudomonadales > Pseudomonadaceae > Pseudomonas > Pseudomonas sp. TSO6. Next base: position 21,296 of record NZ_JBLZWV010000071.1, on the reverse strand, counting down.
TCAAGTCTGGCAGCCCCTCGTGTGGCAACTGGCTGACCTACGACGGCACGTTCAGTGGGGTGAAGGTGGCGGGGGAAGGGGTGACCACGGCGCTGTTGCGGCGGGCTGGGGTGCAGGTGTTCAGCGAGCTGGAGCTGGAACAGGCGCAGCGGGCTTTGGGGTAAACCTGTACCGACCTCTTCGCAGCACAAGGCTGCTCCTACAGGGATCGCGTACCCTTGTAGGAGCAGCCTTGTGCTGCGAAGAGGCCGGCACAGGCGATAAAAATCTTACTGCCCGGCTGCAGTCTCCTGCACACCCTTGAACCACTTCTGCTCAAGCTCGGCCGTGCGGCCACTGTCTTTCAAGCGTTGCAGCGCATTGTTCACCGCACTTTCGAACGCCGGGTTGTCCTTCTGGAACGGGATCACCAGCTTCTTCTCGCCAAACGGCAGGCTCACATCGAGCGGGCCGTCGCCCTTGGGCGCCTCACTCGATGGCGTGAGTGCGACGTCGTACTTGCCACTCTCGACACCGCTCAATACTTCGGCAGCCGGGGCTTCGACGAACTCGGCGCGCAAGTCCAGTTCCCTGGCCAGGTCCTGGCCAAATTCGATGTCGAAACCCGTCAGGTGGTCGTCTTGTTTGAACGCGTACGGCGAATTGTCAGCCTGTACGGCAATGCGCAGTTCGCCCCGGTCGGCGATTTCGTCGATCAGCTCCGCCTGGGCCAATGGACTGATCAGTACTGCCAGCAGTACCCCTATGGTCGAACGCATGATTGCCCCTTTTCTTTTAGCAGATGAATAACTTTCGCCACGGCTTTCTTCCTCGCCGTGATCGAGCGCAGCCTATGACCTTGAAGCCTCGGCATTGTTTAACCCTGACCGAAATATTTCTGTCAGGCAATGTGAACACCTTGGCGATTATTTCAACTAAGGTGAACTACCGTCGCCGCCGGATAAAGGGCGGCGGTCAATAAGTGAATCACAGGAGAAGTGAATGAACAGCCTATTTTCGCGCGCTGCCGTTGCCGGTCTGCTGATGGGAGCGTCGGTTTTCGCCGTTGCTGCGGACGCCCTGAAGAGCCAGGAGCCGCCCAAGGATGCCAAGGTCTTCATCGTTTCCCCCGCCGATGGCGCAACGGTCGATAAGACCTTCACCGTCAAGTTCGGCATCGAGGGTATGGCACTCAAGCCAGCGGGTGACCAGACCCCGCACACCGGCCACCACCACCTGCTGGTGGACGTGGATAAAGAACCCGTCGCCGATATGCCGCTGCCGACCAGCCTGATGCCAGAAGCTGGCACCGCACTGCCGGCGGGCCCGCAAGTGCTGCACTTCGGCAAGGCACAGACCGAAACCAGCATCACCCTGACGCCGGGCAAGCACACCCTGCAACTGATCCTGGGTGACCAGTATCACGTGCCGTTCAAGCCAAGCGTAGAGTCGAAGAAGATCACTGTTGACGTGAAATAAAAAAAGGGAGGCCACCATGGCCTCCCTTTTTCATGCTGCAAGCAAACTTAGAACAGGACGCGGGAACGGATGGTGCCCTTGACCTGTTGCAGCTTCTCTTGCGCCAGGTCCGAGTACTCGGCGTCGACGTCGATCACCACGTAACCGACCTTCTCGTTGGTCTGCAGGAACTGACCGGAGATGTTGATGCCGTTCTCGGCGAAGACCTTGTTGATCTCGCTGAGCACGCCTGGGATGTTTTCGTGGATGTGCAGCAGGCGGTGCTTGCCTGGGTGGGCCGGCAGGGCTACTTCCGGGAAGTTGACCGAGGACACCGAGGTACCGTTGTCGCTGTACTTGACCAGCTTCTCGGCCACTTCCAGGCCGATGTTGGCCTGGGCTTCGGCAGTAGAACCACCGATGTGCGGGGTCAGGATCACGTTGTCCAGGCCGCGCAGCGGGCTCTCGAACTCTTCGTCGTTGGAGCGTGGCTCGACCGGGAACACGTCGATGGCGGCGCCGATCAGGTGCTTGTCCTTGATGGCGGCGGCCAGGTGGTCCAGCTCGACCACGGTGCCACGGGCGGCGTTGATCAGGATCGCGCCCTTCTTCATCGCGCGGATTTCCTTCTCGCCGATCATCCACTGGGTGGATGGCAGCTCAGGCACGTGCAGCGAGACGATGTCGGCCAGGCCCAGCAGCTCGTTCAGGCTGGTGACCTGCACGGCGTTGCCCAGTGGCAGCTTGGTCAGCGGGTCGTAGAAGTACACCTGCATGCCCAGGTTCTCGGCCAGGACCGACAGCTGGGTGCCGATCGAGCCGTAGCCGACGATGCCCAGTTTTTTACCGCGGATTTCGAACGAGTTGGCCGCGCTCTTGATCCAGCCGCCACGGTGGCAGGAGGCGTTCTTCTCAGGGATGCCGCGCAGGAGCAGGATGGCCTCGGCCAGCACCAGCTCGGCTACCGAACGGGTGTTGGAGTATGGCGCGTTGAACACGGCGATACCGCGCTCGCGGGCAGCTTCCAGGTCGACCTGGTTGGTGCCGATGCAGAAGCAGCCAACGGCTACCAGTTTCTTGGCGCAGTCGAAGATCTCTTCGGTGAGCTGGGTGCGCGAACGGATGCCGATGAAGTGGGCATCGGCGATCTTTTCCTTCAGCTCGGCTTCCGGCAACGAACCAGTGAGGTATTCGATGTTGGTGTAGCCGGCGGCCTTGAGGGTATCGACCGCGTTCTGGTGCACACCTTCAAGAAGAAGGAACCGGATCTTGCTCTTGTCGAGAGAAGTCTTGCTCATCTGCGTAAACCTGTATCCCGGAGAAAAAATGGCGAGGGGTGATGCCAGGCGCGAGGGCAGCCTTAGCATGAACAGCGGGAGGGCTATGCTAGCATACGCGACACAATCTGAGCTTATCCCGACAGGTGAAGAGTGCTCAGGGTGACTATGAATAAGTCGAGAGTTCCAGCGATGACCCACCCCGCTGTTATTGAAGAACTGATGACCCTTGTCGACCCTGGCAAGGTCCTGACCGACGCGGCTTCCCTCGAAGCGTATGGCAAGGACTGGACCAAGCATTACCCCCCGGCGCCCAGCGCCATCGTCTTCCCCAAGACAGTAGAACAGGTGCAGGCCATTGTGCGCTGGGCCAATGCGCACAAGGTGGCCCTGGTGCCATCGGGTGGGCGCACCGGGCTTTCTGCCGGCGCCGTGGCGGCCAATGGCGAGGTTGTCGTTTCCTTCGACTACATGAACCAGATTCTCGGCTTCAATGCCTTCGACCGCACCGTGGTCTGCCAGCCCGGGGTAATCACCCGGCAGCTGCAAACCTACGCCGAAGAGCAGGGCCTGTATTACCCGGTGGACTTCGCTTCCAGCGGCTCCAGCCAGATTGGCGGCAACATCGGCACCAACGCGGGCGGCATCAAGGTGATTCGCTACGGCATGACCCGCAACTGGGTGGCCGGGCTGAAAGTGGTCACCGGCAAGGGCGAGTTGCTGGAACTGAACAAAGACCTGATCAAGAACGCCACCGGCTATGACCTGCGCCAGCTGTTCATTGGCGCCGAAGGCACGCTGGGCTTCGTGGTCGAGGCCACCATGCGCCTGGACCGCGCCCCGCGCAACCTCACTGCCATGGTGCTTGGCACACCGGACTTCGACTCGATCATGCCAGTGCTGCACGCCTTCCAGGGCAAGCTGGACCTTACAGCCTTCGAGTTCTTCTCCGACAAGGGCCTGGCCAAGATCCTCGCGCGCGGCGATGTACCCGCCCCGTTCGCGACCGACTGCCCGTTCTATGCACTGCTGGAGTTCGAGGCCAGCACTGATGAAGTCGCCAACGAAGCGTTGGCCACCTTCGAGCATTGCGTGGAGCAGGGCTGGGTGCTGGACGGGGTGATGAGCCAGAGCGACACCCAGCTTAAAAACCTGTGGAAGCTGCGTGAGTACCTGTCGGAAACCATCTCGCACTGGACGCCCTACAAGAACGACATTTCCGTCACCGTGTCGAAAGTGCCCGCGTTTTTGCGTGATATCGACGCCATCGTCGCGGAGCATTACCCGGATTACGAAGTCGTGTGGTACGGCCACATCGGCGATGGCAACCTGCACTTGAACATCCTCAAGCCCGAACACATGAGCAAGGACGACTTCTTTGACTCGTGCACCAAGGTCAACAAGTGGGTGTTCGATATCGTCAAGCACTACAACGGCTCGATCTCGGCCGAGCACGGTGTAGGCATGACCAAGCGCGACTATTTAGGCTACAGCCGCTCGCCGGAAGAAATCGCCTGCATGAAGGCAATAAAGGCCGTCTTCGACCCTAACGGCATCATGAATCCGGGTAAGATCTTTTCACCTGAATAAAAAGCAGTATCCAGAGGAGTCGGCCATGAGTTACCAGCACCAGTACGTAGACGGCACGCGCATTCACTTCCCGCTGGGCAAGGTGGTGTGTATTGGCCGTAACTATGCCGAGCATGCCAAGGAACTGGACAACCCGATCCCCACCGAGCCGCTGCTGTTCATCAAGCCGGGCAGCTGCGTGGTGCCTGCCGAGGGCGGCTTCAAGATCCCGGCCGAGCGTGGTTCGGTGCACTACGAGGCCGAAATTGCCGTGCTGCTGGGCAAGCCGCTGTCGACCCATCCGAGCGAGGAAGAGGTGCTGGACGCCATTTCCGGTTATGCCCCGGCCCTGGACCTGACCCTGCGCGACGTGCAGGCCAAGCTGAAAGAGAAGGGCCTGCCGTGGGAACTGGCCAAGTGTTTTGATGGCGCTTGCGTGCTGCCGCCGTTCGTCTCCGCTGCCAGCTTCGAGGACGTGGCCGACATCCCGGTGCGCCTCACCGTCAACGGCGAAGTGCGCCAGGACGGCAACAGCGCGATGATGCTGAACCCGATCGTGCCGATGATCCAGTACATGGCGGCGCATTTCTCGCTGCAGGCCGGGGATGTGATCCTCACCGGCACCCCGGCAGGTGTGGGGCCGTTCAATGTCGGTGACGAACTGGTGCTGGAGCTGCCGGGCGTGAGCCGCTTCGAAAGCCGGGTGCTCTGAGCCAAGACCGGGCAGGCTTCTTCGCGGGCTTGCCCGCTCCCACAGGTACGGCGCGGCCTTTGAGCGTTGCGCAGTTTCTGTGGGAGCGGGCGAGCCCGCGAAGAGGCCGGCCCTGTTTACCCTTTTTTCACACCCTATCCGGATAATGCGCGGACCTACGCCCATTCCCCAGGACACCCGCATGCCATCACCCTCCAGCGCCCCTGCAACTCCCAAGCGTCGCTTCTACCTGCGCTGGCCCTTCGGCCTGGCCGTGGCGGCGGTGATTGGTTATGGCGTCGCGGTGGCCATGCACTGGGATGACCGCGGCGCGCTGTGGCTGAAGGAAAGCTTTGAAAGCACCGCCGAGCGCAGCGAAAGCGTGTGGCTGCCGGACTATCAGGTCGATATCGATGCCAAGCCGCTACCGGGTATGGACGATGACGAAGCCTCGGACCTGGCCTTCAACCCGCATACCCGCACTCTGTTCGCGGTCATGGGCAAGAACCCGATCCTGGTCGAGCTGAGCCTGGAGGGCGATGTACTGCGCAAGATCCCGCTCAACGGCTGGAACAACCCGGAAGGCGTCGCCGTGCTGGAGGATGGCTACCTGGCTATCACCGACGAGCGCCTGCATGACCTGACCGTGGTCAAGGTGGATGCGCAGACCACCGCGTTGAACCACGCCGATTTCCAGAGCCACGACCTGGGCCCGTCAGTGAAGAGCAACAAGGGCTTCGAGGCCATCGCCTGGGACCCGCTGCGTCAGCGCCTGGTCATCGGCGAGGAGCGCCCGCCCAAGCTCTACACCTGGAACACCGATGGCCGCAGCCCTCTCAAGGGCCAGAAGCAGCCGTTGCCTAGCGAAGAGCTCGACCTGCGCAACCTGTCTGCACTGGGTGTCGACCCGCGTACGGGCCACCTGCTGGTGCTCTCGGCCGACTCCAACATGCTGCTGGAGCTGGACGAGCAGGGCCAGCAAGTCAGCTTCATGACCTTGCTGGGCGGCTTCAACGGGCTTGAAGACACCATTCCGCGCGCTGAAGGTGTAGCCATGGACGACAAGGGCAACCTGTACATGGTCAGCGAGCCGGCCCTGTTTTATCGCTTCAGAAAGAACTGACCCCAACATCCGACGTTTCTGATGCTGGCATTAAGCTTTATTTCAGTTGTACATGGTTAGATTCGCCACCCCCACGTCGAGTCTGCCCCATGCGTCTTCTTGTTCGCCTGTTTCTTGCCCTGGCCGTTATCGGTCTGCTCCTGCTCGGCTGGGCCGGGCAGGAGTTTCGCCTGTTCGAGCGGGGCTGGTTCAACCTGAAGACCTGGTGGCAGCCCGCCGGGCAGAGCATCGGCCTGGACCGCTACCGGGTGGTGGTGGAGGCGCAGCCGGTCGAAGGGCTGGATGACGATATCTCCGCGCTGACCTACGACCCTGACCGCAAGACCCTGTTCACCGTCACCAACGCCCGCTCGGAACTGATCGAGTTGTCGCTGGATGGCCGTATTCTGCGCCGCATACCGCTGACTGGCTTCGGCGACCCGGAAGCGGTGGAGTATGTAGGGCCCAACAGCTACGTGATCACCGACGAGCGTCAACAACGGCTGATTCGTGTACGGCTGGAAGACGACACGATGTTCCTCGATGCCGGTGATGCCGAACAGCTCAGCTTGGGCATTGGCCTGAACGGCAACAAGGGCTTCGAGGGCCTGGCCTACGATTCGGCGGGCAAGCGCCTGTTCGTGGCGAAGGAGCGTGACCCGATGCTGATCTACGAGGTGCATGGCTTCCCGCATGACAACCCGGAAAAGCCCTACGCCGTGCATGTGGTGCAGGACCGCAAGCGTGATTCACGGCTGTTTGTGCGGGACCTGTCGAGTCTGCAGTTCGATGAGCGCAGTGGGCATTTGCTGGCGCTGTCGGACGAGTCGCGCCTGGTGCTGGAGCTGGATGTTGAAGGTCGGCCGCTGAGCACCTTGTCGTTGCGCAAGGGCTTCCAGGGGTTGCGGGCAACGGTGCCGCAGGCGGAGGGGATTGCGATGGACGAGGCGGGGACCATCTACCTGGTCAGTGAGCCGAACCTGTTCTATGTGTTCAAGCAGCCGGCAGATTGATTGCCTGTGAGGGCCCTATCGCCGGCAAGCCAGCTCCCACAGGTACTGCGCTGAGCCTGAAACCTGTGCAGTACCTGTGGGAGCTGGCTTGCCGGCGATTGCCATCACTCGGCCTTGAGGGTTTTCACACCTTCAGAGGTACCCAGCAGCAGCAGGTCCGCCGGCCGCGCGGCGAATAGGCCATTGGTCACCACGCCGACGATGGCGTTGATTTGCGCCTCCAGCTCCACCGGGTTGGTGATCTGCAGGTTATGCACATCGAGGATCACGTTGCCGTTGTCGGTGACCACGCCTTCGCGGTACACCGGGTCGCCGCCCAGCTTGACCAGCTGACGGGCCACATGGCTGCGCGCCATCGGGATCACTTCGACCGGCAGCGGGAAAGCGCCCAGTACCGGCACCAGCTTGCTGCCGTCGGCGATGCAGATGAAGGTCTTGGCCACAGCGGCGACGATCTTCTCGCGGGTCAGGGCCGCACCGCCGCCCTTGATCAGGTTCAGGTGTGCGTCGCTCTCGTCGGCGCCGTCCACGTAGAACTCCAGCTCGCTGACACTGTTCAGCTCGTAGACCGGGATGCCATGGCCCTTCAGACGCTGGGCGGTGGCTTCGGAGCTGGCGACTGCGCCGTCGAAGGCAGTCTTGTGCTGAGCCAGGGCGTCGATGAAGAAGTTGGCAGTCGAGCCGGTACCGACGCCGACGACGCTCTTTTCATCCAGCTTGGGCAGAATGAAGTCGACAGCGGCCAGGGCGACGGCCTGTTTGAGTTGGTCCTGGGTCATGCGGGCTCCGAAAAGGGGCAGGGCGGTTTTCAAAGTTGCCTAGTATAACGGCTTGGGCGGCTTTGCTGTGGTCGCCCGACGTAGCGCTGGGGTAGACTCGCAGCCCTCGTCCCGCGGCCCAGTGATGCTTTCCCGATGCTCGAACAGTACGTCAAGAAGATCCTCACCTCGCGCGTCTATGACGTTGCCGTCGAAACCCCGCTGCAGAGCGCCGGGCAGCTGAGCAAGCGCCTGGGCAACCAGATTTTGCTCAAGCGTGAAGACCTGCAGCCGGTGTTCTCGTTCAAGATTCGAGGGGCGTACAACAAACTGGCCCAGCTGACCCCGGAAGAGCTGGCCCGTGGCGTGGTCACCGCCTCGGCCGGCAACCACGCCCAGGGCCTGGCCCTGGCTGCGCGCGAGATGGGCATCAAGGCCACTATCGTGATGCCCAAGACCACCCCGGAGATCAAGATCGAAGGCGTGCGCTCGCGCGGTGGCAAGGTCGTGCTGCATGGCGACTCGTTCCCAGAAGCGCTGGCTTATTCGCTGAAACTGGTCGACGAGAAGGGCTTTGTTTATGTCCACCCTTATGACGACCCGCACACCATTGCCGGGCAGGGCACCGTTGCCATGGAAATCCTGCGCCAGCACCCTGGCCAGCTGGACGCGATCTTCGTGCCTGTGGGCGGTGGTGGCCTGATCGCCGGCATTGCCGCCTATGTGAAGTACCTGCGCCCGGAAATCAAGGTGATTGGTGTCGAGCCCGACGACTCCAACTGCCTGCAGGCGGCCATGGCGGCCGGTGAGCGCGTGGTGCTGCCACAGGTCGGGTTGTTCGCCGACGGCGTGGCGGTGGCGCAGATCGGCCAGCACACCTTCGATATCTGCCGCCACCATGTGGATGAAGTGGTGACGGTCAGCACCGACGAGATCTGTGCAGCTATCAAGGATATCTACGACGATACCCGCTCGATCACCGAGCCTGCCGGCGCCTTGGGCGTGGCCGGCATCAAGAAGTTCGTCGACCTGTACGGCGTGACCGGGCAAACCCTGGTGGCGATCGACTCCGGCGCCAACGTCAACTTCGACCGCCTGCGCCACGTGGCCGAGCGTGCCGAGCTGGGTGAGAAGCGCGAAGCGATCATCGCCGTGACCATCCCGGAGCGCCCAGGCAGCTTCAAGGCCTTCTGCGAGGCTATCGGCAAGCGGCAGATCACCGAATTCAACTACCGCAAGCACACCTCCGACGAGGCGCACATCTTCGTTGGCGTGCAGACCCACCCGGAAAACGACCCACGTGCGGCGCTGGTGCAGCATCTGACCGAGCAGGGCTTCCCGGTTACCGATCTGACCGACAACGAGCTGGCCAAGCTGCACATTCGTCACATGGTTGGCGGCCATTCGGCCGGTGCCAGCGATGAAATGGTGTTGCGCTTCGAATTCCCGGAGCGGCCAGGAGCGTTGTTCAACTTCCTCAATAAGCTGGGCGGGCGCTGGAACATCTCGATGTTCCACTACCGCAACCATGGCGCGGCTGACGGGCGCGTGGTGGCGGGCTTGCAGGTGCCGGAGGACGAGCGCCACCTGGTGCCGGCCGCGCTGGCCAAGATCGGCTACCCCTACTGGGACGAGACCGAGAACCCGGCGTACAAGCTGTTCCTGGGCTGAGCGGCTAAGCTAGGGCTGATGGCCCTATCGCCGGCAAGCCAGCTCCCACAAGTGCTGCGCAGGCCTCAAGGCCTGTGATAACTCTGTGGGAGCGGGCGAGCCCGCGAAGAAGCCACCGCAATAATGGCCTGTTCAAGGACAACCGAGACATGGAACACCTGACCACCCTCAAGACCCTGCACATCATCGCCACCGCACTGCTGTTTCTGGGCGCCTTGGGCCTGGCGGTGTGGACGGTGCGCGCTCGCCGCCAAGGCGATGCCGAAGCATACGCCAAGCTGTTGCGCCGGCCGCTGGTATTCATCTGGCTGGTGATGGGCCTGTGCCTGGTAAGCATGCCGTTCACCGGCTGGTGGCTGGTGCACCTGGTGGGCTGGCCACTGGGGCAGACCTGGGTGCTGGCGTCCAGCGTCATCTATATCTTCGGCGCCTTTGCCGTGTGGTGGCTGCTGGTACGGCTGAACCGGCTGCGCAAGGCCGAAGTGGTGGGGCTGCGGTTTACCCTGGCGCTGGCGGTGTTCAGCGGGGTCTGCTTCCTGTCCATTGCCGGGCTGATGGGCGCCAAGCCAGTCTGACAGCCCTGGGTTGCCCGTGCCGGCCTCTTCGCGGGTAAACCCGCTCCCACAGGGACTGCACAAGGCCTGAGGGCAGCGCAGTACCTGTGGGAGCGGGTTCACCCGCGAAAGGGCCGGCCCAGGAAAACCTCAATCCCGCAGCGAAACCACCGGCCACCCGCGCTTCTCGGCCTCGGCCCGCAGGTTCGGGTCCGGGTCCACCGCCACCGCATGCGTCACCCGTTGCAGCAGCGGCAGGTCGTTCATCGAGTCGCTATAGAAGTAGCTGTCTTCCAGGTCGAAGCCGTTTTCCAGCATCCAGCGTTCCAGCCGTGTCACCTTGCCTTCACGGAAACACGGTATATCGGTACTGCGGCCGGTATAGCGGCCGTCGTGCATCTCGCATTCGGTTGCCAGCAGTACCCGAACCCCGAGGCGCCGGGCAATCGGGGCGGTCACGAAACGGTTGGTGGCGGTGATGATCACCAACTGGTCGCCCGCCTCGCGGTGCTGCTGCAGCAAGGCCAGGGCCTTGGGCAGGATGATCGGCTCGATGCAGTCGCGCATGAAGTCGCGGTGCCATTCGTCGAGCTGTGTCACAGGCGTTGCCGCCAGGATCTCCATGGAAAAGGCCAGGTAGGCCTGCAGGTCCAGGGTGCCGTTGAGGTAGTCCTGGTAGAAGCCATCGTTGCGTTGCTTGTAGGCGACCGGGTCGAGAATGCCGCGCTCGCAAAGGTAATCACCCCAGGCATGGTCGCTGTCGCCACCGAGGAGGGTATTGTCCAGGTCGAATAAAGCCAGGCGCATTGCGGTCACTCGCATCAGCTACAGGTAGGCCCGCAGAATACGGAGTTTTCACCCGGCTGCACATAAGCTTGGCGGGCGCGTTGCTGCGCTCGCAAGCTTTGTGGAACAATGCGGTGACATGCGTTTGCGAGGTTGCTGCCGTGATCGACCCGGATGGTTTTCGCCCCAATGTCGGGATCATTCTCACGAATGATGCCGGGCAGGTGCTATGGGCTCGCCGGATCAACCAGGATGCCTGGCAGTTTCCCCAGGGGGGTATCAACCCTGACGAGACGCCGGAAGATGCCCTGTACCGCGAGCTGAACGAAGAAGTTGGCCTTGAACGCGATGATGTGGAAATTCTTGCCTGCACCCGCGGTTGGTTGCGTTATCGTTTACCCCAGCGACTGGTACGTACCCACAGCCAGCCGCTGTGCATCGGCCAGAAGCAGAAGTGGTTCCTGCTACGGCTGGTCAGCAATGAACAGCGGGTGCGGATGGACCTGACCGGCAAGCCGGAATTCGACGGCTGGCGCTGGGTGAGCTATTGGTATCCGCTGGGCCAGGTTGTGACATTCAAGCGCGAGGTGTACCGACGCGCCCTGAAAGAGCTAGCACCGCGTCTGCTGACGCGCGACTGACGACGGAGTTCGACCCCGAGCCATGCTCAATACGCTGCGCAAGATCGTCCAGGAAGTAAACTCCGCCAAAGATCTCAAGTCGGCGTTGGGGATCATTGTCTTGCGCGTCAAGGAGGCCATGGGCAGCCAGGTCTGCTCGGTCTACCTGCTCGACCCGGAAACCAACCGCTTCGTGCTGATGGCTTCCGAAGGCCTGAACAAGCGCTCCATCGGCAAGGTCAGCATGGCCCCCAACGAAGGCCTGGTTGGCCTGGTCGGTACCCGGGAAGAGCCGCTGAACCTGGAAAACGCCGCCGACCACCCGCGTTACCGCTACTTTGCCGAAACCGGTGAAGAAAAATTCGCCTCCTTCCTGGGTGCACCGATCATTCACCACCGCCGCGTGGTCGGGGTGTTGGTCATTCAGCAAAAGGAGCGCCGCCAGTTCGACGAGGGTGAAGAAGCCTTCCTGGTCACCATGAGCGCCCAGCTTGCCGGGGTAATTGCCCACGCCGAAGCCACTGGCTCGATCCGTGGCCTGGGCCGCCAGGGCAAGGGTATCCAGGAAGCGCGCTTCGTCGGTGTGCCTGGCTCGCCTGGCGCTGCCGTGGGCCGCGCGGTGGTGATGCTGCCGCCGGCCGACCTGGAAGTGGTGCCGGACAAGGCCGTCGATGACATCGACGCGGAACTCAAGCTGTTCCAGAACGCCCTTGAAGGCGTGCGCGACGACATGCGCAAGCTGTCGGCCAAGCTGGCCACCCAGCTGCGCCCTGAAGAGCGCGCGTTGTTCGATGTGTACCTGATGATGCTCGAAGATGCAGCCCTGGGCGGCGAGGTGACCGAAGTCATCAAGACCGGCCAGTGGGCGCAGGGCGCCCTGCGCCAGGTGGTTGGCGAGCACGTCAGCCGCTTCGAGCTGATGGACGATGACTACCTGCGCGAGCGCGCCTCCGACGTCAAGGACCTTGGCCGGCGCCTGCTGGCCTACCTGCAGGAAGCCCGCTCGCAGTCGCTGGTGTATGCAGACAACACCATCCTGGTCAGTGAAGAGCTGACACCGGCCATGCTCGGTGAAGTGCCGGAAGGCAAGCTGGTGGGCCTGGTCTCGGTACTGGGTTCGGGCAACTCCCACGTCGCCATCCTCGCTCGCGCCATGGGCATCCCCACGGTGATGGGCCTGGTCGACCTGCCGTACTCCAAGGTCGACGGTATCGAACTGATTGTCGACGGCTACAAGGGCGAGGTGTTCACCAACCCCAGCGAAGTGCTTCGCAAGCAGTACAGCGAAGTGGTCGAGGAAGAGCGCCAGCTGGCCCAGGGCCTGGATGCCCTGCGCGAACTGCCATGCATCACCCCCGACGGCCACCGCATGCCGCTGTGGGTCAACACCGGCTTGCTCGCCGATGTGGCTCGTGCCCAGCAGCGCGGCGCCGAAGGGGTAGGCCTGTACCGCACCGAAGTGCCGTTCATGATCAACCAGCGCTTCCCCAGCGAGAAAGAGCAGCTGGCCATCTACCGTGAGCAGCTGGCGGCCTTCCACCCGCTGCCGGTGACCATGCGCACCCTCGACATCGGCGGTGACAAGGCGCTTTCGTACTTCCCGATCAAGGAAGAAAACCCCTTCCTGGGCTGGCGCGGCATCCGTGTCACCCTCGACCACCCGGAAATCTTCCTGGTGCAGACCCGCGCCATGCTCAAGGCCAGCGAGGGCCTGAACAACCTGCGCATCCTGCTGCCGATGATTTCCGGCATCCACGAGCTGGAAGAAGCGCTGCACCTGATCCACCGCGCCTGGGGCGAGGTGCGTGACGAAGGCACCGACGTGCCGATGCCGCCGGTGGGCGTGATGGTGGAAATCCCTGCGGCGGTGTACCAGACCAAGGAACTGGCGCGGCAGGTGGACTTCCTGTCGGTCGGTTCCAACGACCTGACCCAGTACCTGCTGGCGGTGGACCGCAACAACCCGCGGGTTGCCGACCTGTACGACTACCTGCACCCGGCGGTGCTGCAAGCGCTGAGCACTGTAGTGCGCGACGCCCATGGCGAAGGCAAGCCGGTGAGCATCTGCGGTGAGATGGCCGGTGACCCGGCGGCGGCCATCCTGTTGATGGCCATGGGCTTCGACAGCCTGTCGATGAACGCCACCAACCTGCCGAAGGTGAAGTGGATGCTGCGCCAGGTGAACATGAGCAAGGCCAAGGAACTGCTGGCTGAGGCCTTGAGCCATGACAACCCGCAAGTTATCCACAGCTCGTTGCAGCTGGCCCTGAAGAACCTTGGGTTGGCGCGGATGATCGGGCCAGGGGCCAACAAAACCCTGTGAAATTCTGGGGCCGCTTCGCGGCCCATCGCGACGCAAGGCCGCTCCTACAGGCGTACGCGATGTCCTGTAGGAGCGGCCTTGCGTCGCGATGGGCTGCGCAGCAGCCCCATGGCCCTCAAACCACTAGCTCAACTTCCCCGAGGTGCCCACCAAAGGGCCCGAAACTGCGCTCGATCAGCCGCCTTCGTCCCTGATCATCCGCGATCAACACCGTACTCGCCCGGGTCCCGTAATTCTGACTGGCGATGAATACGCTCGACAGCAATTTCTCGGTCGCCACCCCCACGCCTGTCTCGGGCAGGTCGCCATCCGCCGCCGGCTCGTTATCCGCCAGCAAAGCCAGCAGCCGATCCGGCTCCGGTGTTTCCAGCAGGCCCTCCAGCCCGCTACGTGCCTTCACCAGCTTTGGCCACGGCGTATCCAGCCCTGCGTTGGATAACCCGTACACCCCAGCGTCCAGCAGGCACGGCGTGGCGTCACGGGCGTGCAGGTAACCCAGCTGTCGCCCATCACCCACCAGCAGGTTGAACCCCGAATACTGCCCGCTGCGGCTGGCCACCTGGTCCAGGTAAGCCTCGACACCAAGTTCACCCTGCAGGTACGCCGCCACCAGTTCACCTCGCGAGCGCGGCCCCAGTGCCTGGCCCGGGTCGCGGATATTGGTCAGCGCCGCAAACCGCCCCTGCGGCCCCACGCCCAGCCATGTGCCACCGGCCTCCAGGTCGCGCCCGGCATGCACCCCGGGCGCATCTTCCCAGGCCGCCAAGGGTTGAGTGGGACGGGCATAGAACTCGTCTCGGTTGGCCGCGACGATCAGCGGCAGGGCATGCCCCGGCCGCCAGGCAAATACGATCAGGCACATCGGTTTGGCCTCTGTGTTTTCTGCCACTGTACCCACAGCGGCGTGGCCGATCCATCCTGACACAGAGTTCACTAGAGCCCCGAGGCCGGCTTCCGTTACCATGCCGGATTGATTTTTCGGGGAAGCCGAATGGAATTCGTGCTCTATCTGCTGTTGGGCGCCTGTGCCGGTGTGCTGGCCGGGCTGTTCGGCGTGGGCGGTGGCATCATCATCGTGCCGGTGCTGGTGTTCAGCTTCACCTTGCAGGGCTTCGACGCCTCAGTGCTGACCCACCTGGCGGTCGGCACATCGCTGGCAACCATCGTGTTCACGTCGATCAACGCCGTGCTTGAGCACCACCGCAAGGGCGCGGTGCAATGGCCGATCTTCGCCTGGATGACCCTCGGCATCCTGCTGGGGGCCGGTGTCGGTGCCAAGACCGCCTCGCTGATCCAGGGCCCGCTGCTGCAGAAGATCATCGGCGTGTTCGCCCTGGTCATCGCCGCGCAGATGGCCCTGGACCTCAAACCCAAGGCAAGTCGCGGCATCCCGGGCAAACCCGCCTTGATCGGGGCCGGTGGGGTGATTGGCTGGGCCTCGGCCATTTTCGGCATCGGCGGTGGTTCGCTGACTGTGCCGTTCCTGACCTGGCGCAGCCTGCCCATGCAGCAGGCGGTGGCCACGTCCTCGGCCTGTGGCCTGCCGATTGCCGTGGCCAGTGCCCTGAGCTTCATGCTGCTGGGCTGGCACGAGGAGCACCTGCCGGCCCACAGCCTGGGTTACGTCTACCTGCCGGCGATGGTCGGCATTGCCGTGACCAGCATGTTTTTCGCCCGCTTTGGCGCGCGTCTGGCGCACAAGCTGTCGCCCCGTTTGTTGAAACGCCTGTTCGCAGCGCTGCTGTTCTGTGTCGGCCTCAGCTTTTTGATTTGAATCGAGAGGAAGTTCCATGCTGCCTTACCCGCAGATAGACCCCGTGGCCTTGGCCATCGGGCCGCTGAAAATCCATTGGTACGGGCTGATGTACCTGATCGGCATCGGCGGTGCCTGGCTGCTGGCTTCGCGCCGGTTGAACCGCTTTGACCCCACCTGGAGCCGCGAGAAGCTTTCCGACCTGGTGTTCTGGTTGTCGATGGGGGTGATCGTCGGTGGCCGCCTGGGTTACGTGCTGTTCTACGACCTGCATGCCTACCTGGCCAACCCGACGCTGATCTTCGAGGTGTGGAAGGGCGGCATGTCGTTCCACGGCGGCTTCATCGGCGTGATGCTGGCGGCCTTGTGGTTCGGCAAGCGCAACAACAAGTCGTTCTTCGAGCTGATGGACTTCGTTGCCCCGCTGGTGCCGATCGGCCTGGGTGCCGGGCGTATTGGCAACTTTATCAACGCCGAGCTGTGGGGCAAGGCGACCGACGTGCCGTGGGCGATGGTGTTCCCGCCGTTCAGCGACCCTGCCCAGTTGCCCCGTCATCCGTCGCAGCTGTACCAGTTTGCCCTGGAAGGTGTGGCATTATTCGTGATTCTCTGGTTGTACTCGCGCAAACCGCGCCCGACCATGGCCGTTTCCGGCATGTTCGCGCTGTTCTACGGCATTTTCCGCTTTATCGTGGAGTTTGTGCGGGTGCCGGATGCCCAGCTTGGCTACATTGCCTTCGGCTGGTTGACCATGGGTCAGTTGCTTTGCTTGCCGATGATCGTCGGCGGCATCTTCCTGATCTGGTTGGCCTACAACCGCAAACCTACGGCAAAACCAGCCGTATGATTTTCACGGCAGGGGCGATCCCCCTGCCGTTCTTGTTACAGGAAAGTCATGAAACAGTATCTAGATCTGGTCCGTGAAGTCATCGAAAACGGTACGTTGCAAGGCAACCGCACCGGCATCCGTACCATCAGCATGCCGGGCGCCATGCTGCGCTTCGACCTGCAGAAGGGCTTCCCGGCGATCACCACGCGCAAGCTGGCGTTCAAGTCGGCGATCGGCGAGATGGTCGGCTTCCTGCGGGGCGTGAAAAACGCCGGTGAATTCCGTGAGCTGGGCTGCAAGGTCTGGGACCAGAACGCCAACGAAAACGCCCAGTGGCTGGCCAACCCGTTCCGCCAGGGCCATGACGACCTGGGCGAGATCTACGGCGTGCAATGGCGCCAGTGGCCGGGCTACAAGCGCATCCCGCTTAGCAACCCGGCCGCTGTCGAAATGGCCGAGAAGGCCGGCTTCCGCCGTATTGCCCAGGACGAAGAAGACGGCCAGGCGTTCGTGGTCCTGTACAAGGCCATCGACCAGGTGCGCCAGTGCCTGGACACCATCGCCAACGACCCGGGCAGCCGCCGCATCCTGTTCCACGGCTGGAACTGCGCGCAGCTGGACGAGATGGCCCTGCCGCCGTGTCACCTGCTGTACCAGTTCCACCCGAATGTAGAGACCAAGGAAATTTCCCTGACCCTTTACATCCGCTCCAACGACCTGGGCCTGGGCACACCGTTCAACCTCACCGAAGGCGCGGCGCTGCTGTCGCTGTTCGGCCGCCTGACCGGTTACACCCCGCGCTGGTTCACCTACTTCATAGGCGATGCCCATGTGTATGAAAACCACCTGGACATGCTGAACGAGCAGCTCAAGCGCGAGCCGCTGAAAGCGCCGAAGCTGGTGATCAGCGACCGCGTGCCGGCGTTTGCCGAGACGGGCAAGTACGAGCCGGAGTGGCTGGAGAAGATCGAGCCGAGTGATTTCTGGCTGGAAGGCTATGAGCACCATGCGCCGATGACAGCGCCGATGGCTGTGTAATTTTCTAGATTACCGGGGGCGCTTTGCGCCCCTTTCGCCGGCAAGCCGGCTCCCACAAGTACTACTCAAGGCCAGGCCCTGTGCGGTCCCTGTGGGAGCGGGCGTGCCCGCGAAGTTTTTGGCTCAATGCCCGTGACTGCGCCCCACATGCGAATGCTCGGTTTCCGGCACCGATACCGCCCCGTTCGTCTCCAGTTGCTGCAAGATCGCGCATTCACTCCCCTGCGCGCTGCAGCGCCGTCGCAGCTCCACCAGCTGCTCTTGCAACGCCACCAAGCCATCGATCCGCGCTTGCACATGCTCGATATGTTCGTCGATCAGCGCATTGACGCTGCCGCACGAGTCGTCAGGGCTGTCGCGCAGGCGTAGCAGGCTGCGGATTTCTTCCAGGGTCATGTCCAGGGTGCGGCAGTTGCGGATGAAGGTCAGCCGTTCCACGTGGGCCTGGGTATACAGCCGGTAGTTGCCTTCTGTACGGGCAGGCTCGGGCAGCAGGTGTTCACGCTCGTAGTAGCGGATGGTTTCCACCGCGCAGTCGGTGGCTTTGGCCAGTTCTCCGATCTTCATCACGAAATCTCCAGCAAGTGGCTTGACCCTATAGTGGCTACAGGGTGTTCACTTGGCAACAGGCTCACTTTAAGGACGACCCCATGAACCAGCCTGTCAGCCACGAACACAAGCATCCGCACGATCACGCCCATGGCGATGACGACCATGGGCACGCCGCCCACGGCCACAGCTGCTGCGGGGCCAAAGCCGCCCCGGCGCTGGTGCAGCTGACTGAAACGGCCAGTGCCCAGGCACAGCTCAGCCGCTTCCGCATCGACGCCATGGACTGCCCGACCGAGCAGACCCTGATCCAGGACAAGCTGGGCAAGCTGGCCGGTATCGAGCAGCTGGAATTCAACCTGATCAACCGCGTACTTGGCGTACGCCACACCCTGGACGGCACTGCCGACATCGAGCGTGCCATCGACAGCCTGGGGATGAAGGCCGAGCCGCTTGGTGCCGAAGGCGACAGTACCGCCGCCGCGCCCCAACCGGCCAAGACCCGCTGGTGGCCGCTGGCATTGTCGGGTGTTGCCGCCATCGCCGCCGAAATCGTGCACTTTGCCGCGCTGGCGCCGGAATGGCTGGTGGCGGCATTGGCGCTGGCAGCCATTCTTGGTTGCGGCCTGGGCACCTACAAGAAGGGCTGGATTGCCCTGAAAAACCGCAACCTCAACATCAATGCGCTGATGAGCATCGCCGTGACCGGTGCTGTGCTGATCGGCCAGTGGCCGGAAGCGGCCATGGTGATGGTGCTGTTTACCGTTGCCGAGCTGATCGAAGCCCGCTCGCTGGACCGCGCACGCAATGCCATCAGCGGGCTGATGCAGCTGACCCCGGACATGGCCACGGTGCAGCAGGCAGATGGCCAATGGCGCGAAGTGGATGTGCGCGAAGTGGCCATCGGCGCGTTGGTGCGGGTGCGCCCCGGCGAGCGCATCGGCCTGGATGGCGAAGTGAGCAGTGGGCAATCCAGCGTCGATCAGGCGCCGATCACCGGCGAAAGCTTGCCTGTGGAGAAGGCCGTAGGCGACAAACTGTTCGCCGGCACCATCAACCAGGCGGGTGCGCTGGAGTTTCGCGTTACCGCTGGCGCGGGGCAATCGACCCTGGCGCGGATCATCAAGGCCGTGGAGGAAGCGCAAGGCGCGCGGGCGCCTACCCAGCGCTTCGTCGACCAGTTTTCGCGTATCTATACCCCGGTGGTGTTTGCTATCGCCCTGGCCGTGGCGGTGATCCCGCCGCTGTTCATGGCCGCAAGCTGGTTCGACTGGGTGTACCGCGCCCTGGTGCTGCTGGTGGTCGCGTGCCCGTGCGCCCTGGTTATCTCGACCCCGGTGACCATCGTCAGCGGGCTGGCCGCTGCTGCGCGTAAAGGCATCCTGATCAAGGGCGGTGTGTACCTGGAAGGCGGCCGCCACCTGGATTACCTGGCCCTGGACAAGACCGGCACCATCACCCACGGCAAGCCGGTACAGACCGACGCCAAAGTACTGGAGCCGGTGTTCGAAGGCCGTGCGCAAGCCCTGGCTGCCAGCTTGGGCGAACGTTCGGACCACCCGGTTTCCCGCGCCATTGCCCAGTTCGGCAAGGAGCAAGGCCTGGCCTTGAGCGAGGTCGATGACTTCGCTGCCCTGGCCGGGCGCGGCGTGCGTGGCACCATCGCTGGCGAGGTCTACCACCTGGGCAACCACCGCCTGGTGGAAGAACTGGGGCTGTGCTCACCCGAGCTGGAAGCCCAGCTGGATGCGCTGGAGCGCCAGGGCAAGACCGTGGTCCTGCTGCTTGACCGCAGTGGCCCGCTGGCCCTTTTTGCAGTGGCCGATACGGTCAAGGACAGCAGCCGCCAGGCCATTGCCGAGCTGCATGAGCTGGGCATCAAGACTGTCATGCTGACCGGTGATAATCCGCATACCGCGCAGGCCATCGCCGCCGTGGTGGGTATCGACCGCGCGGAGGGCAACCTGCTGCCTGCCGACAAACTGAAAACCATCGAAGCCTTGTACGCACAGGGCCATCGGGTGGGCATGGTCGGTGACGGCATCAACGACGCCCCGGCCCTGGCCCGTGCCGAGATCGGTTTTGCCATGGCCGCTGCCGGCACCGACACCGCCATCGAAACCGCCGATGTGGCACTGATGGACGACGACTTGCGGAAAATCCCCGCCTTCGTCAGGCTGTCGCGCCAAAGTGCGGCGATCCTCATGCAGAACATCGTTCTGGCGTTGGGCGTCAAGGCGATATTCCTGGCGATTACCTTTGCCGGCATGGCCACCCTGTGGATGGCAGTGTTCGCCGACATGGGCGTGAGCTTGCTGGTGGTGTTCAACGGCTTGCGCCTTTTGCGCAAATAGAGGACGTGCATGCTGAGTTCGGAGCTTAAAGCCTTTTACATGGTGGCCCGCCTGGGCAGCATCACCCTGGCGGCAAAGAAGCTCGGGCTCAGCCAGCCCACGGTGACCACGCAGATCCGCAACCTGGAAAGCCACTACACGGTCGAGCTGTTCTACCGTGGCGGGCGGCGCCTGGTGTTGAGCGAAGAGGGCGTGCGACTGCTGCCGATGGTCAAGGCGCTGTTGCAGCAGGAGGCCGACATCGAGTTCGAGCTGCGCAACAGCGGCCAGGCCCAAGGCAGTTTGCGCATCGCCGCCACAGCGCCTTACTACATTCTCGACCTGGTGAAGATCTACCGCGAGCGTTTGCCGCAAGTGGATGTGGCGGTGGAGATCGGCAACTCGCAGCAGGTGCTGGAAATGCTCGAAGACTACCGGGTGGATATCGCCGCTTCGTCGCAGCTGCTGGAGGACGCCCGGCTGGTGCGGCGGGTGCTGGGCACCGATCCGCTGGTGGTGGCGGTGCACCGCAACCACCCATTGGCCCACCGCCAGACGGTGTCCATCGATGTGGTGGCCGGGCATTGCCTGTTGATGCGGGAGAAGGGCTCGACCACGCGCCAGCTGACCGAGCAGATGATGCAGGAGGCCGGGGTGACGGCCGGGGCCTTGCTGGAAATCGGCAGCCGCGAGTCGATCCGCGAGGCGGTGCTGCGCAACATCGGCATCAGCGTGATTGCCCGCCATGAGGTGCCGCACAACCCCGAACTGCGGGTGCTCGTGCTGGAGAATGCGCCGGTGATGCATGAGTACCTGTATTGCCTGAAGGAACGGCGCCAGGCCAGGTTGCCGGCTGCCTTTCTTGGGGTGGCGCAGGAAGTGGCCGGCTCGCACTTCTGATAATTCTTTAATGGCTGTACTGGCCCTATCGCCGGCAAGCCAGCTCCCACAGAGACTGCATAGCTCTCAAGGGCGCAGGTGTACCTGTGGGAG
>NZ_JBLZWV010000070.1:0-45062 GCF_056098905.1 Pseudomonas sp. TSO6 | reverse complement strand
CGGTGATGCATGAGTACCTGTATTGCCTGAAGGAACGGCGCCAGGACAGGTTGCCGGCGATAGGGCCGTCACAGCCAATACAAAATCTGCCTATACCACTATCACCGGCTTTTGCCTTAAAGCCACAGAACCTTCGCACAGCCTTCCTAGCATGGTCCCATCTCTTCGATGAGGCCCTGCCATGAACCACACCACCCCCGGCGCGCAGATGAAAGTGCGCAACATCCACAAGCGCTTCGGTGCCTTTACGGCGCTCAACGATGTCTCGCTGGACATCGCCGCCGGCGAACTGGTGTGCCTGCTCGGCCCGTCCGGCTGTGGCAAGACCACGCTGCTGCGCTGCATCGCCGGCCTGGAGCGCCAGGACCGCGGCACGCTGTATATCGGCGAGCGCGATATCTCCGAGCTGCCGCCCCAGGCCCGTGACTACGGCATCCTGTTCCAGTCCTACGCGCTGTTCCCCAACCTTACCGTCGAAGCCAACATCGCCTACGGCCTGACCGGCAGTGGCCGCGAGCAGGCCCGCCAGCGGGTGGCTGAAATGCTCGAACTGGTAGGCCTCTCTGGCAGCGAGAAGAAATACCCAGGCCAGCTCTCCGGTGGCCAGCAGCAACGTGTGGCCCTGGCCCGTGCGCTGGCGCCGTCGCCATCCCTGCTACTGCTCGACGAGCCGATGTCGGCGCTGGACGCCCGGGTCCGCGAGCACCTGTGCACCGAGCTGCGCCAGCTGCAACGCCAGCTGGGCATCACCACCCTGATGGTGACCCACAACCAGGACGAAGCCATGCTGATGGCCGACCGTATTGCGGTGATGAACAACGGCCAGGTCGAGCAGTACGCCACCCCGCAGGAAATCTACGACCAACCGGCCACGCCGTTCGTTGCCGAGTTCGTCGGCCAGGGTAACTGGCTGCCATTCCAGCGAAGCGGCGACAGCCATGCCCAGGTTGGCGACATGAACATGCGCCTGGCGCCGGGGTCGGCCCAGGCCAGCAGCGGCCGGCTGTTCTGTCGCCCGGAGGCGATCACGGTCAACCCGGTGGTACACGAAGAAAACCTGTTCCCGGCCATGGTCCGCGAAATCACCTTTCTCGGTAACCGCTGCCGCATGAGTTTTGAACTCAAGGCCCTGCCAGGCCATGCCCTGCTGGCCGAGGTGGCCCCCGAGGCCATGCCGCGCCTGGGTTCGCAGGACATCTGGGTGGCATTGCCACCGCAGAGCCTGCAGGTGTTTGCCTAAGATGGCCGCGCCAATGTCCCTGCCGCTGAGCCAGGCCAAAGCCGCGCCGCGTGCTGGCGTTGCGGTGGGCGATCGGTTGTTCGTCGTCGGCGGCAAGAGCCTGCTGCTGATCCTGTTGGTGCTGGCCGTGCTGATGCCGCTGCTGGCGATCTTCTGGCGTGGCTTCAGCGCAGACGCGGGCCAGGGTGGCGGCTTGCTGGCAGCCCAGGAGCTGTTCGCCAGCGACAACTTCCACTGGTTGCTGGGCAACAGCCTGTCGGTGGCTTTCACCGTCGCGGCCATCGTGGTGCCGTTGGCCTACCTGTTTGCCTATGCCCTGCAACGTACGTTGATCCCGGCCAAGGGCCTGTGGCGGGGGATTTCGCTGCTGCCGCTGCTGGCGCCTTCGATGCTGCCGGCCATCGCCCTGGTCTACCTGTTCGGTAACCAGGGGCTGTTACGCGGGTTGCTCAGCGACAACATCTACGGCTTCTGGGGCATCGTGCTGGGGGAGGCCATCTACACCTTCCCGCATGCGCTGATGATCCTGCTATCGGCGCTGTCGCTGGCCGATGCTCGGCTGTTCGATGCTGCCTCCAGCATGGGCGCTGGCCCAGGTCGGGCGTTCACCAGCATCACCTGGCCGGCCACGCGCCAGGCGGTGTTTGCGGCGTTCTGCCTGGTGTTCACCCTGACCATCACCGACTTCGGTGTGCCGGTGGTGGTCGGTGGCGACTATCAGGTGCTGGCGCTGGAGGCCTACAAGGCGGTGGTCGGCCAGCAACAGTTCGGCCGTGGTGCACTGATCGGCATGGTGCTGCTGTTGCCGGCCCTGTTCAGCTTCAGCGTCGACGCCTGGCTGCGCCGGCGCCAGGGCGAGGCCATGAGCGGCCGCGCCCAGGTGTTCGAACCCAAGCCATCGCGTGGCCGCGATGCCTGCTTCCTGGCCCTCGTGCTGCTGGTGTGCGCGGCATTGCTGCTGGTGATTGGCATGGCGGTGTATTCGTCGCTGGTCACTTTCTGGCCATACAACCTGTCGTTGTCGCTGCGTCACTACATGTTCGAAGACACCGCCGGTGGCGGCTGGCTGGCCTACCGCAACAGCGTGACCATGGCCATCGGCACCGCGCTGATCGGCAGCATCGTGATTTTCACCGGTGCCTACCTGATGGAGAAAACCCAGGGCCAACGCCTGCTCAACCAGGCGCTGCGCCTGCTCAGCTTCATCCCCATGGCCGTGCCGGGCCTGGTGCTGGGCCTGGGCTACGTCTTCTTCTTCAACCTGAACGGCAACCCGCTGCATGTGCTGTACGGCAGCATGGGGCTGTTGGTGGTGTGCACCATCGCCCATTACCTGACCACCGCGCAGATGACCGCAACCACCGCGCTGCGCCAGCTTGATGGCGAGTTCGAGGCCGCTGCGCTGTCGTTGAAGGCGCCGCTGTACAAGCACTTCCTGCGGGTGACCGTGCCGATCTGCCTGCCGGCGCTGCTGGACATCATCCGCTACCTGTTCGTTTCGGCCATGACTACTGTGTCGGCGGCGATCTTCCTGTACAGCCCCGACACCATCCTGGCGGCCGTTGCCGTGCTGAACATGGACGATGCCGGCAACGTTGGCGGTGCTGCTGCCATGTCCACCTTGATCCTGCTGACCAGTGCCGGCGCTTCACTGCTGCTGGCCGCAGCCTCACGCGGCCTGCTGCGCCGCTCCCAAGCCTGGCGCCAACGCGCCGCGACCGTCTGACCTGTAAGGAACCTACCCATGTACAAGCACCTTGCACTTGCCGCTGCCGTTTCTGCCGTATTCAGCCTGCAGGCTTCGGCCGCGGGTACCCAGCTGACGGTCTACACCGCGCTGGAAGCCGAGCAGCTCAAGAGCTACAAGCAGGCCTTCGAGAAGGCCAACCCGGACATCGAGATCAAGTGGGTACGCGATTCCACCGGCATCATCACCGCCAAGCTGCTGGCCGAAAAAGACCGCCCGCAAGCCGACGCGGTGTGGGGCCTGGCGGCGTCCAGCCTGGCCATTCTTGACCAGAATGGCATGCTCGAAGCCTATGCACCCAAGGACTTGGGCAAGATTTCCGGCAACTACCGCGACGCTGCCAACCCACCAGCCTGGGTGGGTATGGACGTGTGGGCCGCGACCATCTGCTTCAATACCATCGAGGCCGAGAAGCAGGGCCTGAGCAAGCCGGTGAGCTGGCAGGACCTGACCAAGCCGGAGTACAAAGGCAAGATCGTCATGCCGAACCCGGCCTCGTCGGGTACCGGCTTCCTTGACGTGAGCGCCTGGCTGCAGACCTTTGGCGAGCCGCAAGGCTGGGCCTACATGGACGCGCTGCACCAGAACATCGGCCAGTACGTTCACTCCGGCTCCAAGCCATGCAAGCTGGCGGCTGCGGGCGAGTTCCCGATCGGTATCTCGTTCGAATACCCGGCTGTGCAATTGAAGCGCCAGGGCGCGCCGCTGGACATCGTGTTGCCGAAGGAAGGCCTGGGCTGGGAGATCGAGGCGACTGCTGTGATCAAAGGCTCGCCCAAGGCGGATGCAGCCAAGCGCCTGGCTGATTTCTCGGCCAGCCCGGCGGCGATGGAGCTGTACAAGGAAAACTTCGCCGTGCTGGCCGCGCCGGGCATTGCCAAGCCACAGACCGAGCTGCCGGCGGACTATGAACAGCGCCTGATCAAGAACGACTTTGCCTGGGCATCGAAGAACCGTGACCAGATTCTGGCCGAGTGGCGCAAGCGCTACGACGGCAAGTCGGAGAAGGTTGCCCAGCAGTAACCTGTACCGGCCGCTTCGCAGCGCAAGGCTGCTCCTACAGGGCGCGCGATACCTGTAGGAGCAGCCTTGTGCTGCGAAGAAGCCAACTCATCATCAAGCCAGGATCAGCTACCGATGCCCACCCCAGCACAGATCGTCGACAGCACCTTCGCCCTGTACGCGCGCCATGGCAGCGACGACTACATCGGCGAAGCCATCACCCAGCTCGAACACATGTCACAGGCCGCGCAACTGGCCATGGCCGAAGGCTTCGACGATGAGGTGGTGCTGGCGGCGTTCTTCCACGACATCGGCCACCTGTGTGGCGGTGAGGCCAGCATGGGCGGCTACGGCGTGGTCAGCCATGAACGCATCGGCGCCGAGTATCTGCGCCGTTGCGGCTTTGGCGAGCGCATGGCGCAACTGGTGGAGTATCACGTGGAGGCCAAGCGTTACCTGACGTTGCGCCAGGCGGGGTATTACCAGCGCCTGAGCGAGGCGAGCCGGCGGACCCTGGAGTATCAGGGGGGTGTAATGGGTATCGCGTCCGCCTGTAGGAGCAGCCTTGTGCTGCGAAGAGGCCAGGCCTGCTGACTCAAAATTGTGAAACCAGTGCCTCCAGCTGTTCCTGCCGCTCAGCCTGATTCAGCTTTGCCCCTGGGTTGAGCGTCGACCATTGCGGATGCGCCCGCGCCTTCACCAGTGCCTCTGGCAACTTGCCCTCGCGCCAGGCCTTCTCATCCAGCTCACCCAGCCTGATGCTGTCTTGCGCCGCATGCCCGCGGTTATCCAGCGCCACCATCAACTGCTGCTGACGCAACGCCAGCAGGCGCAATACCGTGTCGTCCACGGTCAGCTCGCGTTTGCCCTTGAGCTTGCCCATCAACCGTGAGCCGTAGTTACGCGCCGTCTGCAGCGCACCGCCGGCAATCGCCCCGGCCAGCGCTGCCGCGCCGAGGGTAAGCCCGCCGACCAGCAGATCGACCCCGGCCCCGGCTGCAGCGCCGGCCGCCACGCCGCTGCCCAGGCGCACGCCCAGCAGCTTCAGGGTTTCAGGATTGAACAGGTCATCGCCCCAGCGGCCATCCAGCAACGGCAGGTCGCTGGCATGGGCATCCTCGCGGCGGAAGGCATACAGCTTGAGCAAGGCTTCGACGCAACGCTGTTCACGTTGGCGTATGTCCCGGCGCAGCGCCTCTATGGCCTTGGCTTCGGCCGCTGGCTCGGCCTCGACGCTACGCCGGCAGGCGGCGCAGTCCAGCAGCAACTCGGCAATCAGCCGCTTGCCACTGTGCTGGCGGGCCAGGCGCTGTGCCTGCTGGTCGTCGATCAGCCGCTGCAGGGCCGGGCGGGCGTCCTCCAGCAGCAGGGCCAGGCTTTCGTACAACCGGCGCTCGCCATCCTCGGGCGGGGCCACGCTGTCGAACCGCACCAACGCGTGAAGCCCAAGCCGGGCAAGGGCTTCACGCCATTGCGGCTCGCGGTGCTGGTGGCTGGCGACGAAGTTGAGCACCGGCAGCAACGGCTTGCCGCAGCTGGCCAGCACTTCCAGTTCATCGCGATACTTGGCCAGCACCGGCTCGCGCGCGTCGATCACGTACAGGCCGGCATTGCTGGCCAGCAACTGGCGCAGCACCTTGGCCTCCTGCTCGAAACGCTGGCGCGCTTCGCTGCCCTGCAGAAAGCGCTCCAGGCGGGCCGGGCCATCCAGGCGCTCGCCCGGGCGTTCCAGGCGTTCGAGGTAGTCGAGCAACGCGATGGCGTCCTCCAGGCCTGGGGTGTCGTACAGCTCCAGCAAGGGTTCGCCGTCCACCGACAAGCGCGCACCTTCTACATGGCGGGTGGTGCTGGGGCGGTGGGACACTTCGCCAAAGCCAACGTCGCGGGTCAGCGTGCGCAGCAGCGAGGTCTTGCCGACGTTGGTATGGCCGACCACGGCCAGTTTCAGTGGCTCAGTCATGGCCATGCTCCAGCCAGGTCAGCGGTGAGGTGTCGGCATGCTGCAGGCCAAGGCGGTCAAGGGCTTCGTGCCAATCGCCGAGGCGCTGGGCATCGACGGCCTGGCCCGGTGCAGCCTGCAGCAGCCAGATACGGGTTGCGCCGGCATTGCGCGCCAGTTCGGCGAGCAACGCCAGGCTGCCGCGGTCGGGCGAGCGCCGGGGGTCGCAGGCGATGGCCAGGCGTGCCGGGGGGAAGCGGCTGAGTTGTTCGAGCAGCCGGTTGCGCGACTCGCGGCTGTCGAGCACGCCAGCATTGATCACGCTTTTCGGCAAGGCGGGCGGCCAGGGGCGCTGGTCGTCCAGTTCCAGGCCCACCAGCAGGGCACCGCTGCTGCCGCTTTCCAGCTGGCCGGCGGCAAACTGTGGCAGGGCCTCGGGTGCGGCATCCTGCACGCCGATGCGTTCGCTGCGCGGCATCAGTGCATCACGCAGTTGCGCGTAGCCGGGCAGGCTCAAGTCCAGTGCCAGGCGCTCGCGGCCCTGGCACCAGCGCCACAGGCACAATGCGGCCAGTACCAGGCGTGGTAACAGGCCATACACCAGCACCACCCCCAGCAACCAGCTGGCCCAGGCCTGCCGGGCTTGCTCCAGGGCCGGCAAGGTGTCGCCGCTGGCGCGGATCATGGCTTCGTCAGGCACGGCAAAGCCCAGCAGCGAAGGCAGGGCGCCCAGGGCTTGGGTCAGGTGGATGAACGGGTCGGCGGCGAGCAGCGTGGTTTCCCAGACAAAGCCATAGCGCCGGGTCGCCAGCAAGGCCAGCAGCATGCCCAGGGCGGTGAGCATGGCCAGCAGCCACAGGCCATGCACCAGCAGGCCGAGCAGCCAGCGGTTCAGGCGTTGGCGTTGCAGCAGCACCAGCAGCGCAGGTGCCAGGTGTGCGGCCTTGGCATCGCGGGCAAAGCGTTCACTCAGCCATAGCCACAAGCGGCCCAGCCCTGCGCCATGCTCGCCGCTTACGGCAAAACCGATGGCCCAGCCCAGCAGCATCAGCAGGTTCAGCCCGAGCAGGCTGCCCAGGGCCCAGAACACGTTCACCGGCCGCTGCCCGTCGCCCAGGGCGGCCAGGGCCAAGCCCGCGCCGCTGAGCACGGCCATCAGCAGCAAGGCCAGCAGCGCCAGGCGCGCGCCTTGCTTCCAGTGGCGCAGGGCGGTGCTCATGCCATCGCGTTCGGCCAGGAACAGTGCACGGGTTTCGATGCGGGCCGCCAGGTCGCCGCCCAATTGGCGGGCGCGACGGTTGGCTTCCTGGTCTTCCAGGGGGCCGGCGTGTTCCTCGCGCAGGCGTACCGCTTCGGTGAGCCAGCGCTTGTCCAGTGGAGTCGGTTCAGTCACATGGTCTTCCATTGCACAGGTCAGGGCAGAAGCATAACCCACACGCCCGGTGCTATCCTCGCTGGCATGAATACATCACTCCCCCTCAGCCTGATCGCGGCGTACGCCGAGAACCGCGTGATCGGCATCGACAATTCCATGCCCTGGCATTTGCCGGGGGACTTCAAGTACTTCAAGGCCACCACCCTGGGCAAGCCGATCATCATGGGGCGCAAGACCTGGGACTCGCTAGGGCGGCCGCTGCCTGGGCGGTTGAATATCGTCGTCAGCCGCCAGCCGGGCCTTGAGCTGGCGGGTGCCGAGGTGTTTGCGTCGCTTGAAGAGGCGCTGCTGCGGGCCGAGCAGTGGGCGCACGAGCAGGGCGTTGAAGAGCTGATGCTGATTGGCGGCGCGCAGCTGTATGGGCAGGCGCTGGAGAAGGGGCTGGTCAGCCGCATGTACCTGACGCGGGTGGAAATGGCGCCGGAAGGGGATGCCTGGTTCCCTGCGTTTGATGAGGCGCATTGGACGCTGGAGTCGAGTGAGGCACAGGTTGAGGAAGGTAAGCCTGCTTATCACTTCGAGGTTTGGGACAAGGTTTGAGATTGTCGGGGGGCGCGAAGCGCCCCCGGCGATCTGTCAGGAGTGGCTCAATTCGGCATGTTCATCGCCGGCCAGCACATCCTTGTCGGTCTCTTTCAACAACTGGCTGGTCACCACGCCCGCCGTCATCGAACCGTTCACGTTCAACGCGGTACGCCCCATGTCGATCAGCGGCTCTACGGAAATCAGCAACGCCACCAGCTCCACCGGCAAGCCCATGGCCGGCAGCACGATCAGCGCGGCAAAGGTGGCACCGCCACCCACGCCGGCAACCCCAGCGGAACTCAGCGTGACGATGGCCACCAGGGTAGCGATCCACAGCGGGTCGAAGGTGTCGATGCCCACCGCTGGCGCCACCATCACCGCCAGCATGGCGGGATAGAGGCCGGCGCAGCCGTTCTGGCCAATGGTGGTGCCGAACGATGCGCTGAAGCTGGCAATCGACTGCGGCACACCCAGGCGGCGGGTTTGCGCTTCGATGTTCAGCGGAATGCTGGCGGCGCTGGAGCGGCTGGTGAAGGCGAAGGTCAGCACCGGCCACACCTTGCGGAAGAAGCGCAGCGGGCTCACACCGGTCGCCGCCAGGATGAGGGCATGCACCACGAACATCAGCCCCAGGCCCAGGTACGACACCACTACGAAGCTGCCCAGCTTGAGGATGTCTTCCATGTTCGAGCTGGCAACCACCTTGGTCATCAACGCAAGCACGCCATACGGGGTCAGTTTCATTACTACCCGCACCAGGCGCATCACCCAGGCTTGCAGGGTGTCGATGGCCGACAGGGCGCGCTCGCCTTTCTCGGCATCGTCCTTGATCAGCTGCAGCGCGGCCAGGCCGACGAACACGGCGAAGATCACCACGCTGATGATCGACGTCGGCTTGGCCCGCGCCAGGTCACCCACCGGGTTGCTGGGGATGAACGACAGCAGCAGCTGCGGGATGTTGAGGTCGGCGACCTTGCCGGCGTAGTCGCTGTGGATAACCTGCATGCGGGCGCTTTCCTGCACACCGGCCACCAGGCCTTCTGCACTCAGGCCGAACAGGTTGGTCAGCACGATGCCGATCAGCGCGGCAATGGCGGTGGTCAGCAGCAGGGTGCCGATGCTCAGCACGCTGATGCGGCCCAGCGACGAGGCATTGTGCAGGCGCGCCACGGCACTGAGGATCGAGGCGAAGATCAGCGGCATGACAATCATCTGCAGCAGGCCGACATAGCCGTTGCCGACCAGGTCGAGCCAAGCGATGGTGGCCTTGAGCACCGGGTGGCCGGCGCCGTAGATCGTGTGCAGGGCCAAGCCGAAGACTACGCCCAGCACCAGGCCCAGCAGTACCTTCTTGGCCAGGCTCCAGTCGGTGCGGCGGGTTTGTGCCAGGCCCAGCAACAGGGCCAGGAACGCCAGCAGGTTAAGTGACAGCGGCAGGTTCATTGAAGCTCCGAAAATCAGAAAATGAGTCATCGCCTCTGTGTGCGATTTCGAACAGAAATGCTAACAGCGTGAAATTGCATGCATTTATACCTAAATGGTATTTAGTTATTCCTTTATGGAATATTCGACCTAAGGTATGTGCAAAGTAACCCTGTAGCTGCCTGTTGAAACAGGGTTACCCTCGCTATCGAGGAGCGCGAATTCCGAACCTGCCGCAGTATATTCGTGCACCACACTGAGCGACGCTCTAGAGAAGACGTCCACGGCCTCTACGTGGGGCGTGCTGACTTTGGAATCCAGGGCATCAGGGCATTCTCTGGTCTGTACGCGCTCATGCTCGGCATTCCAGGCCGAGCGGCAGCCGGGGGTGGTGATCGAACCACTGAAGGAAACGGTTCCAGTGCTTTTACGCTCCTGGCCTTGGGCCAGAGGCGTGAGCAAAAAAAAACACCCCAAGGTCAGCATGTAGAGCGAGCCTGCCCAGTGCATAACAGCCACTGCCTCTGGTTTTCATAGTGGCCAGAAGTATGTGCGCGACTGACAAAAAAAACCGGCGCACAGGGCGCCGGTGGGTCTTTTTCAGAGGCTTCCTACAAGCCTTCCAGCATCGCCTTGTTGCGCACCGCACCCTTGTCGGCACTGGTCGCCAGCAGGGCGTAGGCCTTCAGCGCGGTGGTCACTTTGCGTGGGCGTACTTCAGCGGGTTTCCAGCCCTTCTTGTCCTGCTCGATGCGGCGCTCGGCCAGCTCTTCGTCGCTGACCAGCAGGTTGATCGAACGGTTAGGGATGTCGATCAATACCTTGTCGCCGTCGCGCACCAGGCCGATGGCGCCGCCGGCAGCCGCTTCCGGCGAGGCGTGGCCGATCGACAGGCCCGAGGTACCGCCCGAGAAGCGGCCGTCGGTGAGCAGGGCGCAAGCCTTGCCCAGGCCTTTGGACTTCAGGTACGAGGTCGGGTACAGCATTTCCTGCATGCCCGGGCCGCCTTTCGGGCCTTCGTAGCGGATGATCACGATGTCGCCGGCCTTCACTTCGTCGGCGAGGATGCCGCGCACGGCGCTGTCCTGGCTCTCGAAGATCTTGGCATTGCCTTCGAACACGTGGATCGATTCGTCAACACCGGCGGTTTTCACCACGCAACCGTCGAGGGCGATGTTGCCGTACAGCACGGCCAGGCCGCCCTCTTGCGAGTAGGCGTGCTCGAAGCTGCGGATGCAGCCGTTTTCGCGGTCGTCGTCGAGGGTTTCCCAACGGGTCGACTGGCTGAACGCAGTCTGGGTCGGGATACCGGCAGGGCCGGCTTTGAAGAAGGTGTGTACGGCTTCGTCATCGGTCTGGGTGATGTCCCATTTGGCGATGGCTTCTTCCATGCTGGCGCTGTGCACGGTCGGCAGGTCGGTGTGCAGCAGGCCGCCACGGGCCAGCGAACCGAGGATGCTGAAGATGCCGCCGGCGCGGTGCACGTCTTCCATGTGGTACTTCTGGATGTTCGGCGCCACTTTGCACAGCTGCGGCACTTTGCGCGACAGGCGGTCGATGTCACGCAGGTCGAACGCGACTTCGCCTTCCTGGGCTGCGGCCAGCAGGTGCAGGATGGTGTTGGTCGAGCCGCCCATGGCGATGTCGAGCATCATGGCGTTTTCGAACGCCTTGAAGTTGGCAATGTTGCGCGGCAGTACCGACTGATCGTTGTCGCCGTAGTAGCGCTTGCACAGCTCGACGATGGTGCGGCCGGCGGTGAGGAACAGCTGCTCGCGGTCGGCGTGGGTGGCCAGGGTCGAGCCGTTGCCCGGCAGGGCCAGGCCCAGGGCCTCGGTCAGGCAGTTCATCGAGTTGGCGGTGAACATGCCGGAGCACGAACCGCAGGTCGGGCAGGCGCTGCGCTCGTATTCGGCGACTTTTTCGTCGGAAGCCGTGGAATCGGCGGCGATGACCATGGCGTCGACCAGGTCCAGGCCGTGGCTGGCCAGCTTGGTCTTGCCGGCTTCCATCGGGCCGCCGGAAACGAAGATCACCGGGATGTTCAGGCGCAGGGCGGCCATCAGCATGCCGGGGGTGATCTTGTCGCAGTTGGAGATGCACACGATGGCGTCGGCGCAGTGGGCGTTGACCATGTATTCCACGGCGTCGGCGATGATTTCGCGGCTTGGCAGCGAGTACAGCATGCCGTCGTGGCCCATGGCGATGCCGTCATCGACCGCGATGGTGTTGAATTCCTTGGCCACGCCACCGGCGCGCTCGATCTCGCGGGCAACCAGCTGGCCCAGGTCCTTCAGGTGCACATGGCCCGGGACGAACTGGGTGAACGAGTTGGCGATGGCGATGATCGGTTTCTTGAAATCTTCGTCCTTCATCCCGGTTGCGCGCCACAGGGCACGGGCGCCGGCCATGTTGCGGCCATGGGTGGAAGTCTTGGAACGATAATCAGGCATGAAACACTCCTGGCGGCTTAATCAGGTCACATAAAGGGGAGTGAGCTTCTCTTTTCCTTTGTGCCGCAGGCCTGTTGCCACTGGCACGGATGGGGCCGAAGACACCACGGGATCGCCGCGTGCTTGGCCAGAGCTCATAAACCCGCCGGGGATGACTGGCGATGAATAGGCCGATTCTACACCGCTGGCGCGGTGAGGGAATGCAGATGTGGATGGTTGGCGGGGAGATTGCAGCAGGAAAGGGCCGCCAGGCGGCCCTTTGCAGCAGATTTCAGCTGTTTGGCAGCAAGCGGCAGGTGATGCTCTTGATGTAGCGGGTCTCGGCGATGGCCGGGTGTACCGGGTGGTCCGGGCCCTGGCCGCCGCGCTCGAGCAGCTGCAGGTTGCGGTCCAGGTGGCGGGCGCTGGTCAGCAGGATGTTGTTCAGATCGTTCTCGGGCAGGTGCATCGAGCACGAGGCGCTGACCAGGATGCCGTCCTTGTTCAGCATGCGCATGGCCTGTTCGTTCAGGCGGCGGTAGGCCGCTTCGCCGTTTTTCAGGTCTTTCTTGCGCTTGATGAAGGCGGGTGGGTCGGCAATGATCACGTCGAAGCGTTCTTCTGCAGCCTTGAGCTCGCGCAGGGCTTCGAACACGTCGCCTTCGATGCAGGTCAGCTTCTCGCTGATGCCGTTCAGGGCAGCGTTACGCTCCACGCCATCCAGGGCAAAGCCCGAGGCATCGACGCAGAATACTTCGCTGGCGCCGAACGCGCCGGCCTGCACGCCCCAGCCACCGATGTAGCTGAACAGGTCGAGTACACGCTTGCCCTTCACGTACGGCGCCAGGCGCGCGCGGTTCATGCGGTGGTCGTAGAACCAGCCGGTCTTCTGGCCTTCACGCACCGGGGCTTCGAACTTGACGCCGTTCTCTTCCAGCGCCACCCAGTCCGGCACTTCGCCGTAGACGGTCTCGACATAGCGCTGCAGGCCTTCGGCGTCACGCGCGGCGGAGTCGTTCTTGAACAGGATGCCGCCAGGCTTGAGCACCTGCACCAGGGCAGCGATCACGTCGTCCTTGTGCGCTTCCATGGTGGCCGAGGCCAATTGCACCACGAGGATGTCGAAGAAGCGGTCGACCACCAGGCCCGGCAGCAGGTCGGAATCGCCGTAGACCAGGCGATAGCACGGCTTGTCGAACAGGCGCTCGCGCAGCGACAGGGCGACGTTCAGGCGGTGTACCAGCAGCGACTTGTCCAGCGGCAGCTTGATGTCGCGCGACAGCAGGCGGGCGCAGATCAGGTTGTTGGGGCTGAGTGCGACGATGCCCAGCGGCTTGCCGTTGGCCGCCTCGAGAACGGCCTGCTGGCCGGCCTGGAAGCCTTGCAGCGGGGTCGCGGTGACGTCGACTTCGTTGCTGTAGACCCACAGGTGGCCGGCGCGCAGGCGGCGGTCGGCATTGGCTTTGAGGCGAAGGCTGGGCAGGGACATGACGTCGCTCCGGGAAAAAAGAGCGGGAGTATAGCGTGTCTGCGGTGCTTTCGCCTTTAGTGGTGCAGCGCCTGGGAGATCGAGCGCCGCCCGCGCGGCGCATCGCCGGCAAGCCAGCTCCTACATTTGTTTCGGGCCAATATCGCCAGTGCTATTGCGCGCGACCGCCTTGTTTGTTCGACGAGATATCCAGATGAACGCCAAGGGGCCGCGCGCCTATACCTCAGGAAAAACTGGCCCGAAACAGATGTAGGAGCTGGCTTGCCGGCGATGCGCCGCGTGGGCGGCGCTCGATTTCCCAGGCGCTGCACCTGTCACGGCGAGCGCTTAGAGGGTTAAAATCGCCGGTCCTAAACGAGTGTGCACGTATGTCCCAAGAACTCAGCGCCGAACAGATCCAGCAAGCCTTGCAAGGCATCACCATTCCGCCGCAACCGCAGATCATGGTCGACCTGCAGTTCGAGCAGTACATGCCTGACCCGGACCTGGAAACCATCGCCAAGCTGATTTCCCAGGACCCGGGCCTCTCGGGCGCCTTGCTCAAGCTGGTCAACTCCCCGCACTTCGGCCTGTCCAACAAGATCGGCTCGATCCAGCGCGCGGTAAATTTGCTGGGCAGCCGTTCGATCATCAACCTGATCAACGCCCAGTCGATCAAGGGCGAGATGAGCGACGAGACCATCGTTACCCTCAACCGCTTCTGGGATACCGCCCAGGATGTGGCGATGACCTGCCTGACCCTGGCCAAACGCACCGGTGTCCAGGCCGCAGACGAGGCTTACACCCTGGGCCTGTTCCATGACTGTGGGGTGCCGCTGATGCTCAAGCGCTTCCCGGACTACATGGATGTGCTGGTGCAGGCCTATGCCCAGGCCGACGAAGAAACGCGCGTGGTCGACACCGAAAACCGCGTGTTCAACACCAACCATTCGGTGGTCGGCTATTTCACCGCCAAGTCCTGGCGCCTGCCCGAGCACCTCACGGCAGCCATCGCCAACCACCACAACGCCCTGGCCGTGTTCCGGGACGAGAGCGCGCGCAATACCCAGAGCCAGCTGAAAAACCTGCTGGCGGTGCTGAAGATGGCCGAGCACATCTGCGCGTCCTACCGGGTGCTGGGCAACCAGGCGGTGGACCACGAATGGAACGTGGTCGGCCCGCTGGTGCTCGATTACATTGGCTTGTCGGAATACGATTTCGAAAACCTCAAGCAGAACATTCGCGAGCTGAGCGGGCACTGACACATGCCGGAATTGCCAGAAGTAGAAACCACCCGGCGCGGTATTGCGCCCCATCTGGAAGGCCAGCGCGTCAGCCGCGTGGTGGTGCGCGACCGGCGCTTGCGCTGGCCGATCCCGGAAGACCTGGATGTGCGCCTGTCGGGCCAGCGCATTGTCAGTGTCGAGCGGCGCGCCAAGTACCTGTTGATCAATGCCGAGGTCGGTACGCTGATCAGCCACCTGGGCATGTCGGGCAACTTGCGGCTGGTCGAGCTGGGTTTGCCGGCGGCCAGGCATGAACATGTCGACATCGAGCTGGAGTCGGGGCTGATGCTGCGCTACACCGACCCGCGCCGCTTTGGTGCCATGCTGTGGAGCCTGGACCCGCTGAACCACGAGCTGCTGCTGCGCCTAGGGCCTGAGCCGCTGACGGACCTGTTTGACGGTGAGCGCCTGTTCCAGCTGTCCCGCGGGCGGTCGATGGCGGTCAAGCCGTTCATCATGGACAACGCGGTGGTGGTGGGGGTGGGCAACATCTACGCCACCGAAGCGCTGTTTGCCGCAGGCATCGACCCACGGCGCGAGGCGGGCGGGATTTCACGGGCGCGCTACCTGAAGCTGGCAATCGAGATCAAGCGGGTGCTGGCGGCGGCGATTGAGCGCGGTGGTACCACCCTGCGCGACTTCATCGGTGGCGATGGGCAGCCGGGGTACTTCCAGCAGGAATTGTTCGTCTACGGGCGTGGCGGGCAGCCGTGCAAGGTGTGCGGCACGGAGTTACGCGAGGTGAAGCTGGGACAAAGGGCGAGCGTGTATTGCCCGCGCTGCCAGCGGTAAGGCTGGGGGCCGCTTTGCGGCCCAATTCGCGGGTAAACCCGCTCCCACAGGTACGGTGCAGGCCTGTAGGCCAGTGAGTTACCTGTGGGAGCGGGTTTACCCGCGAACAAGGGCGAAGCCCTTGCCAGGCGCCGATCAGTCCTTGCCGGTAATGCGGCGGTACTTGGCCATCAGCTGTTCTTCGGACTCCGGGTGCGCCTCATCCAGCGGGATGCAGTCGACCGGGCAGACCTGTTGGCACTGCGGCTCGTCGTAATGGCCCACGCACTGGGTGCACAGGTTAGGGTCGATCACGTAGATCTCTTCGCCTTGGGAGATGGCCTCGTTCGGGCACTCGGGTTCGCAGACGTCGCAGTTGATGCAATCGTCGGTGATGATCAGGGACATGGGGACTCCGGCCGGGGCTCATGGCCCGGGCATGTTCAACGCAGTGGGCACAATTGTGCCGCATTCGCGCCCGCAGTGCACGCGGGCGCGATAATCAGGCGATCGGGCTTACTTCTTGAAGCGTTCAGTCAGCGCTTCGGCCACCACCGGGTGGACGAATTTGCTGATATCACCGCCCAGAGCGGCGATTTCCCGGACCAAAGTCGAGGAAATGAACGAATAACGTTCCGAAGGCGTCAGGAACAGGCTCTCGACATCGGGGGCCAGTTGCCGGTTCATGTTCGCCAGCTGGAACTCGTACTCGAAGTCGGACACCGCACGCAGGCCACGCAGGAAGACGTTGGCGCCCTGTTCCTTGGCGAAATGCGCCAACAGGGAGGAGAAGCCGATGACTTCGACATTGGGCAGGTGCTTGGTGACCTCACGGGCTAGCGCCACCCGCTGTTCCAGGGGGAACAGGGGGTTTTTCTTCGGGCTGGCCGCCACCGCGATGATCACGTGGTCGAACAAGCGCGAGGCGCGCTCGACCAGGTCTCCATGGCCTTTGGTAATGGGGTCGAAAGTACCCGGGTACAACACTCGGTTCATCGCGTCATCCTGGCTGGAGTGCGTTGGGGAGTCGGATGGTAGCGCAGCGATTGCGCCCGGCCAAGTCATGCGGCCAGCTGATGGCACTATAAACAGGCGCCATATTCGTTGTCATGCGCTGTGTGCCAGGCGGCCAATCAGGGCTTCGGTGAGCCTGGCGCTGATGGCATACACCGACAGTTGCGGGTTGGCGCCGATGCTGGTGGGGAACAGCGAGCCGTCGTGCACCGACAGGTTTTCCAGCTGGTGATGGCGGCCCAGGCTGTCGCACACGGCCTGACGCGGGTCTTCGCCCAACGCACAGCCACCCATCACATGAGCGCTGCCCAGGCGCGCCCTGAAGGGCTCCAGGCGCAAGGCGTCGATCATGCCCAGCGCCTGTTCCAGGCTGGAAGCAGCGCTGGCGTCGCTGTGCACGGGGGTCACCTGCATGGCCCCGGCCGCGAACTGGATCTGCGCCATGCTGTGGTAGGCGCGACGCAAGCCGTCGCGCAGGTAGTCGGTGACCGGGTAATCGAGCACCGGTGAACCGTCGCCACGCAGCTCCACGGCGCCACCCTGGCTCTCGGGGTGGAAACCGTCGCGCAGCAGCGCGAGCATCACATGGGTGTGCGGCAGCTCGGCCATGCGCCGGGCATTTTCGTGGCCGTGCCCACCCAGCAGGGTGCTGGCCAGCGCAGGGTGCAGCGGTGGCACTTCCAGTTTGTAGCCGACCGGGCCATCTGTGCCGCCTTGCCACTGGAAGTGGTCGCTGTAGATGGACTGCGGGGCGCCGTAGTAGGGGTCGATACGGTCTGTGAAACGCGCTGCGCTGAAGTTCACCAGGTGCAGGAACGTGCGTTTGCCCAGCCGGCCATGCGGGTCGGGCGCGGCGGAGCGCAACAGCAGGGCCGGGCTGTTGATGCCGCCGCCAGCCAAGAGGTAATGGCGTGCGCGTACGCTGACCTGCCTGCCGGTGGGATGTACGCCTTGGGCATCCAGGGCCTGGCAGGTCAGGCCCTGGATGCGCTCGCCGTTGTGCGTGAAGCGCTCGGCCCGGGCCAGGTACAGCAGTTCGCCGCCTTGTTCGAGGGTGGCGGGAATGCGCGTCACCAGCATCGATTGTTTGGCATTCACCGGGCAGCCCATGCCGCAGTAGCCCAGGTTCCAGCAGCCACGCACGTTGCGCGGGATCACCGCCCAGCGGTAGCCCAGCTGCTCACAGCCCCGGCGTAGCACGTCGTTGTTGGCATTCGGCGGCAGGGCCCAAGGGGTAATGCCCAGTTCCTGCTCCATGCGTTCGAACCAAGGCCGCAGCTCATCTTCACCCAGCCCAGTCACGCCGTGGGCTGAAGCCCAGTGCACCAGGGTCTGGGGAGGGGTGCGAAAGCTCGAGGTCCAGTTCACCAGCGTAGTGCCGCCCACGGCGCGGCCCTGCAGGATGGTGATGGCGCCATCCTTGCTCAGGCGCCCCAAGCCCTCCTGATACAGGCTGGCGTAGGCTTCGCTCTCCAGCAGGTGGAAATCGTTGCTGGTCTTGAGCGGGCCTTCTTCGATCAGCAGCACCTTGAAGCCTGCGGCGCTGAGCATCTGCGCGCTGGTGGCACCGCCGGCACCGCTGCCGATCACGGCAACGTCGGCCTCCAGGGCAAGTTCCTGCGCCAGACGCGAAGCGTCATGGGTGATCCAGCCGCGTTCGAGGCCTTGGCGAAACGGGTCGGGGACAGGCATTGGCGATGCTCTTGTTGTTTTCAGATTTTTGGTGGCCCGGGGTAGCCGCAGGCGGCCCAGGACTCGGGGCATTCGTACCAGGCCATCTGCATCAACTGCAGCAACGAGGCGTGGCCCATGCGCAGCAGGTTCAGCGAACTGTCCTGCCAACGCTGCAGGAAGGCCGTGACTTGCGCAGGGCTGGCCTGTGCCCAGGCGCCCCATACACCGGTCAGGGGGCCACGGGTGAGTGGCAGGCTGAGCACGTCGAACAATTGCCGGGTGAGCTTGAGCATTTCCGGCGACAGCGCCGCCAGCTTGTGGTCGAGGCTGTGCAGCACCAAGTGCTCGGAGGCCTGCGTACCGGCGAGTACCACCGGGATCAGCGCCCGCAGCAGCGGCAGGTCGTCGTCGCGCAGTACCTGATAGCCCGTCGCCGCTGTTTGTGCGCTGCAGCCAACCAGGCTGGCGCCCGCCAGAAAGGCGCTGGCGCCAAGGCTGAAACGCAGCAGGTCGCGGCGGTGCACAGGCCGGCGCTCAGCGGATGAACAGCTTGTAGACCAAGCGCTGCAAGGCTTTGCCATAAGGCGGGTAGATCAGCCGTGCGGCGTTGAAACGTTGCTTGGCAAGTACGGCCTTGGCCTTGCTGAAGGTCAGAAAACCGTCGTGGCCATGGTAGTGGCCCATGCCCGAAGGGCCGATGCCGCCGAAGGGCAGGTCGTCCTGGGCCACATGCAGCAGGGTGTCGTTCAGGCATACCCCGCCGGAGTGGGTGTGGCGCAGCACATGCTCTTGGCCGGCCCGGTCATAACCGAAGTAGTACAGCGCCAGCGGGCGCGGGCGCTGGTTGATGTAGGCCAGCGCCTGGTCGAGGCTGTCGTAGGGCACCAGCGGCAGCAGCGGGCCGAAGATTTCGTCCTGCATCACCTGCATGCTGTCGTTCACGTCCAGCAGCAGGTGCGGTGGCAGGCGCCGCCCCTGGCGGCTTTCGCCTGGGTACAGGTCAAGCACCTGCGCACCTTTGCTGTGGGCATCGTCCAGCAGGTGCTGCAGGCGCTGCAGCTGGCGGGGGTTGATGATGGCGGTGTAGTCGGGGTTGTCGGCAATGCGCGGGTACAGGCGGCGCACGGCGCGCTGGTAGGCGTCGCTGAAGGCTGCCAGCCGTTCGCGCGGCACCAGCACATAGTCGGGGGCGACGCAGGTTTGCCCGGCGTTGAGGGTCTTGCCGAAGGCGATGCGCTCGGCAGCGCTGTCCAGTGGCACGTCGGCCGACACGATGGCCGGTGACTTGCCGCCCAGCTCCAGGGTAACCGGGGTCAGGTTCTGCGCCGCCGCCAGCATGACCTGCCGGCCCACGCTGGTGGCACCGGTGAACAGCAGGTGGTCGAAGGGCAAGCGGGCGAAGGCCTGGCCCACCGCTACCTCACCCAGCACCACGCTGACCAGATCGGAGGGAAACACCTGCTCCAAGAGTTGCTTCAAGGCCTGGGCACTGGCGGGCGTGGCTTCGCTGAGCTTGAGCATGACCCGGTTGCCGGCGGCCAGGGCGCAGGTCAGCGGGCCGATGGCGAGAAACAGCGGGTAGTTCCACGGCACGATGATGCCCACCACCCCCAGCGGCTGATAACGCACCTGCGCGCTGGCCGGCTGGAAGGCCAGACCGACTCGTCGCCGGCTGGCGCGCATCCAGCGATGCAGGTGCCTTTCGGCGTGGCGCAGGCCCTGTACCGAGGGCAGCAGCTCGGCCAGCAGGGTCTCGTCGGCGCTGCGCCCGGAAAAATCCTCGTTGATGGCCTCGATCAACCCTGCCTGGTTGGCCAGCAAGGCTTCGCGCAGGGTTCTCAGCCATTGCAGTCGCTGGGCCGCAGGCGGCAGGGAGTTGTCGGCGAAGGCCTGGCGCTGCGCAGCGAACATCGCCGCAAGGTCGAGGTCGGATTGCACAGGGGTCAAGGCACTGGGCGCGTTCATGGCGGCGTTTGATCCGGGCAGGAAATGTCTAGAGCCTATACTCTAATCGGGACGATGGTGCGATTTTTTCCGCGCCGCCGAACGGTGCATTCCACCTGTAATACGCCGTAAGATGACCCTTTGATGAAAGCCCGCAGACTGGGAGCTGAGCATGGCCCCGCGCATGAAGACCCGAGAGCGCATCGTGCAGAACAGCCTGGAGCTGTTCAACCAGCAGGGCGAACGCAGCGTCAGTACCAACCACATTGCCGCGCACATGGAAATCTCGCCCGGCAACCTGTATTACCACTTCCCCAACAAGCAGGCGATCATTGCCCTGTTGTTCAGCCAGTATGAAGAACTGGTAGACAGCTTCCTGCGCCCGCCGCAAGGCCGCCAGGCAACCGTGGAGGACAAGCGCTTCTACCTCAAGGCCTTGCTCGCGGCGATGTGGAACTACCGCTTCCTGCACCGCGACCTGGAGCACCTGCTGGACAGCGACGCGGAGCTGGCGGCCCGTTACCGGCGTTTTTCCGAGCGCTGCCTGCGCCAGGGCCAGGCGATCTACCGCGGCTTTGTCGACGCGGGCATCCTGGCCATGGTGCCGGCGCAAATCGAATCGCTGACCATCAATGCCTGGATCGTGCTGACATCCTGGGTGCGGTTTCTAAGCACCACGCGTGAACATTCCGCGCACCTGGGTGAAGAAGCCTTCAAGCGGGGCGTCTACCAGGTACTGGTGTTGGAACTCGGCTACGTCACCGACCGTGCGCGCAGTGCTGTGGACGCCCTGTGCCAGGAATTCCATGTACCGTTCAACCAGGCTCTGGAACATTGACCCAGGGCCCTAGTGCCATCGATCAGGAGATTGTCATGCCCCTTGCGCAATTGATCACCCCGCAGCAGTTGGCCGAGCGTCTGGGCTCGCCCAAGTTGGTGATCCTCGACTGTCGCTTTGCCCTCGAGGATGTGGACTATGGCCAACGCAGCTATGCCCAGGGGCATATTGCCGGGGCGCATTTTGCCGACCTGGACCGCGACCTCAGCGGGCCGGTGAGCAAGGGGCGCACCGGGCGCCATCCACTGCCCGATGCGCACCGGCTGGTAGAGCGCCTGCGCGAGTGGGGCCTGGACAACGACAGCGAGGTGGTGCTGTACGACGACGGCCCTGGCGCCTTTGCCGCCAGGGCCTGGTGGCTGCTGGCCTGGCTTGGCAAGCGCAACGGGGTGGCGATCCTCGATGGTGGCCTGAAGGCTTGGCATGCGGCGCACCTGCCGTTGAGCCTGGACTCACCGTCCAAACGCGAAGGCACCTTCAGTGGTGAGCCGGATGCCAAGCTGCTGATCGATGCCGAGCACCTGGGCAAGCGCCTGGGCAGCACTGACCTGACCTTGATCGATGCGCGTGCCTTGCCGCGTTTTCGCGGTGAAGTAGAGCCGATCGACCCGGTGGCGGGGCATATTCCCGGGGCCCAGTGCGCGGCGTTTACCGACAACCTGGGGGCTGATGGGCGCTTCTTGCCTG
Organism: Pseudomonas sp. TSO6; assembly: GCF_056098905.1. NCBI lineage: Bacteria > Pseudomonadati > Pseudomonadota > Gammaproteobacteria > Pseudomonadales > Pseudomonadaceae > Pseudomonas > Pseudomonas sp. TSO6. The sequence continues at coordinate 23,638 of NZ_JBLZWV010000070.1, read as the reverse complement.
TGGATCAACTCAAGCAGCGCTTTGCCGAAAAGCTGGCCGGGCGGGCACCGGAGCAGTTGGTGTCTTACTGCGGGTCTGGGGTGACGGCTTGCCATAACCTGTTTGCGATGGCACTGGCGGGGTACCCGCTGGGCAAGCTGTACGCCGGGTCGTGGAGCGAGTGGATCAACAACCCGCAGCATGCCGTGGCCACCGGCGAGTAAGCAGGCCCGGCCTCATCGCCGGCAAGCCAGCTCCCACAGGTACATCACTGCCCATCAGGGCTGTGCCATACCTGAGGGAGCTATTGCCTTGCTCACATTCCAAAGCTTGCGCGATCCCTGTGGGAGCTGGCTTGCCGGCGATGAGGCCGGTACTGCCAATGAAAACTGCGGTTCTTACTGGCCTTCGACCAGCCACTGCGGAATCCGCCGCTCCAGGTAGTACCCCGGGTTGCGCAGGCTGCCATCGACAAACCCCACATGGCCACCGCGGCGGTGCAGTTCGAAGCGGGTCTGGGGTGCCAGTTCACGGGCCGTAGGCAGGCTCTGGCCGGCCACGAACGGGTCATCGCTGGAATGGATGATCAGCGTCGGCGTGCGGTTCTGGCCGAGGAAGAAGTGACTCGATGAGCGGCGATAGTAGTCGTGCGCATCGCGAAAGCCGTTGAGCGGTGCAGTGACCTTGCCGTCAAAGTCCCAGAACGTGCGCAGGTTGCTCAGCTGCCCCAGGCGCTCCAGCGCCGCCAGCCGTTCATGCTGACCCTGGTCGTGGAAGTGGCGCTGCTTGAGCTGAACATACGCCAGCATCTCGCGCATGAAATGTGCCTGGTACACCTTGGAAAAGCCCTGGCCGATACGGTCGGCACAGTGGTCCAGGCGAAAGGGCACCGACACGGCAACTGCCGCCTCCAGCTGGCTGGCAACGCCGCTCTCGCCCAGGTATTTCAACAGCACATTGCCACCCAGTGAGTAACCCACCGCATACAGCGGCGCCAACGGGCGCTGGGCACGCAGGTGGCTGACAATTTCTGCCAGGTCTTCGCTGGCGCCGGAATGGTAGCTGCGCGGCAGCAGGTTGGGTTCGCCTGAGCAACCACGCCAGTTCACCGCCACGCTGGCCCAGCCGCGGTTTTGCAGCGCTTGCTGCAAGCCTTTGACGTAGGGTGAATGGGACGAGCCCGTCAGCCCATGTAGCACGAGCACCAGTGGCGCCTGTGCCTGATGCGGGCCATGCCAGTCGAGATCGATGAAATCGCCGTCGGCCAGCCACAGGCGCTCGCGGTTGCGCTGCAGTTCAGGCAGCTTGCGCCACAGAGGGCCCCACAGCGTCTGCAGGTGGGGGTTGGACAGGCCGATGGCCGGACGGAAGGTGGCGCTTGGGCTGGGCATGCTGGGCAACTCATGATGTGCTTGCCTAGAGTGCCATGAAAAAGCGCCACGGTACCTGCGCTATTGGTCGGTAGCCGGCAGTGGTTGTTGCTCGGTGGGTGGGCCGACACTGACGCGCACTGCCTGGCTCAAATCGAGCTGACGCTGCATGACGGCGCGGATATCTGCCGGTGTCAGCCTGGCGAGGCGCTCGATGTAGCTGTCGAGAAAGTCGGCGGGCTGGCGTTGATGGGTAATTTGTGTGAGCAAGGCTGCCAGGTGCTTGTTCTGTGCCACATCGCGCAGCAGTTGCCCTGCCAGTTGCTTGCGCGCCACTTGCAGCTCGGCCTGGGTTGGCCCTTGTTCGATGAACTCGCGCAGCAAGGTTTCAACCAGTATTTGAGAGCCTTCGACGTACTCTGGCGCGATATCCCATTCGGCGCTGAACAGGCCACCTGCGCTCAAGGCATTTACCCGTGTGTAGATGCCATATGTCAGCCCGCGGCGGTGTCGCAGCTCATTCATCAAGCGTGACGCGATTCCCGACCCCAATACTTCACTGGCCAACACCAGGGCCGGATACTGCGGATGATTGGCGGGCATGCTCATGGGTAATGCAATCAGGACGGCAGTGCTTGCGCCAGGCTGTTCGACATTGAGCGTGGCGCCGGCTGCTGGAGCAGCGGCCGGCAGCTCGATTGCGGACCAGCCTTGGGGCAGCGCCTGACTGATCTGTTGTGAAACGGCCTGAGCCTGTGCAAGGGAAAGGTCCCCCACTACTACGATGTCCAGGTTACTTGCGCAGTAAGCACGCTGGTGGAAGCGCCTCAGATCCTCCGGGGTAACCTGGTCTATCCCTTGCTGAGTGCTGCCCGCTGGGTTGCCATATGGATGACCACTGAACATATGACGAAAGGCTTCGCTACGCGCCCTCAAGCGGGGGTTTTGCTCGCGAGATGCATTGTGCCGCAGCAGTTGGCTTTTTATCTTGGCTAGCGCGTCAGCGGTAAAGGCAGGGCGTGCCACAAGGTCGATGAAAAGCGCCAGTGCCGGGTCGAACAGTGCTTCGGTGCTCAGGCTTCGCAGGCTCAGGGTCGCGTGCTCCAGGCGGATCTGCTTTTCCATGACAGCGCCCAGGCGCTCCAGTTGCTCTGCTTGCTGGGTGGCTGTGTGCTGCTGGCTGCCCTCGTCGAGCATGTAGAACGCCAGGGATGCCAGGCCGGGGAGCACGGTGTCCTGGGTTGTACCGGCCTTGAATTGCAGCACGATATCGACTATTGGCAGCCCTCGGGCTTCGACGAACTTCACGGCTGTGCCGCTATCCGTTGTCCACGCCTGCACGTGGGTATCAATGGGTTCGAAGAGGTCCAGATCAACCCCCAGGGCCGACACCAGACCACCATGAACAGGGCTGGCTGCAGCGGGGAATGAATTCGAGTCATTCATCAGCGCTTTCCTTGTGATGCGTAAAGGTGATGGTGGTCCGGGATTCGGTCAGGAAGTCATAAGCGGCCAGGCCTACCTGCTCGGCTGTCACGGCTTCGATGGCTTGCCGTTCATCCTCCAGTGCAACAGGGTCCAGGCCGCAGGCGGCCTGCTTGCCTATGGCTTCTGCCTGCTTGCCGATATCGTCCCGGTCGAATAATTGCTCGGCCAGAAGCCGTGCCTTGGCGCGCTGGAGGTCTTCTTTGCTGGGTGCTGACTGGCGGAACGCTTCGATTTCCATCAGCAGCCGTTCTGCCGCCGCCTGGGGTGCAACCTGCGGGCTGCAGAACGCGTAAAACGTCAGCAGGCTGTCCCCTCGTTGCCAGGGCTCATAGTCCGACCACACACCTTGCAGTACCGTTTCTTCGCGCACGAGCAGGCGCTGGAGGATGCTGGCCTGGCCTTGGGCAAGAATCTGGGGCAGCAGACGCAGTGCATACGCTTGTGAGTCAGACCGGGCGGTGCATTGACTGGGTAGGTTGAAACTGATGATCACGCCCGTATGCAGGCCGTGCTGGCGCAAGGTTTGAACGCGCCGAACCAGGCTGGAGGGCTCTACAGGTATTTGCCGGGCCGGCAGGCGATGAGCGGGGATCGCTGCAAAGTGTCGCGTTACCAGCGTTTGCAGTTGCGCCAATGTAATGTCGCCGGCCACTGCCAGTGTCGCGTTGTTGGGGTGGTACCAGGTCCGGTACCACGTGCGTGCCGCGGCAGGTGTCATGTGGCCGAGGTCAGTCTTGTAGCCGATCGTGGGCGTGCCATAGCCGCGGTTGTCATAGGCCAGCAGCAGGTGATGTTCCAGGGCCTGCGACCACGGGTCGTTATCGACGTCCTCGCGTCGTTCAGCCATGACAACCGCCAGTTCGCGGGCAAAAGGTGCATCGCTGAGGGTGGCGCTGGCCATGATATCGGCCATGGCTTCCAGGGCGATCTCCAGGCGGCTGGCTGGCAACGTGAGCGGAAAGGCTGTGGCATCGGGGAGGGTGAATGCATTTGCCTCACCACCCAAGTGGGTCATGAGGGAGGAGTATTGCCCCCCAGGCAGTTTGCTGCTGCCTTCGAACAGCAAATGCTCAAGGGCATGTGAAAGGCCGGTATGGCCTTCGGGCTCGTAGCTGGAACCCACGTGATACCACAGCTGCGCGCTGACCAGCGGGGCGCGGTGGTCTTCGCGCAGAAAGACGCGCAAGCCATTAGCGAGGGTAAAAGCACTTACCCGGCTAGCCGGTGTGGGCGAGGAGGGGCGTTCGGTCATGGTTGAAGTGCTCCTTCAAGAAACAAAGGAGCAGCTTCAGCCACGCAGGCGGCGGCAGTGCGGTAACTAAGTAAGCCAAACCCGGTTTACCGGGTCATCCTCGCTGCCAGAGCGCGTAATGTACTTGGCCGGTTTTCTTCTCGCGGTGCAGGCGCCAGTTGCCGGGCATTGGCAGCGTTGACGGCGCCGCTTCGCTTTCGGTGTAGATCAGCGCCTGTTCGCCCAGCCACTGGTTCTGCTCCAGCAGGTTGCAGGTATTGGCCAGTAGGTCCTGGTGGAACGGCGGGTCGAGGAACACCACGTCGAACTGTTGCTTGGCCGGGCCTTGCAAGTAGCGCAGGGCATCGGTTTGCAGGATTTGCCCGCGCGGGCAACGCAGGATCTCGAGGTTGTTCTTCAGGTTGCCGATCGCCGCCGGGTTGCTGTCCAGGGCCACGGCATCCTTGGCGCCGCGAGACAGGGCTTCGAGCACCAGGGCACCGCTGCCGGTGAAGGCATCCAGCACGCGGGCACCCTCGATGTGCGGCGCCAGCCAGTTGAACAGGGTTTCGCGCACGCGGTCAGGCGTTGGCCGCAGGCCTTCGCCTTCCGGTACCGCCAGGCGGCGGCTACGCCACTCGCCGGCGATGATGCGCAGGTGGCCCTGGCCCTTGCTTTGGCCCGATTGCGGGCGGGCGGGAGGGGTGGATCTTGGCATTAGTGCTCCGGTACCCCGAGCGCTTGCTCGGAGGGCTTGTCAGTGGGTGCTGGCAGCGGTTTTTGTGGCACTTTCGGGCCTACGGTGACGATCACCAGTTTATCGGCTGACAGGTGTTTGTTCATGGCCGCCTTGACCTGCTCGACGGTGAGGGCCTGGGACTGCTGCATGAAGTCCTCCAGCCAGGTCAGTGGCAGATTGTAGAAGCCGATTGCGTCCAACTGGCCGACGATGCTGGCGTTGCTGGCATTGGACAGCGGGAAGCTGCCGGCCAGTTCGCGCTTGGCATCGTCCAGCTCTTGCTGGGTGGGGCCTGTCGTGAGGTAGTCGGCAAGAATGTCCTGCACCAGCTTGAGCGTGCCTTCACTGAGCTCGGCACGGGTCTGCAGGTTGATCATGAACGGGCCGCGCACCTGCATGGGGCTGAACACCGAGTACACGCCGTAGGTCAGGCCACGCTTTTCACGCACTTCGCTCATCAGCCGGGTACCGAAGGCGCCACCACCGAGGATCTGGTTACCCAGCGACAAGGCTGGCCAATCCGGGTCCTGGCGGTCGATACCAAGCTCAGCCAGCATGAGGTGGGTCTGTTTGGACGGGAAGTCGATGTGGGTCAGGCCGGCCTTGGCTTCGCTGGGCTGGGCTGGCGCGGCAAGCGCCGGGCCCTTGGGCAGGCCCGCCGAAACCTGGGCGGCAATGGCTTCGGCTTCGGCACGGCTGAGGTCGCCGACCAGGGCGATTACTGCGTTGCCGCCGGTATAAGCCTTGGCGTGGAAGGCGCGCAGTTGTGCCAGGGTAATGCCGTTGATGGTTTCTGCGGTGCCATCGCTTGGGTGGGCGTAGGGGTGGTCGCCATAGAGGTTGCCGAACAGCGCTTTGCCCGCGATTTTGCCGGGGTTCTGCTTCTCGTATTCGAAACCGGCCAGCATCTGGTTCTTGATGCGCTTGAGGGCGTCCTCGGGGAAGGTCGGCTTGCCGGCCACTTCGGTGAACAGCTTGAGCGCAGGTTCGCGCTTGTCCTTGATGCTGAGGCTGCGCAGCGACGCCACGGCCATGTCACGGTAGGAGCCGTTGCCAAAGTCTGCGCCCAGGCCTTCGAAACCTTCGGCGATGGCGGTGACGTCCTTGCCGGCCACACCCTCGTTGAGCATGGCGTTGGTCAGCGCCGCTACGCCGGGGGTTCCGGCGTCCTGGCTGCTGCCGGCGGCAAAGGTGACGCGCAGGTCGAACATCGGCAGTTCGCGGGCTTCCACGAACAGCACACGGGCGCCCTCAGCGGTGCTCCAGTGCTGGATGTTCAGCTGGCGCCGGCTGGGTGCCTTGCCATCCAGCTCGGCCAGCGACTGCAAGGTGTTGGCCGGGCGGGCGGCGCTGGTGTCCGCCTTGGTGGCGTTGTCGGCCATGGCCGGGGCGGCCAGCACTGCCGCCAGCGCCAGGGCGCGGATGCCCGTGGCCAGCAAGGTTGGGCGCGGTGCGCGACGATCACTCATGAGCGGACTCCTCGGGCAGTACATGGGCAACGCTCAGGCGTTCGCGGGTGAAGTAGGTGCGCGCGGCGTCCTGGATGTCCTGCGGGGTGACGCGCTTGAGCTCGTCCAGCTCGCTGTCGATCAGTTTCCAGGACAGGCCGACGGTTTCCAGCTGGCCGATGGTGGTGGCCTGGCTGCTGATGGAGTCGCGGTCGTAGACCAGGCCGGCAATGACCTGGGCGCGTACGCGTTCGAGCTCTTCGGCGCTGGGCGGGGTGGTCTTGAGTTCTTCAAGCAACTGCCAGATGCCTTTCTCCACATCGTCGAGGGTTTTCTGCTTTTGCACGTTCGGCGTGGCCGAGATCAGGAACAGGCTGTCGCCGCGGGTGAAGGCGTTGTAGCTGGACGAGGCGCCAGCCACCAACTCCTGGCCACGCTCCAGGCGTGCCGGCATACGGGCGCTGTAGCCGCCGTCGAGCAGTGCCGAGATCAGGCGCAGGGCATGCACGGTGCGCGGATCCTTGGCGGTGGGCAGGCCGGGCACGTTGAAGCCATAGATCAGGCTGGGCAGCTGGGTGCGTACGTGCAGGGTCAGCTGGCGCTGGCCAGGTTCGGCCAGCTCCAGTGGCAGCTTGGCCGGCGGTACGGCGCGCTTTGGAATGCTGCCGAAGTACTTCTGCGCCAGGCCCTTGACCTCGTCGGCGGTGACATCGCCGACCACCACCAGGGTGGCATTGTTGGGGGCGTACCAGGACTCGTACCAGTGGCGCAGTTCTTCGACCTTCATGCGCTCCAGGTCCGCCATCCAGCCGATGGTCGGCGTGTGGTAGCCGCTGGCCGGGTAGGCCATGGCGCGGAACAGCTCGAACGCCTTGGAGTTGGGCTGATCGTCGGTGCGCAGGCGGCGTTCTTCCTTGATTACCTCGATTTCGCGGCTGAACTCGTCGGCCGGCAGGCGCAGGCTGGCCAGGCGGTCGGCCTCCAGCTCCAGGGCGACCGGCAGACGGTCGCGGGCCAGTACCTGGTAATAGGCGGTGTAGTCGTCGCTGGTGAAGGCGTTTTCTTCGGCACCCAGGTCACGCAGGATGCGCGAAGCTTCGCCGGGGCCGACCTTGGCGCTGCCCTTGAACATCATGTGTTCCAGCGCATGGGACAAACCGGTCTGGCCCGGGGTTTCATAGCTGGAGCCGACCTTGTACCAGATCTGCGAGACCACCACCGGGGCGCGATGGTCTTCGCGCACGACCACCTTCAGGCCATTGTCGAGGATGAATTCGTGGGTGGGTTGCACATCGGCGGCGAAAGCCGCGAGCGGCAGGCAGAGCGTGCCGAGCAACAGGCCAGCGGCGCGGCGGGCTAGAGCATTCATAAGGTGTTTAACCTGTTCGGCGGCCCGCTGGGTTTAGCGTCGGCGGGCCAGGAGGTGCTAGGATACTGATCCGGTTGCCTGGCGACCATGCCTGTCGCCGTTCTGGCCCGCAGGACACTAAGACAAAACGTTGCGCATGAACCAGCAGGCTTCAAGATAGTCTGTTCTGCGTAGAGAGAATTCCCGATGGGCCATTGCTGGCTCATCGCTACCCTGAGATAGCCGTCCTCCATGTTTGGTTCCAACGACGACAAGAAAGCGCCGGCCGAGGCTGGCGAGAAGAAAGGCCTGTTCAGCTGGTTTCGCAAGAAGCCGCAGCAACCTGTCGCCGAACAGCCACAAGCCCCCGAGCCCCAGGCTGCAGAGCCGGTAGCGCCGCCATCCGCCGTCGAGCAGCCTGAAGCTGCTCCGGTCGAACCGGTGGTTGCTGAAGCACCCGCAACTGCAACTGAGGTTCCTCGGGCTGCTGAGCCAGCACCTGCCCCGGTGGTTGCCCCAGTCCTTGAGCCAGCACCTGCCCCGGTGGCCGCCCCAGTCCTTGAGCCGGCACCTGCCCTGGTGGTTGCCCCGGTCCCTGAGCCTGCACCTGCCCCAGTGGTTACCCCAGCTTCGGAGCCTGCCCCGGCCCTTGTGGGAGCGGGCGTGCCCGCGAATGCGGAGCCTGCCGCCCCGCAGCTCGAAACCCCTGCGGCAGTAGCAGCCCCGGCCATTCAAGCCGTCGAACCCCCGATCAGCAACCTGGTACTGCCCGTTGCCGAGGAGCCCGTCGCTCTCGTCCCTGATCTTGAGCCAAAAGCCCCGCCAGCGATCCCCGAGCGTCCGGTAGCAGAGCCCGTGCAACCAGAGCCCGAGCCTGTGTCTGCCGTCGCAACCGTTACCGAACAAGCCAAACCCGGCTTCTTCGCCCGCCTCAAGCAGGGCCTGTCGAAGACCAGCGCCAGCATCGGCGAGGGCATGGCCAGCCTGTTCCTCGGCAAGAAGGTCATCGACGACGACCTGCTCGACGAAATCGAGACGCGCCTGCTGACCGCCGACGTCGGTGTGGAAGCCACCTCGGCCATCGTCCAGAACCTGACCCAGAAGGTTGCCCGCAAGCAGCTGGCCGACGCCGATGCGCTTTACAAGTCGCTGCAGGAAGAGCTGGCCGCGCTGTTGCGCCCGGTCGAGCAACCGCTGAAAGTGCAGGCGCAGAACAAACCCTATGTGATCCTGGTGGTTGGCGTGAACGGCGCCGGCAAGACCACCACCATCGGCAAGCTGGCGAAAAAGCTGCAGCTGGAAGGCAAGAAAGTCATGCTGGCTGCCGGTGACACCTTCCGTGCCGCCGCTGTCGAGCAGCTGCAGGTGTGGGGCGAGCGTAACCAGATTCCGGTGATCGCCCAGCACACCGGCGCCGACTCCGCGTCGGTGATCTTCGACGCCGTGCAGGCCGCCAAGGCCCGTGGCGCCGATGTGCTGATCGCCGACACTGCCGGCCGCCTGCACACCAAAGACAACCTGATGGAAGAGCTGAAGAAGGTCCGTCGGGTGATCGGCAAGCTCGACGCCGATGCGCCACACGAGGTGCTGCTGGTACTCGACGCCGGCACTGGCCAGAACGCCATCAGCCAGGCCAAGTACTTCAACCAGAGCGTCGAACTGACCGGCCTGGCCCTGACCAAGCTGGACGGCACTGCCAAAGGCGGGGTGATCTTCGCCTTGGCCAAGCAGTTCAACATCCCGATCCGCTTCATCGGTGTTGGTGAAGGCATCGACGACCTGCGTACCTTCGAAGCCGAGCCGTTCGTCAAGGCTCTGTTCGCCGAGCGAGACTGACCATGATCCGATTCGAACAGGTTGCCAAGCGCTATCCCAATGGTCATGTGGGTTTGCATGAGCTGAGTTTCCGGGCGCGCCGGGGCGAATTCCTGTTCGTCACCGGCCATTCGGGCGCCGGCAAGAGCACCTTGCTGCGCTTGTTGCTGGCCATGGAACGCCCGACCAGCGGCAAGCTCATGCTGGCCGGTCAGGACCTGGGCCAGATCAGCAACGCGCAGATCCCGTTCCTGCGTCGGCAGATCGGCGTGGTGTTCCAGAACCACCAGCTGTTGTTCGACCGCACGGTGTTCAACAACATCGCCTTGCCACTGCAGATTCTCGGCTTGTCCAAGGCCGAGATCGCCAAGCGCGTGGATTCGGCGCTGGAGCGTGTGTCGCTGTCCGACAAGGGCGAACTGTTCCCGGCCGACCTGTCCACCGGGCAGCAGCAGCGGGTGGGTATCGCCCGCGCCATCGTGCACCAGCCGGCCCTGCTGCTGGCCGACGAACCCACCGGTAACCTCGACCCGCGCCTGGCAGCAGAGATCATGGGCGTGTTCGAGGACATCAACCGCCTGGGCACCACGGTATTGATCGCCAGCCATGACCTGGCACTGATTGCGCGCATGCGCCACCGTATGCTGACCTTGCAGCGCGGCCGCTTGATCGGCGATGGGGAGGCCGGGCAATGAGCACTATACGTACGCCAAAGGTTTCCGAGCGGGTTGCGCCAAAGCCGGCCGACCCGCAACCGGAGAAGAAAAAGCGCGGCGAGGACGATGACGGCCCGGATTTCCGCACACTGCTGCATGCCTGGCTGGAAAGCCACCGTGCCAGCATGGCCGACAGCCTGCGTCGTCTGGGCAAGCAGCCGATCGGCAGCTTTTTCACCTGCCTGGTAATGGCGGTGGCGCTGAGCATGCCCATGGGCCTGTCGTTGCTGCTGAAGAACGTCGAGCAGCTGGGCGGTTCGTGGCAGCGCGCTGCGCAGATTTCGCTGTACCTCAAGCTCGATGCCGGCAGCCGCGATGGTGAAGCGCTGCGCGACGAGATCAAGGGCATGCCCGGGGTGGCGGACGCGCAATTTGTCAGCCGCGAGCAGGCGCTGGAGGAATTCCAGCAGCAGTCCGGGCTGGGCGAGGCCCTGCGCGAACTGCCCGACAACCCACTGCCTGGCGTGGTGGTAGTGACACCGACCGAGGTCGACAAGCCCGCCCTGGATGCCTTGCGTCAACGCCTGTCGGAGCTGCCGCGGGTGGAAGTGGCGCAACTTGACCTGGTGTGGGTCGAGCGCCTGGCGGCCATCCTCAAACTCGGTGACCGCTTCGTCTTCGGCCTGGCCGTGATGCTGATTTCTGCCCTGCTGTTAGTAATCGGTAACACAATTCGTCTACACATTGAAAACCGCCGTGTCGAGATCGAAGTGATCAAGCTGGTAGGCGGCACTGACGCCTACGTGCGCCGGCCTTTCCTGTACATGGGCGCCTTGTATGGCCTGGGTGCGGGGCTGCTGGCGTGGGGTATCCTGGCGTTTGGCCTGAACTGGCTCAACGACGCGGTTGTAGGGCTTTCCGGGCTGTACGGCAGTGACTTCGCTTTGGGCGGGGTGCCGGCGTCCGATGGTCTGTCGCTCTTGATCGGAGCGGTGCTGTTGGGGTATATCGGTGCATGGATTGCCGTCGCTCGTCATCTGAACGAGCTGGCGCCGCGATAGTTTTTACGTGCCAGCATTGACATTTTGTTCACTACGGAACTTGTACCGTCGTTCCAGGTCTATGTTGGCAGCGCCCACAAGGCGCGAGTTTTGTAAGTCGGAGGTTCTTGAATGACCACATCGTTGCAACCTGCCTATGCCCTGGTACCCGGTGCAAACCTGGAAGCCTATGTGCACACGGTCAACAGCATCCCGCTGCTGACGGTCGAGCAGGAGCGTGATCTGGGCGAGCGTCTCTATTATGAGCAGGATGTCGAGGCCGCTCGTCAAATGGTGATGGCCCACCTGCGTTTCGTCGTACACATCGCCCGTAGCTATGCAGGCTACGGTCTGGCACAGGCTGACCTGATCCAGGAAGGCAACGTCGGCCTGATGAAGGCCGTCAAGCGCTTCAACCCGGAAATGGGCGTGCGCCTGGTGTCGTTCGCCGTGCACTGGATCAAGGCAGAGATCCACGAGTTCATCCTGCGCAACTGGCGCATCGTCAAGGTGGCCACCACCAAGGCCCAGCGCAAGCTGTTCTTCAACCTGCGTAGCCAGAAGAAGCGCTTGGCGTGGCTGAACAACGACGAAGTGCACCGCGTGGCAGAAAGCCTTGGCGTCGAACCGCGTGAAGTGCGTGAGATGGAAAGCCGCCTGAGTGGCCAGGACATGGCCTTCGACCCGGCAGCGGAAGCTGACGACGACAGCGCCTTCCAGTCGCCTGCGCATTACCTGGAAGACCACCGTTACGACCCGGCGGTGCAGTTGGAGGATGCCGACTGGAGCGATAACTCCACCAGCAACCTGCACGAAGCGCTGCAAGGGCTGGATGAACGTAGCCGCGATATTCTCTACCAGCGCTGGTTGGCGGAAGAGAAGGCCACGTTGCATGAGCTGGCCGACAAGTACAGCGTATCGGCTGAGCGGATTCGCCAGCTGGAGAAAAATGCGATGAACAAGGTCAAGGCATTGATCGCTGCCTGATCGAGCCTGGCTGCAAACAAAGCCGCTTGCCTGGATAAGGTGAGCGGCTTTTTTTTGCCGGTGAGATGCGGCCGCTTTGCGGCCCATCGCGACACAAGGCCGCTCCTACACGGGGCCGCGGTCGCCTGTGGGAGCGGCCTTGTGTCGCGATGGGCTGCGCAGCAGCCCCAAAAAGCTCAAAGCTTGCGCGAAGTATCGAGCTGCATCAGGTAGCTGGGCCCGCCCAACTGGCTCATCTGCCGGCGAATCCACCCCGCCCGGCTAGCCACATAGGCGCTCGGCCGGCTGGCACTCCACTTGATCGGGCTTGGCAGCACCGCGGCCAGTTGTGCGGCCTGCTGGCGGCTGAGCCGGCTGGCATCGACACCAAAGTGATAACGCGCCGCCGCCTGGGCACCAAACACGCCCTTGCCCCATTCGGCACTGTTCAGGTAAACCTCGAGAATGCGCTCTTTCGACCAGAACAGCTCGATCAGCGCGGTGAACCAGGCCTCCAGCCCTTTACGGAACCAGCTGCGCCCGGACCACAGGAACAGGTTCTTGGCCACTTGCTGGGTCAGGGTGCTGGCACCGCGCACACTGCCGCCACGCTCGTTGTAGGCCAGTGCGGCCTGGATAGCCGGGATGTCGAACCCCCAGTGGCTGGCGAACTTCTGGTCCTCGCCCGCGATAACGGCAACCTTCAGCTCATCGGAGATGTTCTCCCACGGCTCCCAGTCGCGCTGCAGGTCGATGGATTCTCCATTCACCCAAGACTGCACCTTGCGCTCCACCATCAGGGCCGTGCCGGGCGGTGGCACCCAGCGGAACACCAGTACCAGCACAATGCTGCCGGCAGCGAACCAGAGCAGGGCACGGGAAAGGCGGCGGAGAAGGGTTGGCAGCATGTCGATGGCTTGGCCGTACGGGTGGAAGGGGCCATTATACAGACCCGATACAAGGAGTCGTCCCATGCTTCGCAGCTTCCTGATGCTTGCCGCCTTTTTCGGCTTTACCGGGGTCGCCCTGGGTGCCTTCGCTGCCCACGGCCTGAAAAGCCGGTTGACGGCAGACTACCTGGCGATCTTCCACACGGGCGTGACCTACCAGCTGGTGCATGCCTTGGCGATCTTCGGTGTCGCCGTGCTCTCGGTGCACCTGCCCGGGCGCCTGGTCGGCTGGGCTGGCGGCCTGTTTGCCTTAGGCATCGTGCTGTTCTCCGGCAGCCTGTACCTGCTGACCCTCAGCGGCCTGGGCAAGCTGGGCATCATCACGCCGATCGGCGGCCTGTGCTTCCTGGCCGGCTGGCTGTGCCTGGGCCTGGCAGCCTGGCGGCTGGGCTGACCGAGTGGTCCACAATCGCGACTAATGGCGTGCACCGGCCTTGGGTTGCAGGTGGGTTCGGCGCTAGAATGCGGGCCCCAAAGAACAATGGTGGCCGTGCGCATGCGCATTCAACTGAACGGTGAACCTTACGAACTGCCTGCTGGCGAAAGCGTTGCAGCCCTGCTGACGCGCCTGGAGCTGACCGGGCGCCGTGTGGCAGTAGAGCTGAACCTGGACATCGTGCCGCGTAGCCAGCACGACAGCACGCTGCTGAACGACGGCGACCAGGTCGAAGTGGTCCACGCCATCGGTGGTGGCTGACAGCAGCCCGGCGGTTTACAAGCAAGCCCAGCAACCTATTCCCGAGGAACAACGATGAGCAACGTTCGTAGCGACAAGCCCTTCACCCTGGCCGGGCGTACTTTCCAGTCGCGCCTGCTGGTCGGCACCGGCAAGTACCGTGACATGGAAGAAACCCGCCTGGCCACCGAGGCCTCGGGTGCCGAAATCGTCACCGTCGCCGTACGCCGCACCAACCTGGGTCAGAATGCGGGCGAGCCGAACCTGCTCGACGTACTGTCGCCCGACAAGTACACCATCCTGCCGAACACCGCAGGCTGCTTTGACGCGGTTGAAGCGGTGCGCACCTGCCGTCTGGCTCGTGAACTGCTGGACGGGCGCAAGTCGCACGAATCCCGCACGCTGGTGAAACTGGAAGTGCTGGCCGACCAGAAAACCCTGTTCCCCAACGTGATCGAAACCCTCAAGGCCGCCGAAGTGCTGGTCAAGGAAGGTTTCGACGTGATGGTGTACACCAGCGACGACCCGATCATCGCCCGTCAGCTGGCTGAAGCCGGCTGCATCGCGGTCATGCCGCTGGCTGGCCTGATTGGCACCGGCCTGGGTATCTGCAACCCCTACAATCTGCAGATCATCCTGGAAGAGTCCAAGGTGCCGGTGCTGGTCGATGCCGGTGTGGGTACCGCTTCCGACGCCACCATCGCCATGGAAATGGGCTGCGAGGCGGTGCTGATGAACTCGGCCATCGCCCACGCTCAGCAGCCGGTGCTGATGGCCGAAGCCATGAAGCACGCCATTGTCGCCGGTCGCATGGCCTACCTGGCCGGGCGTATGCCGAAGAAACTCTATGCCAGCGCCTCTTCGCCGCTGGATGGTCTGATCAAGTAAGAGCTCCTGATGACTGAATCGCACGATACGCCGATCACCCCCGACGGCGAAGCCCGCCCACACCGCCGCATCAAGAGCTTCGTGATGCGCGCCGGGCGCATGACCGAAGGCCAGCAACGCGGCCTGGACCAGGGCGGCCCGCTGTACATCCTGCCGCTGGCTGACAGCCCGGTGGACTACGACCAGGTGTTCGGCCGTTCGGCGCCGCGTACCCTGGAGATCGGCTTCGGCATGGGCCATTCCCTGCTGGAAATGGCGGCTGCCGCGCCTGAACAGGACTTTATCGGTGTAGAAGTGCACCGCCCGGGTGTTGGCGCGCTGCTCAACGGTGTTCTGACCCAGGGCCTGAAGAACCTGCGGGTGTACGACTGCGATGCCATCGAAGTGCTGAACCGCTGTGTGGCGGACAACAGCCTCGACCGCCTGATGCTGTTCTTCCCAGACCCTTGGCACAAGGCGCGTCACCACAAGCGCCGCATCGTCCAGCTGGAGTTTGCCGAGCTGGTACGTCGCAAGCTCAAGCCCGGTGGCGTGTTCCACATGGCCACCGACTGGGAGCCGTATGCCGAGTACATGCTGGAAGTGATGAGCGCCGCCCCGGGCTATCGCAACCGTGCAGCCGACGGCACCTACGTGCCACGCCCCGAAGAGCGCCCGATCACCAAGTTCGAACGCCGCGGCGAGCGGCTGGGGCATGGGGTGTGGGACTTGAAGTTCGAGAAGGTGGATTGATCGGCTGGGTAAGCCTTTCGATGTGCTGAGGTCTGCTGAAACTGCAGACAAAAAAACCGCTCTGAGAAGAGCGGTTTTTTGTGAGCGGTAGGACTGAGTATCCGTCGCTCAGGTCTTCACTGAAAACTCACACGGTCCACGGATCATAGGAAGGCTTGGATGCCGCGTCAATGCCCGGAAATCTTTAGCATCACGTGTGTCGGAGTGGTTAACAGTCTTGATCGGAGAATGCGAGTACCATCGCGCTGCTCCCGTTTAAGGGTATTCAGTGATGGGCCGGGTAGGAGAAGAATTCTGCTTTCGGCCCCTTCGACGCGGCTTGAGAACCGTGCCGGTGATGCTTTTCGAAGGGCCATTGACCTGGCCACTTCACTGAAGACTTACACGGTTTTCGAAGGCATCGAAGTGCCGGTTAGATGCTGGAAGATTGGCCCGCCAACACGGAGGCCAAGGCATATGAAGCGTTTGCTTGATGCGCTGAGCCGCGTCTGGAAGCTCATTCGGATCTTGATTGTGCTCAAGACCGTTCGGGACTTCATGCGTGACCACTTCGATGATGCCCGTTAAGGGCTAGTCAGGTGGTAGGGCTGCCCTGGTTTCCCGGGGCAGCTTTTTGCAACCCTTACCCTCGGCGATCAGCCACCACACCAATCAACACCAGCACCACCAGCAACACCGGCGCCAGCGCGTAGTTGTTGAACTGGCCCAGCCCCTTCACCACCCACGGCGTGGCGTAGATCAGTGCCGCACCGCTGCCGATCATCACCATCAGTGCCATGAACGGCACCCGCAGTGCACCCGCCAGGCCACCCAGGCGTTGTTCGGCCCAGGCTTTCACATCGCTGCCGAACAGCACCAGCAGGCAGCCTACCAAGGCCAGTGAAATCTCCGACAGGTTGCCGCGGCTCCAGCGGGAAACCGTCGCGAGTAGATCAAGTACCAGATCCATGGGTCATCCTTAGGTCAAGAAATACTGCAGCAGGTCGTTGAGGAACAACTGGCCCCTTGGCGTGGCTACCAGTCGATCCGGTTCGACCTGTAAAAGGCCTTTTTGTTCGGCGGCGCGGCGTGCCTCGCGCAGTTGTGCAAGCGGCAAACCAGTGCGCTGGGTGAACAGTTCGGCTTCCACGCCATCGGTCAGGCGCAAGGCGTTCATCAGGAACTCGAACGGCAGTTCGTCGACCGGCAGCAGCTTTTCGCCGGCCTTGAACGGCTTGGCCAGGTTCAGGTAGTCCTTGGGCAGGCGGGTTTTCCAGGTGCGCAGGATGCGGCCGTCGGCGAAGGTCAGCTTGCCGTGTGCACCGGCACCAATGCCGATGAAGTCGCCAAAGCGCCAGTAGTTGAGGTTGTGCCGCGCGGCGCGGTCCGCCTGGGCATAGGCCGAAACCTCATACTGGCGGAACCCGTGCTCGGCCATCAGTGCCTGGCCCGCCTCCTGGATGTCCCAGAGGATGTCGTCCTCGGGCAGCTCTGGCGGCTGGTTCCAGAACACCGTGTTCGGTTCCACGGTCAGCTGGTACCACGACAGGTGCGTCGGCCCCAGGTCGATGGCCTGGCGCAGGTCACCCAGCGCGTCATCCAGCGACTGGTCGGGCAGGCCGTGCATCAGGTCCATGTTGAAATTGTCGAAGCCGGCAGCACGCGCCATGCCGGCAGCACGGACCGCTTCGTCGCCATTGTGGATGCGTCCCAGCGCCTCCAGCTTGGCTGGCTGGAAGCTCTGTACGCCGATGGACAGGCGGTTGATGCCGGTTTGCCGGTAGGCCTTGAACTTGTCCTGCTCGAAGGTACCCGGGTTGGCCTCCAGGGTGATTTCGATGTCTGGCGCGAACGGGATGCGTTGTTCCACGCCGCGCAGCAGCCGCCCCAGGGCGTTGGCACTGAACAGGCTGGGCGTACCGCCACCAAAGAAGATCGAGCTGATCGGGCGGCCCTGTACGGCGGCCAGCTCCTGGTCGAGGTCGTCCAGCAGGGCCGTGACGTAGGCGTCTTCCGGCAGTTCAGGCCCGGCAGCGTGGGAGTTGAAGTCGCAGTATGGGCATTTGCGTACGCACCACGGGATGTGGATGTACAGCGCCAGCGGCGGCAGGCTGGTAAAGGCTGCCGCGCCGGGAGAGGACAGCATTTCGATCATGCCAGGCCCAGACGTTGGCGCAGCAGGGCCATGGCACGGGCGCGGTGGCTGAGCTGGTTTTTATCTGCCGGGGCCAGGTCGGCGCTGGAGCAGTTGCGCTCCGGTACCCAGAACAGCGGGTCGTAGCCGAAACCGTGCTCGCCGCTGGCTTCGAACAGGATGCTGCCGTGCCACAGGCCTTCGCACAGGATCGGCAACGGGTCGTCGGCATGGCGCACCAGCGCCAGGACGCAGACGAACTGCGCGCCGCGCTCGCCTTCGGGCACGTCTTTCAGGGCCTCGAGCAGCTTGGCGTTGTTCGCTGCGTCACCCTTGCCGTCGGCATAGCGTGCCGAGTAGATACCCGGCGCACCACCGAGGAAGTCCACGGCCAGGCCAGAATCGTCGGCCAGGGCCGGCAGGCCGGAAATGCGCGCGGCGTTGCGTGCCTTGAGGATGGCGTTCTCGACAAACGACAGGCCGGTTTCTTCCGGCTCGACCTGGCTGAACTCGCCAATCGAGCGCAGCTGCACGGACTGGCCGAGCATGGCCTGGAGTTCCTTGAGTTTGCCGGCGTTATGGCTGGCCAATACGAGTTGCTGGAAATTCATCATTCGCCTGGGAACACTTCCTGGTTGAAGCTGAGGGAGTTACTGATGCCGCCTGTTTCGATGTTCAGGTCGAAGGTGACGGTTTCTGGCTGGTCGATCTTGAACTGGGCGATGTAGTACACCGCGCCCTGTTCGGTAACCTGCTTGAAGGACAGCGGGCTGCTGCGCCCGGTCAGGTCCTTGACCGTGCCGCTGACCACCGCCATGGCAGGTTTGTCGGCCTTGAGCACGGCAATGTTGAGCACGCCCTGGTTCTTGCTGCGTACCAGGCCGGTGGCTGCGGCCACCTCGGGTGTCAGCATGCTCGACGTGAATGCGCTGTAATGCACCGTCACGTTGCCAAACACTTCCTTGCGCTCGGGCCGGGCGGCATCGGCAGCCAGTACTGGCAATGCCAGGCACAGGCTGATCAGGAACAGGGCTAGGCGACGCATGGGGCAATTCCTCCGGTGGGCGTCAGACAGCGAGCTGGTGCTCTGGCAGGCCCGGGCTGCTGACGCGGTAGATGCCGATCTCACCTAGAAGATTAGGCCAAAGCCGGCCACCCCACCCGTTGCGGTGCAAGTGGTCGACGGCCAGGCGGTCAAGCACCTTGGCCCTGCGTTCGTGCACCAGCTCCTCGAAGTCGGCGAAGGTGCAGAAGTGGATGTTCGGCGTGTTGTACCAGGTATACGGCATGAAGTCCGATACCGGCATGCGGCCTTTGGTCGCCAGGTACCAGCGGCAGCGCCAGTGGCCGAAGTTGGGGAAGGTGATGATGCACTGGCGGCCCACGCGCAGCATCTCGTCGAGGATGCGGTCGGGGTACTCCACGGCCTGCAGGGCCTGGGTCATGATCACTACGTCGAAACTGTTGCTGGCGAAGTTGCCCAGGCCCTTGTCCAGGTCCTGCTCGATGACGTTGACGCCCTTGGCCACGCAGGCGGCGATGTTGTCGGCGTCGATCTCCAGGCCATAGCCGGTGACCTGCTTGCGGTCACGCAGCGAGGCCAGCAGTTCGCCGCTGCCGCAGCCCAGGTCGAGTACCCGGCTGCCGGCGGGGATCCAGTCGTGGATGATTTCCAGATCGGCTCTCATGCTGTCCTCAGATGGCAATGCGGTTCATGTAGTTCGAGAAACCCTGCATGTAGCGAGGCGTGGGGATAAGGAAGGCATCGTGCCCGTAAGGCGATTCGATCTCCAGGTAGCAGACGTTCTTGCGCGCAGCCATCAGCGCGTCGACGATCTCGCGCGAACGGGCCGGCGAGAAGCGCCAGTCGGTGGTGAACGACATGATGCAGTATTGCGCCTTCACGTGGGCCAGGGTGGCGGCCAGGTCGCCGCCCTGGGCTGCGGCCGGGTCGAAGTAGTCCAGCGCCTTGGTCATCAGCAAATAGGTGTTGGCATCGAAACGGCCAGAAAACTCCTCGCCCTGGTAGCGCAGGTAGCTTTCGACCTGGAACTCGACGCTGTGGAAGTCGTAGTTGAGCTTGTCGCTTTTCAGCTCACGGCCAAATTTTTCACCCATCGAGTCGTCGGACAGGTAGGTGATGTGGCCGACCATGCGTGCAAGCATCAGGCCGCGCTTGGGAATGACGCCTTGGTCCTGGAACGAACCCCCATGGAATTCGGGGTCGGTGAGGATGGCCTGGCGAGCCACTTCGTTGAAGGCGATGTTCTGCGCCGACAGCTTGGGTGCCGAGGCGATGTCGACGCAGTGGCGCACACGCTCCGGGTAGCTGATGGTCCATTGCAGTGCCTGCATGCCGCCCAGGCTGCCGCCGACGACAGCGGCCCATTGCTGGATGCCCAGGCGCTCGCCCAGGCGCACCTGGCTGTGTACCCAGTCCTCCACGGTCAATACCGGGAAGTCGGCGCCGTAAGGCTTGCCCGTGGCCGGGTTGACGCTGCTGGGGCCGGTGCTGCCGTTGCAGCCGCCGAGGTTGTTAAGGCTGACCACGAAGAAGCGGTTGGTGTCGATCGGCTTGCCAGGGCCAATGCAGCTGTCCCACCAGCCCGGTTTGCGGTCGGTGGCGGCATGGTAGCCGGCGGCATGGTGGTGGCCGGACAGGGCATGGCAGATCAGCACGGCGTTGCTCGCGCTGGCGTTCAGGGTGCCATAGGTCTCGTAGACCAGCTCGTAACTGGCCAGGGAGCGGCCACAAGCCAGTGCCAGCGGTTCATCGAACCGGGCGGTTTGCGGTACTACCAGACCGACGGAATCTTCGGGAAAGACAGTGGACATCGACCCTGCTCACGCTTGACGGAGGCGTAAGTCTAAAGAGCGCTACCCCCAGCGGCAAGCAAAGGCTTGCCGCTGGAAGCAACCAGGGTCAGATCATGCGCCACAGTTCTTGTGGCATGCCCGCGTAGGCGGCCAGCGGGGGCATGACGAACGACTGGATCACCTGGATCGCCAGGAAGGCGAAGATCGGCGAGATGTCCATGCCGCCCAGGTTGGGCACGATGCGGCGGAACGGTGCGAGCACCGGTTCGCTGATCTGGTAGGCCAGTTCGGCTGCCGGGTTGTGGCTGTTGGGGGCGACCCACGAGACGATCACCATGACGATCATCGCCACCCAGAAGATCTTCAGGAACAGCGAAGTGATACCAATGATCGCCCACATCAGCAGGTGCAGGACATCACCGAAGGTGCCGTAGGTGACCATCAGCACGAAGCCCATCAGCAGGGCCTGGATGATGACCGCCAGCAGCAGCGACGAGGTGTCCAGCCCACCGACGCTGGGGATGATCCGGCGGATTGGCTTGAGCAGCGGCTGCGTGGCGCGCACTGCGAACTGGCACAGCGGGTTATAGAAGTTGGCTTTGACCAGTTGCAGGACAAAACGCAGCAGGACGATCACCAGGTAGAGGCTGACCAGGGTTTGCACCACGAAGATCGCGGCGCCGGACAGTGCATTCATCTGAAGCTCCTTATTTGCCCAGTTGTTCGGCCAGTTCGGCGGAGCGCGTAGCCGCAGCCTGCAGCGCCTGCTCGACGATGGCTTCGAAGCCGCTGGCCTGGAACGACTTGATCGCAGCTTCGGTGGTGCCGGCGGGCGAGGTGACGCGGCGGCGCAGCTCGGCGGCATCGACATCGCTGGCAACCGCCATGCGGGCAGCACCAAGGGCGGTCTGCAAGGTCAGCTGGGAAGCGGTTTCACGTGGCAGGCCGAGCTTTTCGCCAGCTGCGGTCATGGCCTCGATCAGCAGGAAGAAGTACGCAGGGCCGCTGCCGGATACTGCGGTCACGGCGTCCAGTTGTTGTTCCTGATCCAGCCACAGGGCTGTGCCCACGGCCGACAGCAGTTGTTCGGCCTGCTGGCGCTGCTCGTCCGACACTTCAGCAGTGGCATACAGGCCGCTTACGCCCTGGCGCAGCAGCGCAGGGGTATTGGGCATGCAGCGCACCACCGGGCGAGCGCCCAGCCAGCTTTGCAGGCTGGCGCAGGTGATGCCGGCGGCGATGGAAACGATCAGCTGGCCATCCTGCAGGTTGGGTTGCAGCGCCTGGCACACGGCTTTCATGACTTGCGGCTTGACCGCCAGCACGATCACGTCGGCGCCGTCGATGGCCTGGGCGTTGTTCTCGAACGTTTCGATGCCGTGCTCGGCCTGGATGCGGGTGCGGGTCTCGGCGCCCGGGTCGCTGGCGCGGATCTGCGAGGCGTCCAGGCCCTGGGCACGCAAACCACCGATCAGGCTGGCGGCCATGTTGCCGGCGCCGATAAAGGCAATACGTGTCTTGCTCATGTCAGGTCCTTGTGGGGAAGAGTGAGTAAAGCATGGAGTCAGTTTTGGCCGTAGTCGCGGGCACCGAACAGGGCGGTGCCGATGCGTACCCAGGTCGCACCCTGTGCGATAGCCGCTTCCAGGTCGTGGCTCATGCCCATGGACAGGGTGTCCAGGCCAAGGCCCAGGCTTTCCTGCAACTGGCGCAAGCGGGCGAAGGAAGCTTCCTGGGCGGCGCGGTCGTCGGTGGGCTCGGGGATTGCCATCAACCCCCGCAAGCGCAGGTTGGGCAGCCCGGCCACGGCCTTGGCCAGGGCCGGAAGGTCTGCGGGGGCGCAGCCAGACTTGCTGTCTTCGCCGCTCACGTTCACTTGCAGGCAGAGGTTCAGTGGCGCCAGGCCGGCAGGGCGCTGCTCGGACAGGCGTTGGGCAATTTTCAGGCGGTCCACGGAATGCACCCAGTCGAAATGCTCGGCGATGGCTTTGGTCTTGTTCGACTGAATGGGGCCGATGAAGTGCCAGATCAAGGGCAGGTCGCTTAGCGCCTGCTGCTTTGTCAGCGCTTCCTGTAGGTAGTTTTCCCCGACATCGCGCACGCCAGCGGCGTGGATTTCGCGAATGGCGCTGGCGGGCTTGGTCTTGCTCACGGCCAGCAACTGGACGCTGGCCGGATCGCGCCCGGCAGCCTGGGCAGCGCTGGCGATGCGGGCGGAAATAGCGGAAAGGTTGTCTGCTAGGGTGGACATGGACGGATGCCGGCGGCTAGAGGGTCTGCGGCATTCTACCTACTTGAAGGCCTTTGGGGAGTCTCATGGATGTGACCGACCTGTTGGCCCGGGCCATGGATGCGGGGGCTTCGGACCTGCACCTGGCGGCGGGCCAGATCCCGATGCTGCGCATTGAGGGTGACTTGCAACGCATGAATTTGCCGGCTCTGGTGCCGGCAGACCTGGCCGAAGGCATGGCGCCCTTGCTGGCTGAACACCAACGGCGGCAATGGGCCCAGGGCGATGAGCTGGACCTGGCGCTGGAGTTGCCTGCGCTTGGCCGCTTTCGGCTGAACCTGTTTCGCCAACTGAACGGCGCTGGGGCTACCTTTCGGCTGATCCCGGGGCGGATCGCCACGCTGGATGAGCTCGACCTGGGGGATGTGTATCAAGCTGTTGCGCAATGCACTGATGGCCTGATTCTGGTCGGTGGGCCTACCGGCAGTGGCAAGTCCAGCACCCTGGCGACGTTGATCGACCAGCTGAACCGCGAACGGGCGCTGCACATCATCACCCTCGAAGACCCGGTCGAAGTTATCCACAGCAGCCAGCGCAGCCTGATCAACCAGCGTGAGATTGGCCGCCATAGCGGCGGCTTCGCCCAAGGGCTGCGCAGTGCGCTGCGCCAGGACCCGGATGTGATCATGATCGGTGAGCTACGTGACCTGGAAAGCGTTCGCCTGGCCTTGCGCGCAGCCGAGACCGGGCACCTGGTGCTGGCGACCGTGCATACGCGATCGGCGGCCAGCAGCGTTGACCGGTTGGTGGAGGTGTTTGCTGCCGAGGAAAAGCCCTTGGTGCGGGCAATGTTGGCCGAGTCGTTGCGCCTGGTGGTGGCGCAGGTACTGGTCAGGCGTGTGGGCGGTGGGCGGGTGGCGGCGCGGGAAGTGCTGGTGGCGACGCCGGCGGTGCGCAACCTGGTGCGGGAGGGGCGAATGGCGCAGTTGTGTTCGGTGATGCAGGGCGGGGCGGCGCAGGGGATGCGGACGATGGAGGGGGCGATGCGGGAGTTGAAGCAGAGGGGTTTTATCGGGGATCTCTAGTGCTTGTTCGGCCCTATCGCCGGCAAGCCAGCTCCCACAGGTTCACCACAATTCTCGAAAGTTGTGG
>NZ_JBLZWV010000069.1:0-298754 GCF_056098905.1 Pseudomonas sp. TSO6 | reverse complement strand
AGCTCCCACAGGTTCACCACAATTCTCGAAAGTTGTGGTGAACCTGTGGGAGCTGGCTTGCCGGCGATAGGGCCGGTACAGGCTGAGCCGGGATTAGCGTTTGGCCAGGTTCAGCTGCTGCTGTTCCTTCGGCAGCACCCGCTTGGCTACTACGTAGTGCTTCTGCCAGTAGGGCTTGCTCAGGTTGTCGATGCTTACCCGCTTGCCACGCCGTGGTGCGTGGATGAAGCGGTCGTTGCCCAGGTAGATGGCAACATGGTTCACCCGGCGGCTCTTGATGTTGAAGAAAATCAGGTCGCCAGGCTTGAGGTCACCCTTGGCCACCTTGACGCCATGGCCCTGGGCCATGGCATTGGAGGTGCGCGGCAGGTCGACGTCTGCGACATCGTTGAAGGCGTATTTCACCAGCCCGCTGCAGTCGAACCCTTTTTTCGGGCTGCTGCCACCCCAAACATAAGGGGTACCGAGCACATTCACGGCGCGGCTGAGCACATCGCTGCTCTGCTTCGGCGACATGGCAGCCACTGGCAAGCCGCGGTTGCTGGCGGCATTGGCTGGGCGTGCGCGTAGAGCGGTCTGCTTGACCGGCGCGTGTTTCACCGAGGCATTGGTGGTATAGCCGGTGAAACCATTGGGAAGACGTTGCTCACGATTGGTGGCGTGGGCGGCCAGGGGCAATAATAGGCAGAGGGTCAGCCATGTCTTGATCAAAGGCGGCATAGATGAAGCTCTTATGAATAGTTATGTGTTGGGCGCGCAACTTTATAACAGCTTTTTGATCAATCTTTGATCCGTTGGTCGATTGCCCAGGTGCCGTACGTCGGCCTGCGACAAGAAAGTCACATTTTTTTTTAGAAAATTTTCGGATAACCCACGAGGGCTATGAATGAATACTTATCAACAGGGGGCGCCCTATCACGACACTCACAGCAAGGTCATCGGTTACCTGCTATGGATTTTCGGCTTCACCGGGTCGCATCGTTTCTACTACGGCAAGCCCATCACCGGCACCATCTGGTTCTTCACCTTGGGCCTGCTGGGCATTGGCTGGTTGATCGACCTGTTCCTGATCCCGGCCATGGACCGTGAAGCAGACCTGCGGTTCCAGTCCGGGCGTATCGACTACAACATCGCCTGGATCCTGCTGACCTTCCTTGGGGTGTTTGGCCTGCATCGGCTGTATCAGGGCAAGTGGATCACCGCGATCATTTACTTCTTTACCGGCGGCTTGTTCCTGGTGGGGGTGCTGTATGACTTCTGGACGTTGAACAGCCAGGTGTCCGAGCGCAACGCCTTGCGTTGAAATGCTTCGCGGGTAATGAAAAAGGCCTTGTCGCACCGAAGCGGCAAGGCCTTTTTTGTTGCTGGGTTACTGCCGGGTCTGCCGTTGTTGCAGCAGCAGGTTGCTGAACCCGGCCCCGGCCAGTTGCTTCTGCGCACCGGTCAGCTGTTCACGGTTGCTGAAGGGCCCGACCAGTACGCGGTACCACGTCTCGTCCTTGACCGTACCCGACTCCACCTTCACCGACTGGCCCAGCAGGATGATCTGCGCGCGGACCTTGTCGGCATCGGCCTGCTTGCGGAACGAGCCAGCCTGCAGGAAGTACTGGGTGGTCGCAGCCGGCTTGATCACCGGTGGTGGCGGTGGCGGGGTCTGGCCCAGCAACGCCGCCTGGGCCCGAGCGGTGTCGATTTTCGCCGCTTCTGCCGGCGTCACCGGGGTCACCGGCTGGGCCGGTACCGGTGGCGTCTTCTCCGGTACCGCTTCTGGCGGCACGATCACCTCAGACTCAGGCAGCAGGGTGTAGAAGTCGTACTTCGGTTTCACCGGCTGCTGCGGGGTGGCCTGCGCAGGCTTGCTGGCTTCGGTCACTTTTTCCGTCTTCTGCTGCTCGGGCTTGGCACGCTTGATGTCATCGCCCCCCGGCTCGAGCTTCATCAGGAACACGATGAACGCGCCGACGGTGAGGCCGACGGCCATCCATACCCAGCCAGGGATCGGCTGTTTGGCCGGTGCCGTCTGGCGGCTGGCGCCGCGTTTTGGGGCGGGTTTTTTCTTGGCAGCCAACTTACATGCGCTCCAGGGTTTCCAGGCCGAGCAGTTCCAGACCTTGTTTGAGGGTGCGGCCGGTCAGGGCGGCCAGGCGCAGGCGGCTTTGCTGTTGCTCCGGGGTTTCGGCGGCGAGGATCGGGCAGTTCTCGTAGAAGCTGGAGAACAGCCCGGCCAGGTCGTACAGGTAGCTGCACAGCACGTGCGGCGTACCTTTTTCGGCGACGCTATTGAGGGTTTCGCCAAACTGCGCCAGGCGCGCAGCCAGGTCCTGCTCGTGGGCGGCCTGCAGCACGATCTTGCCTTCGACTTCGTCAAAGCCCTTGCCCAGCTTGCGGAATACGCCGGCTACGCGGGTGTAGGCGTACAGCAGGTACGGGGCGGTGTTGCCTTCGAAGTTGAGCATCAGCTCGAAGTTGAAGCTGTAGTCGCTGGTGCGGTGCTTGGACAGGTCGGCGTATTTCACTGCGCCAATGCCAACCACTTCGCCGATGTGGCGCAGGTCTTCGTCAGCCAGGGTCGGGTTCTTTTCCTTGACCAGCGCGTAGGCGCGCTCCTTGGCCTCGGTGAGCAGGTCGATCAGCTTGACGGTGCCGCCGTCACGGGTCTTGAACGGGCGGCCGTCGGCGCCGTTCATGGTGCCGAAGCCCATGTGCTCCATCTGCATCGGGTGGCCGACAAAGCCTGCACGGCGTGCCACTTCGAATACCTGGTTGAAGTGCAGGGCCTGGCGCTGGTCGACGAAGTACAGGGCGCGGTCAGCGTTGAGCACGTTGCTGCGATAGCGCACTGCGGCCAGGTCGGTGGTGGCGTACAGGTAGCCGCCGTCGGCTTTTTGCACGATCACTGGCAGGGGTTCGCCTTCGCTGTTCTTGAATTCTTCCAGGAACACGCACTGGGCGCCCTGGTCTTCGACCAGCAGGCCCTTGGCCTTGAGGTCGGCCACCACGTTGGCCAGGTCGTCGTTGTAGGCGCTTTCGCCCATCACGTCGGCCATGGTCAATTTGACGTTGAGCAGCTCGTAAGTCTTCTGGCAGTGCGACAGCGAGATGTCCTTGAAGCGGGTCCACAGGGCCAGGCACTCAGGGTCGCCGGCTTGCAGCTTGACCACCAGGCCACGGGCGCGCGTGGCGAACTCCTCCGATTCGTCGAAGCGCTTCTTCGCCGCCCGGTAGAAGTTCTCCAGGTCCGACAGCTCGTCGCTGGTGATCGGGTTTTCCTGCAGGTAGGCCATCAGCATGCCGAACTGGGTGCCCCAGTCGCCGACGTGGTTCTGGCGAATGACGTTGTCACCCAGGAATTCCAGCACGCGTGCGACGCTGTCACCGATGATGGTCGAGCGCAGGTGACCGACGTGCATCTCCTTGGCCAGGTTTGGCGCCGACATGTCGATGACGACCTTTTCGCGCGGGCCGGCCTTGCGCACGCCCAGGTGGTCATCGGCCAGGGCGGCGTCCAGGCGGTTGGCCAGGGCGTCGGTGTTCTGGAAGAAGTTGAGGAAGCCGGGGCCCGCAATTTCGACCTTGCTGATGTCGGCGCTGGCCGGCAGGGCGTTGATCAGTTTTTCGGCCAGGTCGCGTGGCTTCATGCCTGCCTGCTTGGCCAGCATCATGGCGATGTTGCTGGCGAAGTCGCCGTGGGTCTTGTCCCGGGCGTTTTCCACCTGGATCGCCGGCGACAGCCCTTCAGGCAGCACACCGTCGGTGACGAGTTGGGTGAGGGCTTGCTGGACCAGCTGGCGAATGGTGTCTTTCATGGGGATCTCTTTTCGACCGCAAGCGCGGTGAGCGCCTGGATGCGCAGGTGGAAAAACTGGGCATTATCCGTTGCCGGGAGCGGGTTGCCAACCTTTGGGGCTGCAAAGCAGCGCCAGACGTCAGTACAGGTCGACCGGGTCGACGTCCAGCGACCAGCGTACCTGGCGCCCGCTCGGCATCTGCTCCAACACTAGCAACCAGGCGCTGATCAGTCGATGCAATGGCGCCCGGGTATTGGCCTGTATCAACAGTTGCGCGCGGAAGCGCCCGGCGCGGCGCTCCATGGGCGCCGGCACCGGGCCCAGCAGTTCGATGCCCGGCAGGCGCTGCTCGGCCACCAGGCGTTCGGCGGCGGCGCAGGCTTCGTCAAGGAAACCTTCGGCCTGCCCCGGCTTGTGCGCTTCGGCGCGCAGCAGG
Source organism: Pseudomonas sp. TSO6 (assembly GCF_056098905.1). Classification (NCBI taxonomy): domain Bacteria; kingdom Pseudomonadati; phylum Pseudomonadota; class Gammaproteobacteria; order Pseudomonadales; family Pseudomonadaceae; genus Pseudomonas; species Pseudomonas sp. TSO6. The sequence goes on along the minus strand of NZ_JBLZWV010000069.1, from coordinate 294,530 downwards.
GCCAGGTGGGAGTAGGGCGGTAGCCCGGCGGCGCGGCGTTCGTCCAGGGCCTGTTCGGCAAAGGCGAAGTAGCCCTGCTCGGTAAGCTGCACCAACAGCGGGTGGTCGGCCAGGTGGGTCTGGATGATGACCTTGCCTGGCTCTTCGGCCCGCCCGGCGCGCCCGGCCACCTGCACGATCAGCTGCGCCATGCGCTCACTGGCGCGAAAATCACCCGAGAACAGCCCACCATCGGCGTCGAGGATGGCCACCAGGGTCACCCGGGGGAAGTGGTGGCCCTTGGCAAGCATCTGCGTACCGACCAGGATGCTCGGCTGGCCGCGCTGTATGGTAGTGAACAGGTTGTGCATGGCGTCCTTGCGCGCCGTGCTGTCGCGGTCCACCCGCAGGATCGGGTAGTCCGGGAACAGCACCTTCAGGCGTTCTTCGGCGCGCTCGGTGCCCGCGCCGACCGGGCGCAGGTCCACGTGGTTGCACTGCGGGCACTGGTGCGGCAGGCGTTCGTCGTAGCCACAGTGGTGGCAGCGCAGCACGCCAGAACGCTGGTGCACGGTCATGCGTGCATCACAGCGCGGGCACTCGGACAGCCAGCCACAATCGTGGCACAGCAAGGTCGGGGCGAAGCCGCGGCGGTTCAGGAATACCAGCACTTGCTGGCCTGCCTCCAGGGTCTGGCGGATGGCTTGCTGCAGCGGGCCGCTGATACCGCTGTCCAGTGGCAGGCTCTTTACGTCCAGGCGCAGCATGCGCGGCGGGCGGGCGCCACCGGCGCGCTGGTTCATGCGCAGCAGGCGGTAGCGACCGGTCAGGGCGTTGTGCAGGGTTTCCAGCGACGGCGTGGCAGAACCTAGCAGGATCGGAATGTTCTCCTGGTGGGCGCGCACCAGTGCCAGGTCGCGGGCGTGATAGCGCAGCCCCTCCTGCTGTTTATAGGAGCCGTCGTGCTCCTCGTCGATGATGATCAGGCCGGGGTTTTTCATCGGCGTGAACAATGCCGAGCGGGTGCCGATGATGATATCGGCCTCGCCGTCCCGGGCAGCCAGCCAGGCGTCCAGGCGCTCGCGGTCGTTCACCGCCGAATGCAGCAGCGCGATGCGGGCGTTGAAGCGTTGCTCGAAGCGCGCCAGGGTCTGTGGGCCGAGGTTGATCTCCGGGATCAGCACCAGCGCCTGCTTCCCGGCTTCCAGGGTTTCACGAATCAGCTGCAGGTAGACCTCGGTCTTGCCGCTGCCGGTGACGCCGGCCAGCAGGAATGCGCCAAAGCCCCCAAAGCCTTCGCGCACGGCGTCAAAGGCGTCGCGCTGCTCATCGTTGAGCGGCAGTTCCGGCTGCGCCAGCCAGTGTTCGTGGCGTAGCGCCGGCGAGTGCCGGCGGACTTCAATCTGCACCAGCTCCTTGGCCAGCAGCAGGTCGAGGCTGTCCTTGTTCAGGTTGAGCTTGGCCAGCAGGCTGTGGGCCACGCCGTGCGGGTGCTGGGCCAGAGTCTTGAGGGCGTCGCGCTGGCGCGGCGCGCGGGCGATCCGGGGGTCTTCCAGGCGGGCACCGGGGGCAATATGCCAGAAGCGCTCCTGGCGCATCTCGGCAGGTTCGCCCTGGCGCAATAGCGTCGGCAGGGCCCAGCTCAGGGTATCGCCCAGGCTGTGCTGGTAGTACTGGGCGGTCCACAGGCACAGTTTGAATAGCGATGGCGGGATCGGCGATACCGGATCGAGCAGGGCGCTGGCCGGCTTGAGCTTGTCGGCGGGCACCTCGCTCTGTGCGCACACCTCCACCAGCACGCCTATCATCTCGCGGCGGCCGAATGGCACGCGAATGCGCATGCCTGGGGTCAAGGCCTGGCGCGCCATGCTCGCGGGTGCCTTGTAGTCGAACAGGCGACGCAGCGGGGAGGGCAGGGCAAGGCGCAGGATGACGTCGGGCACGCGGAAGGTCTCGGAGGGCGTATCAAAGACTGGCGAGCCTAGCAGACGACGGTCGGTGCAAGCGACAACTTGCACTAGCGCAGCGCTCTGGTATTATTTGCCGCCTAATTACGTGCGGTATTCAACAATTGGTGTTGGATGGCGGCACGCAGCTCGAGGAAGCGACCATGAAAGAAGGTATCCACCCGAACTATGAAGTAGTTGCAGTCACCTGCAGCTGCGGCAACAAGTTCGAAAGCCGTTCGACCCTGGGCAACACCCTGTCGATCGACGTTTGCAACCTGTGCCACCCGTTCTACACCGGTAAGCAGAAAGTCCTGGACACCGGTGGTCGCGTACAGAAGTTCGCCGATCGCTTCGGCATGTTCGGTGCCAAGAAGTAATCATGCGCATGGCGAACCCCTCGGGTTTCGCATTGCTGCAAAAAAAAGCGCCCCTTGTGGGCGCTTTTTTTATGGGCGTCATCTGGCATTTCCCGGCCCTGGCGTTCTGCCCGCTGCCGGAGCAGCCACAGCAAGTGCAGGTACGCCAGGTGGTGGATGGCGATACCTTGCGCCTGGTCGATGGCCGCAGCGTGCGCCTGATCGGCATCAATACCCCGGAAGTCGGCCGCAAAGGGCGCAGCAGCGAGCCCTATGCCGAGGCTGCCATGCGACGCCTTCAAGCATTGGTCAATGCCAGTGACGGCCGCGTCGGGCTGGTGCCGGGCGTTGAGGGAAAAGACAAATATGGCCGCACACTGGCGCATATCTATGGCCTGAATGGAGACAATATTGAAGCACGGTTGCTCAGCGAGGGATTGGGCTACCGCGTGGCAGTTGCCCCCAATGTAAGCCTCAGCGGCTGCCAGCAGGTTGCCGAGCAGGCGGCGCGCAAGGGCGGCGTTGGTGTGTGGCGGCGCTCGCCCGTGGTGCCTGCAGGCAATGTCAGGCAGTCGGGTTTCGCTGTGGTCGGTGGCCGCATCAAGGGTATCGAGCGCAACCGTGGTGGGGTCTGGCTCACCCTGGACGACACTGTGGTGCTGCAGGTTCCCGCTCGTCTGCAACGCAACTTCCCCGCCAGCTTCTTCGATAACCTCAAGGGACGCCAAGTCGAAGCGCGAGGCTGGGTGCTGGACCGTTCCCGCAAGGGCGGCCTGAAGCCTGGGCAGCGACGCTGGGTGTTGCCATTGACCGATCCGAGCATGTTGCAGCGTTTTTCAGGCTAAAAGATGTAGACATTTCGCTATTGGATTGTACACACTGTTAGCCGTATGCCCCCGTGGGTTATAGCGTAAAGTCGTAGGCTAAAGGCCTTGACACAAGTGACCGACCAGTCTTGTGACTCCCCGGCTCTTTGCGTATCCTCGGCGGTCCGTCAGAACAGTAAATAGCGGAATGCCCACCATGTCAGACCTGAAAACCGCCGCTCTCGAATATCACGCTCAACCTCGTCCGGGGAAACTGAGCGTCGAACTCTCCAAGCCCACTGCCACCGCCCGTGACCTCGCCCTGGCCTACAGCCCAGGTGTTGCTGAGCCCGTGCGTGAAATCGGCCGTGATCCAGAGCTGGCTTACAAATACACCGGCAAAGGCAACCTGGTTGCGGTGATTTCCGATGGCACCGCCATCCTCGGTCTGGGTGACCTCGGCCCACTGGCTTCCAAGCCGGTCATGGAAGGCAAGGGCGTTCTGTTCAAGCGTTTCGCTGGTATTGACGTGTTCGACATCGAAGTCGAATCGGAAAGCCCGCAAGCGTTCATCGACACCGTTCGCCGTATCTCGATCACCTTCGGTGGCATCAACCTCGAAGACATCAAGGCACCTGAGTGCTTCGAAATCGAGCGCACCCTGATCGAACAGTGCGACATCCCGGTGTTCCACGATGACCAGCACGGTACCGCCATCGTTACCGCGGCCGGCATGATCAACGCCCTGGAAATCGCCGGCAAGAAGCTCGAAGACGCCAAGATCGTCTGCCTGGGTGCCGGGGCTGCTGCCATCTCCTGCATGAAGTTGCTGGTGAGCATGGGTGGCAAGGTCGAAAACATCTACATGATCGACCGCAGCGGTGTCATCCACGCTGGCCGTGACGACCTGAACCAGTACAAGGCCCAGTTCGCCCACGCTACCGACAAGCGCACCCTGGCTGACGCGCTCGACGGTGCTGACGTGTTCGTAGGCCTGTCCGGCCCGAACCTGCTGAGCCCTGAAGGCCTGAAGTCGATGGCTGCCAACCCGATCGTGTTCGCCTGCTCGAACCCGGATCCGGAAATCTCGCCTGAGCTGGCGCACGCCACTCGTAACGATGTGATCATGGCCACCGGTCGTTCCGACTACCCGAACCAGGTCAACAACGTACTGGGCTTCCCGTTCATCTTCCGTGGTGCCCTGGACGTTCGTGCCAAGCGCATCAACGAAGAAATGAAGATCGCCGCCGCCATCGCCCTGAAGGACCTGGCCAAGCTGCCAGTGCCGAAAGAAGTGTGCGAAGCCTACGGTGTCGAAGGCCTGGAGTTCGGTCGTGAATACATCATTCCGAAGCCGCTGGACGCACGCCTGATCACCGTCGTTTCCGACGCAGTGGCCAAGGCGGCCATCGAATCCGGCGTGGCTACCCTGCCGTATCCGAAGCACTACCCGCTGACCAGCGTGGATCAAGTGTTCAACGGCTGATTGCCGCTGTAGCTGTCATGAAAAAGCCCCGGTTCTTTTGAACCGGGGCTTTTTGTTGGGGCTTGGGAATGTGTCAGGGCTGAAATGTGTTCGTCAGGGCACTTGTGGCGCCTATGAGATCGAGCGCCTCCCGCGCGGCGCATCGCGACGCAAGGCCGCTCCCACATTTGTTGCAACGTGGCCATGTCTGTGAGGCCATGGTTGTCAGCCTTGCTGGCATGACTGGATTTGAAGGTGGGCATTGATGCCGCCCTGCCTGTCTCAAGGCATGCACCCAGGCGGGCAACCATGGCCTGACAGGTTCGGCACGTTGCAACAGATGTGGGAGCGGCCTTGCGTCGCGATGCGCCGCGCGGGCGGTGCTCGATGTCAGCAGCCCCACATAACCCCAGTCAGGCACCCTGCCTCAGAACAGATCCATCGGCGCCGCTTCATCGGCCGGCAGCGGGCTGCCCGGTGCTGCGCCATTGCCCAGTTCGTCCACGGAGGGTGGCGAATCTTCGGCCTTGAACAGCTCGAAGAAGGCATTCGGCGTGCTCGGGGAGGCAGCGCGGCCGCTGATCGGGTCGACGCGCAGGCTGAGGATGCCTTCCGGCTCTGCTGGCGCATGCGCCGGCTTGTCCTTGAGCGCCGCGCCCATGAAGCTCATCCAGATCGGCAGCGCCGCCGTGCCGCCGTACTCGCGGCGACCAAGGGTTTCCGGCTGGTCGAAACCGACCCATACGGTGGTCACGTAATCGGCGTTGTAGCCGGAGAACCAGGCGTCCTTGGACTCGTTGGTAGTACCGGTCTTGCCCGCCAGGTCGGTGCGGCCCAGGGCCAGCGCCCGGCGGCCGGTACCGCGCTTGATCACGTCCTGCAGCATGCTGGTGAGGATGTAGGTGGTGCGCCCGTCGACGATCTGTTCAGCCACGGCCGGCGTTTGCGGTGCAGCGGCCACCTGGTTGAAGGCGGATGGTGCCTCACCTGGCATGGCAGCAGTGCTGATCGGCTGTTCGGGTGCCGCCAGGCCAGCCTGGTCCTCGGCACCCTGCGGTACGCGGGGCGGGTTGGCGGTAAACAGGGTTTCGCCGTTGCGGCTTTCGATACGGTCGATCAGGTACGGGGTGATCTTGTAGCCGCCGTTGGCAAAGGTGCTCCAGCCTGTGGCGATTTCCATCGGGGTCAGCGTGGCGGTGCCCAGGGCCAGCGACAGGTTGCGCGGCAGGTCGTGCTTGTTGAAGCCGAACTTGGCAATGTAGTCGATGGTGCGGTCTACACCCATGGCCTGCAGCAAGCGGATCGACACCAGGTTGCGCGACTTGTACAGCGCTTCGCGCAGGCGGATCGGGCCGAGGAAGGTATTGGTGTCGTTCTTCGGCCGCCACACTTTGTCCACGGATTCGTCGACGAACACGATCGGCGCATCGTTGACGAGGGTGGATGCGGTGTAGCCGCTGTCCAGCGCAGCACTGTAGATGAACGGCTTGAAGCTCGAACCAGGCTGGCGCTTGGCCTGCATGGCGCGGTTGTAGTTGCTCTGCTCGAACGAGAAGCCGCCAACCAGCGCGCGGATGGCACCGTTGTAAGGGTCGAGGGTGACCAGCGCGCTTTGTGCACCAGGCACCTGGCTGAACTTGAGCTTGCCATCTTCCAGGCGCTGCAGGCGCACCAGGTCACCGACCTGCGCCACGTCTGCCGGCGACTGCGGTGAGCGGCCCTGGGCGTTACTGTTGATGAACGGGCGCGCCCATTTCATGGTGTCCCAGGCAACTTCGGCTTGCTGGCCGTCCCGGGTCAGTACCTGGAGGCCGGTTTTGTCGACATGGGTGACGATGGCCGGCTCCAGGCCGCCAAGGATGCGCTGCTTGCCCAGCTCCTGCAGCCAGGCTGCCTGGGTGCGGCCCGGGAAGCGTGCTTCGGGGCCACGGTAGCCGTGGCGTTCGTCGTAATCAGACAGGCCTTTGAGGATGGCCTTGTTGGCCATGTCCTGCATGTCGCTGGGCACCGTGGTGGTGACGCGGAAGCCTTCGGTGTAGGCGTCGCTGCCGTAGCGGCCGACCATTTCGGCGCGGGCCATTTCGGCGATGTAAGGCGCATTCACCTCAGGCGTCGGCACGTGGTAGCTGGCATTGAGCGGCTCGGCCAGGGCGGTCTGGTAGCTGGCCTGGTCGATCTTGCCCAGCTTGTACATGCGGCCGAGGATCCAGTCGCGGCGCTCCTTGGCGCGCACCGGGTTGGCCAGCGGGTTGAAGCGTGACGGTGCCTTGGGCAGGCCGGCGATCATCGCCATCTGCGCCAGGCTCACGTCGCGGATCGATTTGCCGTAGTACACCTGCGCGGCGGCATCGATGCCGTAGGCGCGGTTGCCCAGGTAGATCTTGTTCACGTACAGCTCAAGGATTTCGTCCTTGGTCAGTTCACGCTCGATCTGCAGGGCCAGCAGGATCTCGTTGGTCTTGCGCGAGAAGCTGCGTTCGCTGGTGAGGAAGAAGTTCTTCGCCACCTGCATGGTGATGGTGCTGCCGCCGGTCTGGATGTGCCCGGTTTTCACCAGCTGGGTCGCTGCACGCATCAGGCTGCTGGGGTCGACACCGTAGTGATTGAGGAAATTGTCGTCCTCGGCTGACAGAAGCGCCTGAATGAACTGTGGCGGAATTTCCGCGAAACGGATCGGCGAGCGGCGCATTTCGCCGAATTCGGCAATCAGTTTGCCGTCGCTGCTGTACACCCTGAGGGGGATCTGCAACTGGATGCTTCTGAGGGACTCGACCGAGGGCAGGCTGGGGCTAAGATACAGAAACGCACCGCTCACACCGAGTACGAGCGCGCAAATGACTGCGACGGAAGACCACCAGAAGAACTTCAGCAGACGTATCAAGGCTTTTCGGTGTCCAGGTTGAGAGTGGGTAGCACGCAGGCCCGGCGGACCAGAAAGCGCTGGGCATTATAAGCATTTTTTCGCCTCTCCGGGTTACCGGCCAGGCTGCCCGTCGCCTCGATGGGCAGGCCGGGCCGAGTGTTGACGCGGGGTTGCGACCGACCGCTGCAGCAGGCAGCAAGGAAGCCGCATGTTAGGACGCTTTGGCAAGGATGCCAGTTCACTCGTGGGGGTGGAAATTGCCCCTGACGCTGTTCGTGTTGTGCAACTTCAGCGGCGCAATCGGCGCTGCCGGGTGCTTGCATCGGCACAAGAACCGTTCGAATTACTGGCAGGCAAGGATTGGGTCGCGGAGCCCGCTACCGTGGTGGCAGCCCTGCGCCGTGCCTACCTGCGCAGCGGCCTGAGGCAGCGTCGGGTAGCGTTGGCGTTACCGGCCAGCCAGGTGATCTGCAAGCGGTGTCATTTGCCGATGGAGCAGGCCGGGGCAGAACTGGAGACGCAGTTGCTGGCCGATGCCGAGCGGCTGTTTCCGTTTCCGTTGGAGGACCTGGCCCTGGACTTTCAAGTCTTGGGGGCATCCCGCACGCAACCGGGGTGCGCCGAGGTGATGGTGGCCGCGTGTCGGCAAAGTGCGTTGGCGTGTCTTGATGCCATCGTCGAAGAGGCCGGTTTGCAACTGGAGGCGATCGAGGTCGACAACATTGCCTTGTGCCGCATGTTGCCTCAGGGCTGCCTCGAAGGTTCGGCACTGCTGCGGGTCGAAGCGCACAGCGCAGTGCTTTATGGCTGGCAGCCCGACCGGCCTTACCAGCGTCGTGAGCTTCAAGTGCAGGGGCTGAACAACATGGGGCAGTTGTCGGAGCAACTGCACGCGCTGCTTGCCGATGAGCATTTGCCTGGTGGCCTGTGGATTACCAGCAGCTCATCGGTGGACCCAACCTGGTTGCGAAACCTTGGTCACCAGCTGACTACGCCGTGCAGGCATTTACCTGGCCTGAAGGGGCTGGAACACGTTGACGGCACGATGCTCCTGGCGTGCGCCCTGGCACTTGGAGGGTTGCGCCCATGATGCGGCTTAACCTGATGCCCTGGCGTGAACGGCAGCGCGAGGCGGCGCTCCGGCGCTTTCGTACCCAGCTGATTGCCGGCGCACTGCTGGCGCTGTGCGCCGTGACGCTGGTCGACCAGTTGGCCCGTCAGCGCGGGCAGCAACAGGCGGTGGCCAATGCCCAACACCATGCCGCCCTTGAGGTGCTGGCCGGGCAACTGCAGCCGCTGGCTGATGTGCGTGCACAGCATGACGCACTCATCGCACGGTCGGCAGCGCTAGAGGGCTTGCGTGCCCAGCAGGGTGTTCTAGGCGATGTATTCGCTGACCTCGAAAGGGCGCTACCGGTTGGGGTCCAGCTACTCGACCTCAGCCTGGAAAACGGCCATCTGCAGATGACCGGGCTGGCTACGTCCGGCGCAGTGGTTGCGCAGTTCATGCGCGATCTGGATCGGTCGGGTGTTCTGCTCGATCTGGCGCTCAAGCGCGTCAGGAGCATGCCGGGTGGCGATGAATTTCTGCTCGTTGCGCGCGTTTCGGCGTTCTGGTCGTGAATGCAGCACCGATCCTTGCCTGGCTGGCGGTAGCCGAGCGTTCCAGAAGCATCAGGCGTATCGCGCCAGTGCTGGTCGCTGTGCTGGTGTTCGGCCTGGGTTGTGCGTTTCGCCTGCCGGCAGGGTTACAGCAGCAGGCGCAGGAGGCGGTCAGGCACGCCACATTGAACGAGCAGCAGGCAGCCAGTGCGGCGCAACTGGTCGAGCTGGAGCGATTGCAAGCGTCTCTGGTTTTTGCCGAGCGGCGGTTGCTGGAGGCCCACTGGCACCTGGCCGCAGGGGAGGGCATGAGCGACCTGCTTGAGCGCCTGGCGGCTTCGGGGCATGCGCACGGGTTGCTGGTCGAGCGGTTCGACGTACAAGAAGCCGAGCAACAGGCAGGCTATTGGAAAGTGCCGCTGGAAGTACAGGTGCTGGGGCGTTACATGGACTTGCGTCAGTGGCTGGGCGACTGGCTGGGCCAGGCACGCCTGCTGCGCAGCGGTGACATGAACCTGGCCGCAGTCGAGGGTCAGCCCGGCCTATTGCGTCTGCAGTTGCGGGTCGATGCCTTCCAGGCCACCGCGCCCGTACCGGCACCTGACGTGCTTGCGCATATGCCGGCCATGGCCGCGACGCCAGTGCCTGCGGTCGACCCCTTCGCGCCAGGGGCGACGCGAACGGCTGGCTCCGGGCTGGCCAGCGTGCCGCTGGCGCAACTGGAAATGGTCGGCAGCCTGTCGCGAGGTGCGGCGCATGAGGCTCTGTTGATGGCGGCTGGCAGGCTCTATCGCGTGCGGGCAGGTGAGCGCTTGGGGCGTAACCACGGTGTGGTGGCGCGGATTGATCAAGGCCAGGTCGAAGTGCACGAACGGCTATTCATGGCAGGGGTGTGGCACGAGCGCACGGCGTTCATCGCCCTTGCAAACCGCGTGGGCAAGGAGGCCCCGGACCAGAATGAAGAGAGTGATGAAATGGATGTTGGCAGCCCTGCTGCCGATCCCGTTGGTGTCGGCGACGCCTTACCAGGGTGAACCCCTGTCGTTGAACTTCCAGGATGTGGAGGTGCGTTCGGTGCTGCAGGTGCTGGCCGATTATGCGGGCGTCAACCTGGTTGCCAGCGATGACGTGCAGGGCAGCGTGACCTTGAGGTTGCAGGACGTGCCCTGGGACCAGGCCCTTGACCTGGTGCTGCGCAGCAAGGGCCTTGCCCGGCAGCAAGAGGGCAATGTGCTGCTGGTGGCGCCTGCGGCAGCGTTTGCCCCGCAGCCGTTTGATGCCCATGTCGGCCTGTTGCCGGATGCACAATTGCAGCCGTTACGTCGTGAATTGATACCGATCCACCATGCCAACGCCGCGGAACTGGTCGAGCTGTTGATGACCAGCCTGGCGGATGACAGCACACTCGCCGTTCGTGGCAGCCTGGGTGTCGATGAGCGCACCAATACCCTGGTGGCGCACCAGCCCGCCGACCGACTGGCCGAGTTGCGACAACTGGTCGCGCAGCTGGATGTGCCGGTGCGCCAGGTGGCGATCGAGGCACGTATCGTCGAGGCCAATGTCGACTACGAGAAAAGCCTGGGGGTGCGCTGGGGTGGGCCGCTGTACGGTGAAAACCTGCGGCCGGGCAAGGAGTTGTTCATCGACCTCGGCGTGGAGCGGGCGGGCAGCAGTGTCGGTCTGGGTCTGCTGCGCGGCGGCGTGCTGCTCGATCTGGAACTCAGCGCCATGGAAAAAAGCGGCAACGGCGAAATCATCTCGCAGCCCAAGGTGGTCACGGCCGACAAGGAAACGGCCAGGATCCTAAAAGGCACCGAGGTGCCCTACCAGGAAACCAGCAAGAGCGGCGCCACCTCGGTCGCCTTTCGCGAAGCCTCGCTGTCGCTGGAGGTAACCCCGCAAATTACACCGGACAACAAGGTGATCATGGCGGTCAGGGTGACCAAGGACGAGCCGGATTACGTCAATGCCTTGAACAACGTACCGCCGATTCGCAAGAACGAGGTGAACGCCAAGGTTCGCGTGGCGGACGGTGAAACGATCGTGATCGGTGGCGTGTACTCGACTTCGCAAAACAATGTGGTCGACAAGGTGCCATTTTTAGGCGATCTGCCGTATGTTGGGCGGCTGTTTCGACGCGATGCATTACAAGAGAAAAAATCCGAGCTGCTGGTCTTCCTGACTCCGCGTATCATGAGTGACCAGGCGATTGCTGTGAGTCGTTGATTCTGTGCGAAATTTGATACTTGTGGGGCCCATGGGCGCTGGTAAAAGCACCATCGGACGCCTATTGGCCAAAGAGCTGCGCCTGCTGTTCAAGGATTCCGACAAGGAAATCGAACTGCGATGCGGCGCCAACATCCCGTGGATTTTCGACAAGGAAGGCGAGCCGGGTTTCCGTGAGCGCGAGCAGGCGATGATCGCCGAACTGTGCGCACTTGACGGCGTGGTCCTGGCCACCGGCGGTGGCGCGGTGATGCGCGAAGCCAACCGCCAGGCATTGCGCCGGGGCGGCCGGGTGATCTACCTGCATGCCTCGGTGGAACAGCAGGTTGGCCGTACCGCGCGTGATCGCAATCGCCCGCTGCTGCGCACCGCCAACCCCGAGGCGACCCTGCGCGCCCTGCTGGAAGCCCGCGACCCGCTCTACCGCGAGATCGCCGACGTGGTGGTGGAAACCGACGAGCGGCCGCCGCGCATGGTGGTGATCGATATTCTCGAACGCTTGCAGCAGTTGCCGCCCCGTTAACCCGGGACTATTCTCGGCCACCAGCGCCGAGGCGAGGTTCAACGATAGCGCGTGGGTTGCCCGAATGGCGCCGCGCCCAAGTACATTGTGGGGATACATGCAGACACTTAAGGTCGACCTGGGCGAGCGCAGCTACCCGATCTACATTGGCGAAGGCCTGCTGGACCAGCCCGAGCTGCTGGCGCCGCACATTGCCGGCCGGCAGGTCGCCATCGTTTCCAACGAGACCGTCGCGCCCCTGTATCTCGAACGCCTGAGCAAGACCCTGGGTGCCTACTCGGTGCTGCCGGTGGTATTGCCCGATGGCGAAGCCCACAAGAACTGGGAAACGCTGCAGCTGATCTTCGACGGCCTGCTGACAGCCCGCCATGATCGTCGCACGACCGTGGTAGCCCTGGGCGGCGGCGTGATCGGTGACATGGCCGGCTTCGCTGCCGCTTGCTACCAGCGCGGTGTCGACTTCATCCAGGTGCCGACCACCCTGCTTTCCCAGGTCGACTCGTCGGTGGGCGGCAAGACCGGTATCAACCACCCGCTGGGCAAGAACATGGTCGGTGCCTTCTATCAGCCCAATGCGGTGCTAATCGATACCACCAGCCTGAAGACCCTGCCGGCGCGCGAACTGTCTGCTGGCCTGGCCGAAGTGATCAAGTACGGCCTGATTTGCGACAAGCCGTTTCTCGGCTGGCTTGAAGACAACATGCAGGCCTTGCGCACCCTCGATTCGGCTGCCTTGACTGAAGCCATCCGCCGCTCCTGCGCGGCCAAGGCTGCAGTGGTCGGTGCCGACGAGCGCGAGTCCGGCGTACGGGCCACCCTGAACCTGGGGCATACCTTCGGGCATGCCATCGAGACCCACATGGGCTACGGCGTGTGGCTGCACGGCGAAGCCGTGGCAGCGGGCACGGTGATGGCCCTGGAAATGTCCATGCGCCTTGGCTGGATCGACCAGGCCGAGCGTGATCGCGGAATCCGCCTGTTGCAGGACGCAGGTTTGCCGGTGGTGCCACCACAGGAAATGACCCCGGCGCATTTCATGGAGCACATGGCGGTCGACAAGAAAGTGATCGACGGCCGCTTGCGTCTGGTGCTGTTGCGCCAGATGGGCGAAGCCGTTGTGACCGACGACTATCCGAAAGAGATTCTTCAGGCCACGCTGTCGGCGGATTACCGCGCGATCGTGGCCCAGCTTTGAGGTTGTGACAGCGCAATGACCAGTTTGCATGCCGATGAGGCCTTTCTCGACCATTACCAGTTGAGCCACGATCCGTTCGCGCCCCGTGTGCCCGGCTTCAAGTTCTTCCCGGCCCAGCGCAAGCCCGTGCTTGGCCAGCTGCACCACCTGGCGCGCTACAGCCAGCTGATGCTGGTGGTCAGCGGCCCGCTGGGCAGCGGCAAGTCGCTGCTGCGCCAGGCCCTGGTGGCCAGCACCAACAAGCAGGCTGTGCAGAGTGTGGTGGTGTCTGCCCGCAGTGCCAGCGATGCTTCCAGCATGCTTGCCCAGGTTGCTCAGGACCTGGGTGTGGCCCAGCCCGAAGTGCAGGCGATCCTGTCCAAGGTGGTGCAGCTGGCACTGACCGGGCAGGAAGTGTATTTGCTGGTGGACGATGCGGAACAACTCGACGAGTCGGCACTCCAAGCGTTGCTGGAGTTGGCGGCGGGGGTACCGGAAGGGCGCCCGCACGTGTTCCTGTTCGGTGAGCCTTCACTGATTGCCGGTCTGGACGAGCTCAATGTCGAGGAAGAACGCTTCCACATCATCGAGCTTGCCCCCTACAGTGAAGAAGAAACCCGCGAGTACCTGGAGCAGCGCCTGGAAGGGGCTGGCCGGGGCATCGAGGTGTTCAGCCGTGAACAGATCGTCGATATCCATGAACACTCTGACGGCTGGCCTGGCAACATCAACCAGGTCGCCCGTGACACTTTGATCGAAGCCATGATCGCCAGCCGTTCGACGGTCAAGCGACCATCCATGGGGTTCAAGATGCCTAAAAAACATGTGCTCGCGCTGTCCGCTGTGGTCGTGGTCGCTGTGGCGGCCGCGGTGTTGATGCCCAAGAAAGGCGACAAGCCACCCGCTGAGGCGCCGGCCGCCCAGGCCCAGTTGCCGCTTGGCGACGGCAAGCAGGGTGCCAATATCGAGTTCTCCGGCTCTTCCCAGCCGATGCCGTTGCCGCTGGTTGGCCAGTCCCAGCCTGTAATGCGCGAACCGCTGGCCCAGGCCGCGGGCATGGGTGAGGGTGAAGAAGGCAGCCCGGCGGGTGACACTGCCCTGCAGCCTGGCAACCCGCCGCCAACCGTGACCACCATTGCGCCGCCGCAAGGCGTGCCAGCTGGCCCGGCACCTGTGCCTGCACAGCCTGTGGCTACTGCGCCGGTACAGCCGGTTGCGCCTGCGCCCAAGCCTGTTGCAACCCAGCCTGCGAAGCCGGTTGCACCTGCCAAGCCTGCACCCGCGCCTACCCAGGTCGCCGTTGCCAAGCCGGCCGCCAAGCCTGTCGAAAAACCTGCCGCCAGTGGCAGCGGCAACAGCGGCTGGTACTCCGGGCAGAAGCCGGGCAATTACGTGGTGCAGATCCTGGGCACCAGCTCCGAGGCCTCGGCCCAGGCGTTCGTCAAGAGCCAGGGTGGCGACTATCGCTACTTCAAGAAAAACCTGCAGGGCAAGCCGCTGTACGTAGTCACCTACGGCAGCTTCGCCAGCCGCGATGCAGCGGTTGCGGCAATCAAGAACTTGCCAGAGAAGGTCCAGGCTGGTAAACCTTGGCCACGTACCGTCGGCAGCGTCCAACAAGAGCTGGCCACGGCCCGCTGATACCTTCCGGGCGGCATCACCCCGCCGCCCAGTTGCTGAGCGATTACTGACTTTCGAATAGCCTGCTGCGTTTCAACGCGGCAGGCTTTTCTGTCCCAGACTGCCGGCCACAAGCCCCTAGTTGCAGTCATGGCTGAAACGCTTCAGACTCGAGCCAAGCCGTTATCACGGCGCATGGCGCAAAAACATTCAAAATTGCGACATAAATTTTCAATGGTGAGACATGAAAATTTGTGGGCATCGCTGTCGCTGTGCAACAATGGTTTTCCATGACCACCGCAAAAAAGCTGGCGTTTGATCGGCGTGGATGGTAAGTGGTTGTTAAAAAAGAGATTTGCCTCCGTTGAGAGGTGAACCTGGTGAGAATGTGTCTATGAAAACAGGTCTGTACCATCCCGAAGAATTCAAGGACAACTGTGGTTTTGGCCTGATCGCCCATATGACGGGCGTACCGAGCCACCACCTTCTGCAAACCGCCATGCAGGCGCTGACTTGCATGACCCACCGCGGCGGTATCAACGCCGACGGCAAGACCGGCGACGGTTGCGGTCTGCTCATGCAGAAGCCCGATCAATTCCTGCGAGCCGTGGCCCAGGAACACTTCGCCGTCGAACTGCCCAAGCAGTACGCCGTCGGCATGGTGTTCTTCAACCAGGACCCGGTCAAAGCCGAAGCTGCCCGCGCCAACATGGACCGCGAAATCCTCGCCGCTGGCCTGAAACTGGTCGGCTGGCGCAAGGTACCGATCGACACCAGCGTACTCGGCCGCCTGGCCCTGGAGCGCCTGCCGCAGATCGAGCAGGTGTTCATCGGCGGTGAAGGCCTGAGCGACCAGGAATTTGCTATCAAGCTGTTCAGTGCCCGTCGCCGTTCGTCGGTGGCTAACGCCCACGACAGCGACCACTACATCTGCAGCTTCTCGCACAAGACCATCATCTACAAAGGCCTGATGATGCCGCGCGATCTCGCGGCGTTTTATCCAGACCTGGGTGACGAGCGCCTGCAAACCGCGATCTGCGTGTTCCACCAGCGCTTCTCCACCAACACCCTGCCGAAATGGCCGCTGGCGCAGCCGTTCCGCTTCCTCGCCCACAACGGCGAGATCAACACCATCACCGGCAACCGCAACTGGGCCATGGCCCGTCGCACCAAGTTCGCCAATGACCAGATCCCCGACCTCGAAGAGCTCGGCCCGCTGGTCAACCGCGTCGGTTCCGACTCGTCGAGCATGGACAACATGCTGGAGCTGATGGTGACCGGTGGCATCGACCTGTTCCGCGGCGTGCGCATGCTGGTACCACCAGCCTGGCAGAACGTCGAGACCATGGACGCCGACCTGCGCGCCTTCTACGAATACAACTCCATGCACATGGAACCGTGGGATGGCCCGGCCGGTATCGTCATGACCGAAGGCCGCCACGCGGTGTGCCTGCTCGACCGCAACGGCCTGCGCCCGGCGCGCTGGGTGACCACCACCAATGGCTACATCACCATCGCCTCGGAAATCGGCGTATGGGGTTACCAGCCTGAGGAAGTGCTGGCCAAGGGCCGTGTCGGCCCGGGTCAGATCCTCGCCGTGGACACTGAAACCGGCCAGATTCTCGATACCGACGCCATCGACAACCGCCTGAAGTCGCGGCACCCGTACAAGCGCTGGCTGCGTCAACACGCTACCCGCATTCAGGCGACGCTGACCGACGACCAGGGCGCGGCCAGCTACGACGCTGACCAGCTCAAGCAATACATGAAGATGTTCCAGGTCACCTTCGAAGAGCGTGACCAGGTGCTGCGCCCGTTGGGTGAGCAGGGCCAGGAAGCCGTTGGTTCGATGGGTGACGACACGCCGATGGCCGTGCTGTCGCAGCGTGTGCGTTCGCCGTTCGACTTCTTCCGCCAGCAGTTCGCCCAGGTGACCAACCCACCGATCGACCCGCTGCGCGAAGCCATCGTGATGTCGCTGGAGATCTGCCTGGGCGCCGAGCGCAACATCTTCCAGGAGTCCCCGGAGCACGCTTCGCGGGTCATCCTCAGCTCGCCGGTCATCTCGCCCGCCAAGTGGCGTTCGCTGATGAACCTGGAGCGCGAAGGTTTTGACCGTCAGCTGATCGACCTCAACTATGAGCAGAGCGTCGGCCTGGAAGCGGCCATTCGCAACATCGCCGACCAGGCTGAAGAAGCCGTGCGCGCTGGCAAGACCCAGCTGGTGCTGAGCGACCGCTACATCGCCCCGGGCAAGCTGCCGGTGCACGCATCGCTGGCCGTTGGCGCGGTACACCACCGCCTGACCGAACAGGGCCTGCGTTGCGACAGCAACATCCTGGTGGAAACCGCCACCGCCCGCGACCCGCACCACTTTGCCGTGCTGCTGGGCTTCGGTGCCTCGGCCGTTTACCCGTACCTGGCGTATGAAGTACTGGCCGACCTGATCCGTACCGGCGAAGTGCTGGGCGACCTGGACGAAGTGTTCAAGTACTACCGCAAGGGCATCTCCAAGGGCCTGCTGAAGATCCTGTCGAAGATGGGTATCTCCACCATCGCCTCGTACCGCGGTGCGCAGCTGTTCGAAGCCATCGGCCTGGCCGAGGAAGTGGTCGGCCTGAGCTTCAAGGGCGTGTCCAGCCGCATCAAGGGCGCGCGCTTCGTAGACCTGGAAAGCGACCAGAAGCTGCTGGCGGCCGAAGCCTGGAGCGCGCGCAAGCCGATCCAGCAAGGTGGGTTGCTGAAGTTCGTCCACGGTGGCGAGTACCACGCCTACAACCCTGACGTGGTCAACACCCTGCAAGCCGCCGTGCAGCAGGGCGACTACGCCAAGTTCAAGGAATACACCACGCTGGTCGACCAGCGCCCGGTGTCGATGATCCGTGACCTGCTCAAGGTGAAAGTGGCCGACCAGCCACTGGCGCTGGAGCAGATCGAGCCGCTGGAGGCCATCCTCAAGCGCTTCGATTCCGCCGGTATCTCGCTGGGTGCACTGTCGCCAGAGGCTCACGAAGCGCTGGCCGAGGCGATGAACCGCCTGGGCGCGCGTTCCAACTCCGGTGAAGGCGGTGAAGACCCGTCTCGCTACGGCACCATCAAGAGCTCCAAGATCAAGCAGGTGGCCACCGGCCGCTTTGGTGTGACCCCGGAATACCTGGTCAACGCCGAAGTGCTGCAGATCAAGGTTGCCCAGGGCGCCAAGCCGGGGGAAGGCGGCCAGTTGCCAGGCGGCAAGGTCAACGGCCTGATCGCCAAGCTGCGATATGCGGTACCGGGCGTGACCCTGATCTCGCCACCGCCGCACCACGACATCTATTCGATCGAAGACCTGGCCCAGCTGATCTACGACCTCAAGCAGGTCAACCCGCAGGCCCTGGTGTCCGTCAAGCTGGTGGCAGAAGCCGGCGTGGGCACCATCGCCGCTGGCGTTGCCAAGGCCTATGCCGACCTGATCACCATCTCCGGTTATGACGGTGGTACCGGTGCTTCGCCGCTGACCTCGATCAAGTACGCCGGCGCCCCGTGGGAACTGGGCCTGGCCGAAACCCACCAGACCCTGCGCGGCAATGATCTGCGCGGCAAGGTACGGGTACAGACCGACGGCGGCCTGAAAACCGGCCTGGACGTGATCAAGGCGGCCATCCTCGGCGCCGAAAGCTTCGGCTTCGGTACCGCGCCAATGATCGCCCTGGGCTGCAAGTACCTGCGCATCTGCCACCTGAACAACTGCGCCACCGGCGTAGCCACCCAGAACGACAAGCTGCGCAAGGACCACTACATCGGCACCGTCGACATGGTGATCAACTTCTTCACCTTCGTCGCCGAAGAAACCCGTGAGTGGCTGGCCAAGCTGGGCGTGCGCAGCCTGGGCGAGCTGATCGGCCGTACCGACCTGCTCGAAATGCTGCCAGGCGATACCGAGCGCCAGCAGTACCTGGACCTGTCGCCGCTGCTGGGCAGCTCGCACATTCCTGCGGACAAGCCGCAGTTCTGCGAAGTCGACAAGAACCCGCCGTTCGACAAAGGCGAGCTGGCCGAGAAGATGGTGGACATGGCCCTGCCGGCGATCCGCGATCAGGCCGGTGGCGAGTTCAACCTCGACATCTGCAACTGCGACCGTTCCATCGGTGCCCGTATCTCTGGCGAAATCGCCAAGCTGTACGGCAACCAGGGCATGGCCGCCAACCCGATCACCTTCCGCTTCAAGGGTACTGCCGGCCAGAGCTTCGGCGTATGGAACGCCGGTGGCCTGAACCTGCACCTGCAAGGCGATGCCAACGACTACGTCGGCAAGGGCATGACCGGTGGCAAGGTCACCATCGTGCCGCCAGCTGGCAGCCCGTTCGAAACCCAGCACAGCGCCATCGTGGGCAACACCTGCCTGTACGGTGCCACTGGCGGCAAGCTGTTTGCCGCAGGCACTGCGGGCGAGCGCTTCGCTGTGCGTAACTCCGGCGCCCACGCTGTTGTCGAGGGCACTGGCGATCACTGCTGTGAGTACATGACCGGCGGCTTTGTCTGCGTCCTGGGCAAGACCGGTTACAACTTCGGTTCTGGCATGACTGGCGGCTTCGCCTACGTGCTCGACATGGACAATAGCTTCGTCGACAAGCTCAACCACGAGCTGGTGGAAATCCAGCGTATCAGTGGTGAAGCGATGGAGGCCTACCGCAGCCACCTGGCGCGCGTCCTTGGCGAGTATGTGGAAGAAACCGGCAGCGAGTGGGGGCGTGAGCTCTCCGAGAACCTGGACGACTACGTGCGGCGCTTCTGGCTGGTGAAGCCGAAGGCAGCCAACCTGAAGCAACTGTTGTCCAGCACCCGTGCCAACCCGCAGTAAAAACAGCTGCAAGTGGCAAGCCTCAAGCTGCATGTAAAGGCAGTACGAGGTTTGCCCGGCTTAAGTGATCGTCTTGCGGCTTGCAGCGTGTAGCTTGCAGCTGCTGTAAAGAGGTTTTGAAAAATGGCTGAACGTCTGAATAACGACTTCCAGTTCATCGAAGTGGGCCGCAAGGACCCGAAGAAAAAGCTGCTGCGCCAGCGCAAGAAGGAGTTCGTGGAAATCTACGAACCGTTCAAGCCGCAGCAGTCCGTAGACCAGGCACACCGCTGCCTGGGTTGCGGTAACCCGTATTGCGAATGGAAGTGCCCGGTGCACAACTTCATCCCCAACTGGCTGAAGCTGGTGTCCGAAGGCAACATCCTGGCTGCGGCCGAGCTGTCGCACCAGACCAACACCCTGCCGGAAGTGTGTGGCCGCGTGTGCCCGCAAGACCGTCTGTGTGAAGGTGCCTGCACCCTGAACGACGGCTTCGGCGCGGTGACCATCGGTTCGGTGGAGAAGTACATCACCGACACCGCCTTCGCCATGGGCTGGCGCCCGGACATGTCCAAGGTCAAGCCAACCGGCAAGCGCGTCGCCATCATCGGTGCCGGCCCGGCTGGCCTGGGCTGCGCCGACGTGCTGGTACGCGCTGGGGTAACCCCGGTGGTCTTCGACAAGAACCCGGAAATCGGCGGCCTGCTGACCTTTGGCATCCCTGAGTTCAAGCTGGAAAAGACCGTGCTCAGCAACCGCCGTGAAGTGTTCACCGGCATGGGCATCGAGTTCCGCCTGAACACCGAGGTGGGCACCGACATCACCATGGAGCAGCTGCTCGCCGAGTACGACGCAGTATTCATGGGCATGGGCACCTACACCTACATGAAGGGCGGCTTCCCGGGCGAGGACCTGCCGGGCGTGCATGACGCGCTGGACTTCCTGATCGCCAACGTCAACCGCAACCTGGGCTTCGAGAAGTCGCCGGAAGACTTCGTCGACATGCGGGGCAAGAAGGTTGTGGTGCTGGGCGGTGGTGACACCGCAATGGACTGCAACCGCACGTCGATCCGCCAGGGCGCGCAAGCGGTCACCTGCGCCTATCGCCGTGACGAGGCCAACATGCCGGGTTCGCGCAAAGAGGTGAAAAACGCCAAGGAAGAGGGCGTGAAGTTCCTCTACAACCGCCAGCCCATCGCCATCGTCGGCGAGGACAAGGTGGAAGGCGTGAAGGTGGTGGAGACCCGTCTCGGCGAGCCGGATGCCCGTGGCCGCCGCAGCCCTGAGCCGATCCCGGGTTCCGAAGAGATCCTGCCGGCCGATGCCGTGGTGATCGCCTTCGGCTTCCGCCCAAGCCCGGCGCCGTGGTTCGAGCAGCATGGCATCCAGCTGGACAGCCAGGGCCGCGTGGTAGCGCCGGAGAAGGGCAAGTTCAAGCACCAGACCAGCAACCCGAAAGTGTTTGCCGGTGGCGACATGGTGCGCGGTTCGGACTTGGTGGTGACGGCGATCTTCGAAGGGCGTACGGCTGCGGAAGGTATCCTGGACTACCTCGAAGTCTGATTATCGGCCTATTCGCGGGCATGCCCGCTCCCACAGGGTTAAGCGTAGAACCTGTGGGACCGGGCATGCCCGCGAAGCTTTTGTATACAAAAACGCTTGATCTGTGGCATCCAATAGACAAAACGCATGGCCATGGCCGTGCCTTTTGCGCTGGCGTCTGAGAAAATGCCCGCACTATTTTTCCGGATGCCGACATGACTGCCCTGAAGAACGACCGTTTCCTGCGTGCACTGCTCAAGCAACCTGTAGACGTCACCCCGGTGTGGATGATGCGCCAGGCCGGCCGCTACCTGCCGGAGTACCGCGCCAGCCGCGCCAAGGCCGGTGACTTCATGAGCCTGTGCATGAACCCGCAGTTTGCCTGCGAGGTCACCCTGCAGCCGCTAGAGCGCTACCCGCTGGACGCGGCGATCCTGTTCTCGGACATCCTCACCATCCCCGATGCCATGGGCCTGGGCCTGTACTTCGAAACCGGCGAAGGCCCGCGTTTCAAGAAGGTCATCAGCACCCCGGCCGACATCGAAGCGTTGCCGATCCCCGACCCGCAGAAAGATCTGGGCTATGTAATGGATGCGGTCAGCACCATCCGCCGTGAGCTCAATGGCCGCGTGCCGTTGATCGGCTTCTCGGGCAGCCCGTGGACCCTGGCCACCTACATGGTCGAAGGCGGCTCGTCGAAGGACTTCCGCAAGACCAAGGCCATGGCCTACGACAACCCGCAAGCCCTCCACCTGCTGCTGGACAAGCTGGCCCAGTCAGTCACCAGCTACCTCAACGGCCAGATCCTTGCCGGCGCCCAGGCTGTGCAGATCTTCGACACCTGGGGCGGCAACCTGTCTGCGGCGGCCTATCAGGAATTCTCCCTGGCCTACATGCGCAAGATCGTCAGCGGCCTGATCCGCGAGCACGAAGGGCGCAAGGTGCCGGTGATCCTGTTCACCAAGAACGGCGGCCTGTGGCTGGAAAGCATTGCTGAAGCCGGTGCCGACGCACTGGGCCTGGACTGGACTTGCGAAATCGGCGATGCCCGCCGCCGCGTGGGCGACAAAGTAGCCTTGCAAGGCAACATGGACCCGACCGTGCTTTACGCCAAGCCGGAAGCCATCCGCCAGGAAGTGGCGCGCATCCTGGCCAGCTACGGCCACGGCACCGGTCATGTGTTCAACCTGGGCCACGGCATTACCCCGGAAGTCGACCCGGAGCACGCTGGCGTGTTCATCAACGCCGTGCATGAACTGTCGGCGCAGTACCATCGTTGATGGTAGTGATCGGGCTGCGCTTTTTGCAGCCCGGTATTACTCTGGCAGCAGTTGCTGGGCGAACCTAGCTAGCACGTGGTCGAAGGGATTTTGCTGGCTCGGTGGTAGTGCTCGTAGAGCACTCATTAGATATAGAAGTTCGTCATCGCTCATTGCTTCGAGGAACGCGTTGTCGAACATTCTGATAATGGCCTCTTCGCGGCGATTATTCAGGTAGGGTATGTCCAAGGCGAGAACTTCTATCATTTTTACAGCTGCAGGATCTGTTTCCTTAGCCGATTGAATTTCACCCGTAAGTAAGTAACTGAAGCGCTCTTCGCATGCTTCCTCAAGCGGTGAAATGTGCAAGTGCTCTTCGAACCAATTTCCTTTGTGATGGCCGCAGTGTAATGGCGACCCTGGATTTTTTTGACGAATGCACGATGCATGCAGGTTTTCGTAGTCCAGTTCAAGGGTTTGGAAAAGCTCCTGGGGCCTGAAATGCTCGACGTGGCTATCTTCGGGGCCGATTCGTCGGCCACAATAGCAGCAGAGATGCCCTTGTTCATTTAGTAGGCTGAGATGAAGGTCTCGCTTTTGCGGGTTTTGCAAGGTTGCATAGCTGGGTTGCCAGTCGTCATTGGCTTGGGCTTTCCACTGCGTGACGCTCTACGGTTCGACAGCTTTCAGAATTTTTCTCATTTTCCCAGAATTTCCTTCCGGCGAATCAAGGCCTCTGCACCTGCGAATTCTGGAAGGTCTGGTGCTTTCTCCTTAAGCTCAATCAATTTAGCTTTGGCTGTATTTAGTTCATTGCTCTCAATTGACGTGAATAGTGCTGTTAGAAGCGCCTGAACATCAGGGTCACGCTTTTCTACATCCATGACTTCTGAAAGGATACTGCTGGAATCCAACCCGTATGTGACGCGAGGATGCGAGGCTTCGCCGTGCTCCAGAATGATCACTTCTTCAGCCTTGAGTGTGCCGATAATCTGAGGTGAGTGACTTGCAGCTATGAATTGAACTTTAGGAAATGCCGCTTTCAAGGTTTGAACGATCATGCGTTGCCACGCAGGGTGTAGATGAATGTCAAGTTCGTCGATTACAATGATACCCGCAGTTTCAACTAGGACATTTGTGGAGAGGTGGGGGTTGAGTAGGCACATACGACGAGCGATATCAGCCAACAAGGCGATCATTGATCGCTGACCATCGCTAAGATTGTTGAATGCGATAGGTGCAGATGATCCGATATCCACCATCAAGCTTCGCAGTGTAATATCGTATCGGATTCCTTTGGCTCCCGGAAGTGCCTTGGAAATTGTAGTTTTAACGATGCTGAGTTCATCGTTAGGCGCGTCTTGCTGCGACCCTGTTTCAGCGAAGTGCTGAAGGTTTTCAAGCGTCTTAGATATGACCCAGCGCTGTAAGTCTTCAATATCTACAGCGGCATCTTGCCATTGGTGGTAGGCATCCAAGCGGGATGGTCTTTCAGTCATTGCCGAAGTTATTTCGACGTCTGTTGTTACCCAGCGTCGGTTAGCTCGATAGAATGCCAGCATCGGCAAGTCGGCGTTCGGGTCATGTGGTACCTGCAGAAAAGAGTCTGCAAGATGTGATGCTACAACATATCCGACAGTGACGGGTTCAGTGCTTTTGATTTTCTTCACGTGCCAGCGGGTTCGTCCAAGAAGCTCGCCCTCAGCATCAAGTTGCAGCGGGTAGCATTCTTCGAACCTGACCTTCTTTTCCACATTCTGTACGACTACGCGAACCACCTCTTCATTATTGGGGCAGTAGGGGTGACCGATGGCTTCAGAAAACTCGACAAAGCTGCTGGCTACTGCTTGAAGCAATGAGGTTTTCCCACTGCCGTTTACACCTATAAGTAAATTGAAGTTTGGATTAAACTTGAATTCGGCACTTTCATAACACCGAAAATTTTTAATCTTAAGGCTGTCCAAACGCATATGGATATCCAGTGCCTGATAGGTTTGCTACCAGGGTAACGTTGATTCTATCGATTGGCTTCGAGAGTTTGTAACTGGGCGGTCCATTGCCCGGTTAAGCTTCGATTCAGCCAAGACCGTTAATCTGGTCCCATCGAAACCGAAACAGGACCCGATCCTCATGAAAGCACGTTATTTCGCCCTGATCCTCGCCCCTCTGTTCAGCACCGCTGCACTGGCCGCCAGCTATACCGGCCCTGGCGCCCAGTCGGTCACCACCGTGGCAGCTGCCAACGACGCTGCCGATGACACGCCTGTGGTGCTGCAGGGGTATGTGACCAAGAAGATCAACAACGACGACAAGTACGAGTTCAAGGATAACACCGGCACCATCACTGTTGAGATCGATGATGAGGACCTGCCGCCGACGCCGTTCAACGACAAGACCAAGGTCAAGCTGACCGGTGAGGTGGAAAAGCACCTGATGAGCCGCGAAGTGGATGTGGATATTGTCGAGATCATCAACTGATCTGATGGCCAAATCGCCGGCAAGCCAGCTCCCACAGGTACTCCACAGGTCATGAGCCTTGTGGGTTCCTGTGGGAGCTGGCTTGCCGGCGATTGGGCTGCAAAGCAGCCCCATTCTCAGGCTGTCTTGGGTGGTAACTTGCTCAGGTGCAGCGCCACCAGCAATGCCACCGCCAGCAAGCTGCCAATGAACAGCCCGATGCCGTTCCAGCCCCACTGGTGCCAGAACACCCCGCCCGCCGTACCGGCCACGCTGGACCCTGCGTAATAGCTGAACAGGTACAGCGAAGAAGCCTGCCCCTTGGCTTTCAGCGCCCGGCGGCCGATCCAGCTGCTGGCCACCGAGTGCGCGCCAAAGAAGCCGAAGGTGAACACCAGCATGCCCACGATCACCATCGCCAGCGGGCTGGCCAGGGTGATCAGCAAGCCACCTGCCATTACCACGATACTCGCCCAGAACACTTTGCGCCGGCCCAGCTTGTCCGCCAGCGCGCCCACTTGTGCCGAGCTGTAGATACCTGACAGGTACACCACCGACAGCAAGCCCACCAGCGCCTGGTTCATGTGGTAAGGCTCGGCCAGCAAGCGGTAGCCGATGTAGTTGAACAGGGTGACGAAGGCGCCCATCAGCAGGAAGGCCTCGAGGAACAGCCAAGGCAGGCCGGCATCCTTGAAGTGCATGACAAAGCCGTCCAGCAGGCTGCGTGGGCTCATCATCTGCGGGCGGAAGTTGCGCGATTCGGGTAGCACCTTCCAGAACACCAGGGCGGCGACCAGGGCCAGGCCACCGATGGTCAGCATGGCCGTGTGCCAGCTGACGAAGTCGATCAGCACGCCGGTGATCAGCCGTCCGCTCATGCCGCCAATGGCGTTGCCGCCGATGTACAGGCCCATGGCCAGGCCGATGTGCTGAGGGTGGATTTCTTCGCTCAGGTAGGTCATGGCCACAGCAGCCAAGCCGCTCAGTGACAGGCCAACGAGGGCGCGGGTGGCCAATACCAGTTCCCAGCTTGGCATCACCGCGCTGGCCAGGGTGGAGAGGGCGGCGCACCCCAGGGCAAAGACCATCACTGGCTTGCGCCCGATGCGGTCAGAAATGGGGCCGGTGATCAACAGGCCGAACGCCAGCATGGCGGTGGACACTGACAGCACCAGGCTGCTCTGGGCCGCGTTGATGGAAAACTCCTTCGACAGCAGCGGCATCATTGGCTGCACGCAGTACAGCAGGGCGAAGGTGGCAAAGCCGCCGCTGAACAGGGCCAGCACGGTCTTCATGAAGGCGGGGGTGCCTTTTTCGATCCACATTTCGTTCAGTAGAGCAGGCTCTGGCTCGGCGGGAAGGGGGGCTACAGCAGTTTTCACGGGCGGGTACCTCTGGCGCAATGAAAAAAGCATATAGCTGGCTAATGATTAGATCCAATATATTGTTCGACCTATTTAAGACGTTTTGCGACCTGTTTGGAGCCGATCATGGAACTGCGCCATCTGCGTTACTTCATCGCCGTGGCCGAAGAGCTGCACTTTGGCCGTGCCGCCCAGCAGCTGGGCATTTCCCAGCCGCCCCTGAGCCAGCAGATCCAGGCCCTGGAGCAGGAACTGGGGGCGCGGTTGTTCGAGCGCACCAACCGTCGGGTCGAGCTGAGCGAGGCGGGGCGGCTGTTTCTTGAAGAGGCCCGCCAGGTGCTGTCGCAGGTGGAGAAGGCCGCAGATGTGGCCCGGCGGGCACAGCTGGGTGAACTGGGCGAAATGAAGATCGGCTTTACCTCGTCTGCACCATTCACATCGAAAATACCCAAGGCCATCCATGCCTTTCGTCAGCGCTTCCCGGCGGTGCACCTGAACCTCAAGGAAATGAGCAGCCGCGATGTTGCCGAAGGGGTGTTCGACGAGTCCATCGAAGTGGGGCTGATGCGGCCGATGCCGTTGCCGGAAGGGTTGGTGGTCACCGAATTGTTCCGCGAGCCGCTGGTGGCGGTGATCAACGCATCGCATCCGCTGGCTGAAAGCACTGAGCAAGGGGTGCACATGGCGGCGCTGGCCCACGAGCCGTTCGTATTCTTCCCGCGCAGTTATGGCAGCGGCCTGCATGCCCAGTTGCTCAGCCTGGCGCGGCAGGCAGGCTTCAGCCCGCACTTTGCCCAGGAGGCCGGGGAGGCGATGACCATCATCGGCCTGGTGTCGGCGGGGCTGGGGGTGTCGGTGTTGCCGGCGTCGTTCCAGCGCATGCGCATCGAAGGGGTGGTATACCGCACGCTGCTGGACGAAGGGGCGATGTCGGCGGTGTGGCTGGTGCAGCGCGAGCGCGGCAATTCGGTGATGGCCAAGGCGTTTGCCGAGCTGTTGACGGGGCAGGTGGTCGGCCAGGGGTAATACGGGTCAAATGGCGCTGGCCATTGCCGCAGTGGCGCCACATACTCGGGCATTCGTTGATACACGGAGGTCTCTCATGCGGCGCGTGGTGTTCAATCAGAAAGGTGGCGTGGGCAAGTCGAGCATCGCCTGCAACCTGGCGGCGGTCAGTGCCAATGAAGGCTACCGGACCCTGTTGATCGACCTGGATGCCCAGGCGAATTCGACCCAGTACCTCACCGGCCTGACCGGCGGGGACATCCCCATGGGTATCGCCGACTTCTTCAAGCAAAGCCTGTCCAGCGGGCCGTTCAGCAAGAAGAACAAGGTCGACATCTACGAAACCCCGTTCGACAACCTGCACGTGGTCACGGCCACTGCCGAGTTGGCCGACCTGCAGCCCAAGCTTGAGGCCAAGCACAAGATCAACAAGCTGCGTAAGTTGCTCGACGAGCTGGACGAGGACTACGAGCGTATCTACATCGATACCCCGCCGGCGCTTAACTTCTACGCGGTTTCCGCGTTGATCGCCGCTGATCGTGTGCTGATCCCCTTTGACTGCGACAGCTTCTCGCGCCAGGCCCTGTACGGCCTGCTGGCCGAGATCGAAGACCTCAAGGAAGACCACAACGAAGACCTGATGGTCGAAGGCATCGTGGTCAACCAGTTCCAGTCGCGCGCCAGCCTGCCGCAGCAGATGCTCGACGAACTGCTGGCCGAAGGCCTGCCGGTGCTACCGGTGTACCTGGGCAGCTCGGTGAAGATGCGCGAATCGCACCACGCCAGCCTGCCGCTGATTCACCTGGAGCCGCGGCACAAACTGACCCAGCAGTTTGTGGAGTTGCATTCGTTGTTGGAAGAGAACGTATAGGACTGAGCGGCCCAAGTGTGGGATTTGGTTCTTGTTGTGAGGCGGATATCCAGCGCCGCCCGGGCGGCGCTCGATCTCACAGGCGCCATCCTGCTAAAGGCATGCACCAGAAAACACACCTAAACCCCTTGGCTACGCACCCACTCCAGCAACGACTGGAGTGGAAACGCCCCGGCCTGGCGGCTGATTTCGCGCTCGTTCTTGAACAGCAGCAAGCTGGGGATCGAACGGATGCCCAGTTGCCCGGCGAGGTTGCGGTTGGCTTCGCTGTCGAGCTTGGCCAGGCGGCAGCGGCCGGCAAGTTGGCGGGCGGCCTGTTCGAAAGTGGGCGCGAAGGATTTACACGGGCCGCACCAGTCGGCCCAGATGTCGACCAGCAGCGGCAGGTCGCCTTTGATCTGGCTGGCGTAGCTGGCTTCGGTGAGCTCGAAGGGGGTGCTCAGCAGCACGTCCTGTTTGCAGCGGCCGCATTTCGGTGAATCGCCCAGGCGCTCGGCGGGCAGGCGGTTCAGGCCGTTGCAGTGGGGGCAGGGGATTACCAGTGGGTCGGACATATCAATTCCTTGTGTTGTTTGTTCGGGCCCTATCGCCGGCAAGCCAGCTCCCACAGGGGTACCGCTTGCCTCAAGTCTGGCACGTTACCTGTGGGAGCTGGCTTGCCGGCGATAGGGCCGGTAGAGCAATCATCAATCAGGAAGAGCAGCTGATTTCCAGGTGCTTGCCCCATTCCGGCGGCCGCTCGGCGTAGGCCTGCATCCCGGGCTGTTCCTCGAAGGGTCTGGTCAGTACCTGGTGCAATCGCCGCACTTCACTGTAGTCCCCCGCTTCAGCCGCTTCGATGGCTTTTTGCGCCAGGTAGTTGCGCAGCACATACAGCGGGTTCACCGCATGCATCCGTTTACGGCGGCCTTCGGCATTGCCGGGTTCACGTTCACAGCGGGCCAGGTAATCTGCACCCCAGGCATCGAAGCCGGCCAGGTCGATGAAGTCGTCGCGCACCACTTTCAGCGCATCGGCCACCGGCTGCTCACCGAGTTTTCGGAAGAACAGGCTGTAGTCCACGCCGCCACGCTGCATGCACTGCAGCAGGCGCTCGACCAGTGCCATATCGTCGTCCTCGGCAGTGGTCAGGCCCAGACGCCGTCGCATCAGGTCTAGGTAGTGGGCCTGGTACAGTGGCAGGAACAGCCCCAACGCTTCCTTCAACGGCTCAACCTGGATCACGGTGGTCAGGGCCTGGGCCAGCGCGCTGAGGTTCCAGTGGGCGATGGGCACCTGGTTGGCGTAGCTGTAGCGGCCACGGTCGTCGGAGTGGTTGCAGATGAAGTTGGCGTCGAAGTCGTCCAGGAAGGCGTAAGGGCCGAAGTCGAAGGTGATGCCCAGGATCGACATGTTGTCGGTGTTCATCACCCCGTGGCAGAAGCCATAGGCTTGCCAGCGGGCGATCAGTTCGGCGTTGCGCTCGACGATGGTGTGGAACATGGCCAGGTACGGTTGTTCGGCGTCACGGCATTCGGGGTAGTGCTGCTCCAGGACATGATCGATCAGCACGCGTTGCTGCTCGGGCTGCTTGGTGTAGTAGAAATACTCGAAATGGCCGAAACGCACATGGCTCTGCGCCAGGCGCGTCAGCATGGCGGCGCTTTCGCGGGTTTCACGCCACACCGCGGTGCTGGAGCCGATCACGCACAGCGCCCGGCTGCTTGGGATACCCAGGGCGTGCAAGGCTTCCGAGGCAAGGAATTCGCGTATCGACGAGCGCAGCACGGCGCGGCCATCGCCCATCCGTGAGTAAGGGGTCTGGCCGGCGCCCTTGAGGTGCAGATCCCAGTGCTCGCCTTTGTCGTTGAGTACTTCGGCCAGCAGCAGGCCGCGACCATCGCCCAGCCGTGGGTTGTACGAGCCGAACTGGTGGCCGGAATAGACCATCGCCCGTGGGTCGGCTTCTTCCCACAGCTTGTGGCCGCTGAACAGCTCGGCGAACACCGGCAGGTCGGCCTGGGCGGGGTCGAGCTCGAGCAAGGCCATGGCCGACTCGCTGGCTACCACCAGGCGCGGGTCTGCAATGGGCTCGGGCAGCACCTGGGTGGAGAACGCATCGCCCAGGCGGGCGAAGCGGTTGTCGAAGGTGAGTTGGTCGAGGGCTTTCACGGGCTGCTCCTGAGATTCAGCACAGAATAAAGCATTCGAGCCCACTCAGGCCGGTGCAGTGCCATCCGGTTTAGGTTGCTCCAGCGGAATCAGCTGCTGCTTGCCGCCCTTCTGGTCCATCAGGAACACCTCGACCTGGCGTACCGAGATCTTGATGTTGTGAGCCTTGAACTCGCGGTTGATGTAGCGGTTGATCTCGTCCAGCGTCGGGTTGCGGTCGCCCAGGTCGCGCACGTGCATGCGCAACTCGTGGTCCAGCGAGCTTTCACCAAAGTTGAGGAAGTACACGATCGGTTCCGGGTCCTTGAGCACGCGCGGGTTTTCGTGTGCGCCCTTGAGCAGCAGGTCGCGTACAAGGTCCAGGTCAGAGCCGTAGTCGATGCCCAGCTTCAGCGTTACCCGGGTGACCGTGTCGGTCAGCGACCAGTTGATCAGCTGGCCGGTGATGAAGGTCTTGTTGGGGACGATGATGTCCTTGCGGTCGAAGTCGGTGATGGTGGTGGCGCGGATGCGGATCTTGCTCACCGTGCCCGACAGGTTGCCGATGGTGATGGTGTCGCCAATCCGTACCGGGCGCTCGAACAGGATCATGATGCCGGAGATGAAGTTGGCGAAGATTTCCTGCATGCCGAAGCCCAGGCCCACCGACAACGCGGCCACCAGCCATTGCAGCTTGTCCCAGCTCACCCCCAGGGTCGACAGGGTGCTGACGATACCGATGCCGACAATGGTGTACGACAGCAGCGTGGTGGTGGCATAGGCGCTGCCCTGGGCCAGGTTCAGGCGTGACAGCACCAGCACTTCCAGCAGGCCCGGCAAGTTGCCGGCCAGGGCGAACGTGATGCCGACAATTACCAGCGCACCCAGCAGGTCGCCAAGGCTTATCGGCACCATGCTGGCGGCGGCGCCGGTGCCGCTGGTGTATTCGTACAGGACGAAGTTGTTGAGGTAAGCGAACACCGAGATCAGGTCTGCCCACACCCAGTACAGGCCGGCGATGAAGCCGCCGAGCAGGGCCAGGCGGATCAGGCGCAGCGACTGCTGGTTGACCTGCTCGATGTCCAGCGTCGGCTCTTCGGTGATGACTTCGCCATCCAGCCCTTCCTTGGCCGCTGCCCGTTTGCTGAGCGCGCGCTGGTAGGCCAGGCGCCGTGCCGCCACCGACAGGCCGCGCACGAACGCCGCCTCGATCACCAGCCAGAACAGCAGCAGGTACAGGGTGTAGATGAGTCGGTCGGTGAGCTTCAATGCGGTGTAGTAGTAGCCGAAACACACGGCGACGAACAGGGCGATGGGCAGTGCGGTGAACGCTACACCCACGGCCCTGCGGAACAGCGAGGTGTCGCGGTGCGCGGGGCTGCTGAGCAGCAGGCGGCTGAGCAGCCAGGCCATCAGTGCGTAGCAGGTCAGCACCACGCCGATACCCAGCACATCGTCGGCCAGCGCCGAAGGCTGGTGCTCGGCCACCGCCACCACGCCCACCAGCGCCAGCACCACGGTGCCCAGGCGGCGAACCCAGCCGCGCAGGAACTCGACCTGCGGTTTGTGCCAGCGGAAGTGGACTTCCGCCACGCCACCGGGTGCGAGGATACGGTAGGCGGTGTAGAACACCAGCCAGGCCTGGGCCAGCTGCCAGAGTGCGGCGCCCAGGTTGGCATTCTGCCCGCGGGCGTCGATCTGCAGGGCGTAGCTGCACAGCGCCAGGCCAAGGCTGACCGGCATCGCCAGGAGGATGTTGATAAGGATCGCCTGGGGCGTGTGCCACTGGCTGTCACGGCGGAAGTGGCCGATGTCCTGGTGCACCTTGCCCAGCCGTTGGTACAGGTACTTGCGCCGCCACAACAGGGCGCCGATTACCAACAACAGCGGCAGGAACAGCAGCGGGCGCTGGCTCAGGCCGTCGGCCAGCTCTTTCAGGCCCGAACCCCACGGCAGGTTGGCGACCTGGTCGGCCAGGCGCTGGGGTACATAGCTCAGCCAGTCCCAGTCCAGCGGCTTGTTGCTGGGGATCCAGAACATCTGTTCGTCGAGGGTGGTGCGCAGGCTCTGCGCGGTGCCCAGCAGCTGCTTCTGGTTGAGTTGCAGGGTAATCGACTCGTTGAGCAGTGCCGACAGTTCGCGGTTCAGGCGCTCGAGCAGATCGCTGCGGGTGATCGCCACCTCCAGCAGGGCTTTGCGCAAGGCCGGGGTGACGTCTGCCTGCGGCTGGCTGGCCAGCAGTTTGTCGACGTAGGTAACCGGGCTGCTCATTTGTTCGCGTTGCTGATTGATCTCGAACTGGTACAGGCGGATATCGGCGATCTGGTCGGCCAGGTCACGGTCGAGCTTGAGGTGCGGTAGCGCCTGCTTCTGTTTGTAGAGGATCTTCGACAGCAACAGGCTGCCCTTGAGTACGCTGATCTGCTCGTCCAGCGCCTGATCGGCCTGGGTCAGGCTGTCGAGTTGCTGCTTGGTGCGCAAGTTCTGTTGGGTCAGCTCGTTGAGGCGGTCGGTGCTTTTGAGCAGGTAGTCGGAAAGCTTGAGGTTGGCCGCGCTCTCGCTGGCCAGCAGGCTGCTGCCGCCGGCTTTCTGGGCCTCGATCGATTGCTGGGTGACCGCCTCTTGCGACTGGGCCAGCCGTTTATCGTTGATCAGCGTCTGCAGGCCCTGGATTTCCTGCTCCAGGCGCGCGGCACGCTCGATCAACAGGTCGTGGCGGGCGTTGCCCAGGTCTTGCAGCAGGCTGTTGCCAGCCAGTTCCTGGCGGCGCAGCAAGGTAAGTGCGTTGAGTGAGGCCAGCTCGGCATTGAGTTGGTTGCGCTGGTCGGCGTTGATCGATTTGCCGCCATCCTTGCCGGTTTTGAGGATGCTGTTGATCTGCTGGGTACGGGCCTGGCTGTTGCTGATTTCGGCCTGGGCGCGTTCCGGGCGGGTTTGCGAATTGATGATCAGGCTGTTGGCTTCGGACAGCGCCTTCTGCAGCTCGCCCTGCTGGGTGTTGCGTTCGCTGAGCATTTGCTCGAGCTGTGGCACGCTGAGGGCGGCGTAGCGTTGAGCGACAGGCTGCGCCTTGCTTTCCTTGAGCCGGGCCAGTTCCTTCTGGCTGTCACTGGTTTCCTTGGGGGCACTGGTCAGCTGCTGCTTGAGCGCGGCGAGCTTCCTTTCGTTGTCTTCCTTGCTGGCAAGCAGGCTCAACGTCTGTTCGAGCACTTGCTGCAGGGCCTTCTGGTCAGCCTCGGGCAGTTTGCGCTCGGCGATCTTGTCGAGGCTGTTCTGGATGTTGGCGGTGGTCGGGGCCTCTGCTGCGGTGGCCGCAAAGGAAAGGGACAGGCACAGCCCGAGCAGGGCTGTGCGAAGGTACACGCGCAGGGACATAGGCAAACTACTTGTGGATCCGGCAGAAACGAAGTTTAGAGGAACAATCCTGGTCCGGGTCGCGTTCCTTCGGGGAATCTGACGCCTACTTTCTGGATCTTGTTCCCGTCCATGGTTGCCACGGTCCAGATCGTGCCATGCCAATCGACCTGGTCACCTACTACTGGAGCGCCTCCGACCTTCTGTCGGATGAACTGCGCCAGCGGCATTTTCGCGTCCAGGCCATCGAGTTTCAGGCCGTAAAGTGCTGCCACCGCACCCAGTTCGGCATCGCCTTCGAGCACGAAGTCGCCAAAGAACCGCAGGTCCAGGCCGCGCTGTGGTGCCTGGCTGAACAGCTTGCCCAGGGCCGGCAGGTTGTGCTCGTGGCCGATCACGCAAAGCATGTCGCCCACTTCCAGCACGGTACTGCCCGATGGGTGCAGCAGTTGCTCGCCACGGAACAGGGCGGCAATCCGCGTGCCTTCGGGCATTTTCAGCTCGCGCAGGGCGGCACCGATGCACCATTTTTCGGCGCCCAGGCGGTAGACGAACATTTCCCACTCGCTGGTGATGTGCACTTCTAGGGCGGAGCGGGAGATCGGCGCCGGGTCTGGCGGCACCGTCACTTTCAGCAGTTTGGCCATCCACGGCAGGCTGGTGCCTTGCACCAGCAGTGACACCAGCACGATGAAGAACGCCAGGTTGAAGAACAGCTGGGCGTCTGGCAGGCCGGCCATCAGCGGGAACACCGCCAGAATGATCGGTACCGCGCCGCGCAGGCCTACCCAGGAAATAAAGCCCTTTTCGCGGCCATGGAAGGCCTTGAACGGCAGCAGTGCAGCGACCACCGACAGCGGCCGCGCCACCAGAATCATCCACAATGCCAGGCCTAGCGCCGGCAAGGCGATGGGCAGCAGGTCGTGGGGCGTGACCAGCAGCCCCAGCACCAGGAACATGCCGATCTGGGCCAGCCAGGCCATGCCGTCGAGCATGTGCAGGATGCCGTGGCGGCTGCGGATAGGCTTGTTGCCCAGCACCAGGCCGCACAGGTACACGGCGAGGAAGCCGCTACCGTGCAGGGCGTTGGTCAGCGAAAACACCACCAGGCCGCCGGCTACCACCAGGATCGGGTACAGGCCACCGGCCAGGTTGATGCGGTTGACCAGCTGCAACATCACCCAGCCGCCACCCAGGCCCAGCAGCCCGCCAATGCCGAACTCGCGCAACAGGTGGCCCAGCAGGCCCCAGTGCAGGCCGGTCTGGCCGCTGGCGATCATGTCGATCAGGGTGACCGTGAGGAACACCGCCATCGGGTCGTTGCTGCCCGACTCGATCTCGAGGGTGGCGGTAACCCGCTCGTTCAGGCCTTTGCCGCCCAGCAGCGAGAACACCGCAGCGGCGTCGGTGGAGCCGACGATGGCGCCGATCAGCAGGCCCTGGATCAGGCTCAGGTTGAACAGCCAGGCTGCAACCAGGCCGGTGAGGGCGGTGGTGATCATTACCCCGACCGTGGCCAGCGACAGTGCCGGCCACAGCGCCACGCGGAAGCTTGCCACCCGCGTGCGCAAGCCACCGTCGAGCAGGATCACGGCCAGTGCCAGGTTGCCCACCAGGTAGGCGGTCGGGTAGTTGTTGAAGATGATGCCGCCACCATCGACACCGGCGACCATGCCGACGGCGAGGATGATGACCAGAATGGGGATGCCCAGCCGCGACGACAGCGAGCTGACCAGAATACTTGCACCCACCAGCAATGCGCCGATCAAGAACAGGCTGTTGATGGTGCTTGCATCCAAAGGCAGGTACTCCGAGACAGCGGCGGGAAGGGACGTGGTAGCGCGTTTTTCAGCAAAAGCTAGCAGGTCGCGTGCCAATCGATTCTAACCCGAGGCCAGCGCAGGCTGTAAAGCGATACCGCATCGTCGCTGCGGCTTGCGGCTGCAATGGTGCGCCCATTATCAGGCAGGCGCGTAACATGAACGTCAAAGCACCCATTTCTCTCGCCCAGGTGGCCCAGCGCCTACTCGGAAAATTTCCTGATTTGCACAACTTGGCGCGCCAGGCGGCGGGCCATGTGCTTCGCCGCCAGCTAGGTTAC
Organism: Pseudomonas sp. TSO6; assembly: GCF_056098905.1. Lineage (NCBI taxonomy): Bacteria > Pseudomonadati > Pseudomonadota > Gammaproteobacteria > Pseudomonadales > Pseudomonadaceae > Pseudomonas > Pseudomonas sp. TSO6. The sequence continues at coordinate 259,065 of NZ_JBLZWV010000069.1, read as the reverse complement.
TGGGTGGATCCGGACGGGCTTTACTGGCACGAGTTCCAGTCGGCGGCCAGTAGTTCGTCGAGCTTCACTGGCTGGTGCCACAACGGGCCGCCACTGCGGTCCTTGAGCCTGACCGAGCTGGTCATCCAGCGGTTCAGCCCGCAGCAGCAGGCCAGTGCTGACGAGCTGAGTATTTACGGTGGCTTCTACCGGGTCGATGCCAGCCACAGGGTCTATGACGAGCGCAACGAGGTGCGGCTCGACGCACAGCAGGTCTTGGCGGCGTTCTGGCGATTGGATTTTGCGGGGCGCTACACCGAGGCACTGCGCCAGTTTCGCTCGCGCCATGGCGAAGACTATTGTGTCTTGGCCCGCGCCCGCTTCCTTGCCGCTGTGGGCCAATCCACGTTGAGCGACCCTGAGCGCCAGGAGCTGGTAATGGCAACTGTCGCTGTACCCGGTTTGCCGAGTACCGTGCAAGGCTTGCGACAGGACCAGCAAGCGAATGCCCAACATGGATGGAGCGCACTGGCCATCGGCGATATCAGCGCCAGGATGCTGTTCTTGCGTAAGCTGAAGACTGGCAGGTTGTGCCTCTATCTTGCCGATGCACAGGATGTCGTGCAGGTATTCGACGATCGCCACGCGTTTCAGGAATGGATGGCTGACCAGGCAGCCACGGATGTGGGGCGAGAGCGGCTGGTCAGGTTGTTCGTCGGGGACGGGGTACTGGCGCAGTCGTTGCGCCCGCGTTTACGCAATTACTTCAAGTTGTTCGCGCAGTCGCGGGGCGACACCATGATTTCCGGGCCGGCCATCGCAGGGGACTTGTTCGTCCATCTGCGCGATGCGGTCATGGACGATCTGGCCAGCGATGCTCATGAGCGGCTGACCACCAACGCACAACTGCGCAAGGCCGATTGGCTGGCGGGCTTGCAAGCAGCGAGTTTTATAATCGCGCCGATGACGCCGCTTGGCTGGCCAGTGATATTGGCATCGCTCGGTCTGGGTACCGCAAGCCTGGCTCTGCATCTGGACCGGGCAATCAATGGCAAGCAGGCCTGGCGCACAGCTGCATGGTGGTCAGTACTGACGGATATTCTGTTCATTCTGCTTGATATAGCGATGATGCGTGCCAGCGAGCTGTTCACCGATGGCCACGTCCCCCCGCGTGTGGCTGGTCAGGCGCAAGCCTCTGCCGGCAAGGTCGACTGGGGGCCTTACATGGCCCCGGCGGCAGACGAATTGCTGGCTACGTCGGATCAGGCGCTGGCGCGGCAGGAAGCCCTGTTGGGCGCGGTGCCGTGCGCTGATCTCGATGCCGTGGGGGCCAATGGCGAGTATCTGGATGCATTCAGTGAGCCGTATCCCGTCTATCGCGATGAGCACGGCTTTGGTTCGCCCGCCATTGCCGAGTACACCAGCTCGCCGGAGCGCTACAACAACCTGTGGCGGGGCATGTCGCTAGAGGGCAGTCGCGCCGGGAATATCCAGCGCAGCCACGACCTTGCCCGCGCACTGGGGCAAATTGGCGTCAGTAATCAGGTGAGGCTGTACCGGGCGGCTTCCAGCCTGCGGGGCACGGGTTTTCAGGTATCTGGTGAGGGTGCCATTGACGTGGGTGATGTGCTGGTGACCACCGACTTCACGTCATTCACGGAAAACCCCTATGCCCTCTGGGAGGTTTTCAATGGCCCTCAGACCCAGGTCAGCGGCCGGAGTGCTTTTGATGAAAATGCCTTGGTGTATGTATTGGAACCAGGCGAGGACATGCAGGCGACGCCGATCGGGCCCTTTTCAAGGCGACCAGATGAGGCAGAGTCTTTGATGATGCCCGGGCGCTACCTGCAAGTGGAAAAGATAACGGCCGTTCAAGGGCACAACTATCACTTTACGGAGGTGTGCCTGAAGGCACTGGCGCAGGCGCCAAGCGGGAATACCGTGCGTGAGATGCGCACCGGAATGTTGTTCGACCGCCAGGCACTGGCTGTGCGACTGGGCAGTGAGGATGACTCGTTGATGCGCACCTTCTTTGCGGTGCCCACCTGAGCAAAAGTGAAAGGGGCCGCTGTGCGGCCCCTGATCAAGGTTTCAACCCTGCTTCACTTCACGCATCGGCTTGCCTTTCACCGGCGCATCGCCCGCCACATAGTACTTGGCAGTGCTGCGCGGCAGCGGCTTGCGGCCACGGATCTTGTCCGAGATCTTTTCGGCAATCATGATCGTGGTGGCGTTGAGGTTGCCGGTGATGATCAGCGGCATGATCGAGGCATCGACCACACGCAGGCCTTTCATGCCATGCACGCGGCCTTCGCCGTCGACCACTGCCATGTCGTCGGTGCCCATCTTGCACGAGCAGGACGGGTGGAAGGCGGTTTCGGCGTGCTCGCGGATGAACTTGTCCAGCTGCTCGTCGGTTTGCACGTCGGCGCCCGGGCTGATCTCGCGGCCACGGTACGGGTCCAGCGCCGGCTGGGCCATGATCTCGCGGGTCAAGCGGATGCCGTCGCGGAATTCCTGCCAGTCCTGCTCGGTGGACATGTAGTTGAACAGGATGCTCGGGTGCTGGCGGGGGTTTTTCGACTTGGCCTGGATGCGACCACGGGCAGGCGAACGCATGGAACCCATGTGAGCCTGGAAGCCGTGTTCCTTCACGCCATTGGAGCCGTTGTAGTTAATGGCCACCGGCAGGAAATGGTACTGAATGTTCGGCCACTTGAATTCAGGGCGGGTACGGATGAAACCGCCAGCCTCGAACTGGTTGCTGGCGCCGATGCCGGTGCCGTTGAACAGCCACTCGGCACCGATGGCCGGCTGGTTCCACCACAGCAGCGATGGGTACAGCGATACCGGCTGGGTGCAGGCGTACTGCAGGTACAACTCCAGGTGGTCCTGCAGGTTTTCACCAACACCTGGCAGGTCGTGTACAACCGGGATGTCGAGGCTTTCCAGCAGGTGACGCGGGCCGACGCCGGAGCGCTGCAGCAGCTGCGGCGAAGCGATGGCGCCGGAGCTTACGATCACTTCCTTGCGGGCACGGGCTTCCACACGCTCTTCGCTGTCGCCAACCAGGTAGGTCACGCCAACGGCACGCTTGCCGTCGAACAGGATACGGTCGCTCAGGGCATGGGTGACGATGGTCAGGTTCGGGCGCTTCTTGGCCTGGTCCAGGTAGCCACGGGCGGTGCTGGAGCGGCGGCCGTTCTTGGTGACCGAACGGTCCATCGGGCCGAAGCCTTCCTGCTGGTAGCCGTTGAGGTCTTCGGTGCGCGGGTAACCAGCCTGCACGCCGGCCTCGACCATGGCGTGGAACAGCGGGTTGTTGCCGGCTTTTGGCGTGGCAACGCTGACCGGGCCTTCACCACCGTGGTAATCGTTCGGGCCGATGTCACGGGTTTCGGCTTTACGGAAGTACGGCAGGCAATCCAGGTAGGTCCAGTCTTCCAGGCCTGGCAGCTCTGCCCAGCCGTCGAAGTCCATGGCGTTGCCGCGGATGTAGCACATGCCGTTGATCAGCGACGAGCCACCCAGGCCCTTGCCACGGCCACATTCCATGCGGCGGCCGTCCATGTGCGGCTCCGGGTCGGTCTCATACGCCCAGTTGTAGCGGCGGCCTTGCAGCGGGAAGGCCAGGGCGGCGGGCATCTGGGTGCGGAAGTCGAAGCGGTAGTCGGGGCCACCGGCTTCCAGCAGCAGTACGGTGACGCCGGCGTCTTCGGTCAGGCGGGTAGCCAGGGTGTTACCGGCCGAACCGGCACCGACGATGATGTAATCGAATTCTTGGGACATGAAAGTACCCTCGTGTTGGCGGTGATCAGGGAGCGGGAACGCCCGTGCACAGTGGCACGGGCGTGGCTAGACAGGGCTTAGAAAACCGAGTTGTAGCCGCCCAGCTCGACCTGGACCGACTTGATGCGAGTGTATTGAGCCAGCGAGCTGACGCCGTTCTCACGGCCGACGCCCGACTGCTTGTAGCCACCGACCGGCATTTCGGCCGGCGATTCACCCCATGCGTTGATCCAGCAGATGCCGGCTTCCAGCTTGTGGATGATGCGGTGGGCGCGGGTGATGTCGTTGGTGCACACACCGGCGGCCAGGCCGTACTCGGTGTCGTTGGCACGACGGATCACTTCTTCTTCGGTCTCGTAGGACAGAATGCTCATGACCGGGCCGAAGATCTCTTCCTTGACGATGGTCATGTCGTCGGTGCAGTCGGTGAACACGGTCGGGGCCACGAAGGCGCCCTTGGCGAAGTCACCTTCGGTCAGACGCTCGCCACCGCACAGTACGCGGGCACCTTCTTCTTTACCCTTGGCGATGTAGCCCAACACGTTTTCCATGTGGGCGAAGCTGACCAGCGGGCCGAAGTTGGTGTTTTCGTCTTCCGGGTTGCCAACACGGATGCGGGCAACGCGCTCGGCGATCTTGGCTTCAAAAGCAGCTTTCATTTCAGCCGGGATGAACACGCGGGTGCCGTTGGTGCACACCTGGCCCGAGCTGTAGAAGTTGGCCATCATGGCGATGTCGGCGGCCTTGTCCAGGTCGGCGTCGGCGCAGATGATCAGTGGCGACTTGCCGCCCAGTTCCATGGTGACTTCCTTCAGCGAGGAGCTGGAGGCGCTGGCCATGACTTTCTTGCCGGTGGTGGTGCCGCCGGTGAAGGAGACTTTTTCGATGCGCGGGTGCTCGGTCAGCCAGGTGCCGACTTCGCGGCCGCTGCCGGTCAGAACGTTGAACACGCCATTTGGCAGGCCGGCTTCGGTGTAGATCTCGGCCAGTTTCAGGGTGGTCAGCGAGGTGACTTCCGACGGCTTGAAGATCATCGCGTTGCCAGCGGCCAGGGCCGGGGCGGATTTCCACAGGGCGATCTGGATCGGATAGTTCCAGGCGCCGATACCCACGGTCACGCCCAGCGGCTCGCGGCGGGTGTAGACGAAGGACGATTCGCGCAGCGGGATCTGCTCGCCTTCGATGGCCGGCACCAGGCCTGCATAGTATTCCAGCACGTCGGCGCCGGTGACGATGTCGACGTAGCGGGTTTCGGAGTACGACTTGCCGGTGTCCAGGGTTTCCAGCTGGGCCAGCTCATCGTTGCGCTCGCGCAGGATGTCGACGGCGCGGCGCAGGATGCGCGAACGCTGCATGGCGGTCATCGCAGCCCAGACTTTCTGGCCACGCTCGGCGCTTTCGACAGCTTTCTCGACGTCAGCCTCGGTGGCACGTTGCACGTGGGCGAGGACTTCGCCGGTAGCCGGGTTGATGGCTTCGAAAGTGGCATCGCTGCCAGCGTCGACGTAAGCGCCATCAATGTAGAGTTTTTGCGTTCCGAAACGGGCCATAGTGTCCTCGCAAGTGCAGTGTGTGGTTTGGCTTGCGCGTCACGCTCCTGCTGGGTTGGCAAGGGCCGTGCGTGCTTGTTCAGCGGCCTGGTCGTTTGTGCCCAGGGTGTGCTGTTTAGCCAGTTGTAGATCCATGTATTCGTAAGCAATCCGTATCGCCTGGCCGGTGTCGAATGCATCACCCGACAGGGCGCCACGCAGCCACAGGCCGTCGATCAGGGCTGCCAGGCCGCGGGCTGCCTTACGCGCATGGTAGAGCGGCAGGGCGCGGCGGAACTGGCAGCACAGGTTGGAATACAAGCGGTGGTCGTTGATCCGCTGCAACCTGTGCAAATCGGGCTGGTGCATGCTGGAAGCCCAGAAGGCCAACCAGGTTTTCATTGCCGGGCCGTTCACCTGGCTGGCATCGAAGTTGCCCTCGATGATCACTTTCAGGTGAGCGCGCGGGCTGTCGTCCGTCAGGGCCTGACGGCGTGCTCTGACGCCTTCGTTGAGCATGCTCATGATGTAACCCATCGTCGCTGCTATCAGGCCGTTCTTGTCCCGAAAGTAGTGACTGATGATGCCGTTCGACACACCGGCCAAACGGGCAATCAGCGCAATGCTGGCGTCCCCCAGACCGACCTGATCGACCGCCTGCAGCGTGGCTTCGATCAACTGCTGGCGGCGGATGGGTTGCATACCGACCTTGGGCATCTTGCTATCTCCTCAGGCCTGCGAGCAGACGACGGGCGGCTGACTCGGCGAAGGCCAGTCTATTTTGTTTTGATTGAACGTTCAATCAATAAAGAATAAGCTCTGCGACAATTTGTGCCATTGACAGCTTACAAGGCGGTCCAGAAGGCACGGATTGACACCCCAGGAAATCGCGTAACCCCCGGAATACAAGGCGTTGACGGGCATGAGCGATGCGAAATGCAGATTCTGCCGTACGGCCACTGGCCCTGCGACAGGCCCTTGGAGCGGGCGGGGTGATCTGTGACGAATGCGCGCACCTCTGCGGATGCGTGGGCATTTTCTGCAGGCCACCTGTCTGTTTTTTTGCAACGTATCGATTCGGGATCACGGTTTCCAGGGTGCTTTTATAACACCTGACGCAGTGGGGATATTCCACCAATTGCTCGGGAAAGAATGATTAGCCTCCACAAAGCCGTACTGCCCGGAGCATTCGTGCAATGAGTTCTGCCTCACTTACCAAGCCCCCCGCCGAGAGGGTACGGGTCAACCGCGTAGTGTTCTTCACCTCCGCGCTGATGATCCTTGTTCTGACTGCCTTGCTGATCGCTGTACCCGATACTGCCGGCCAAGTGCTGGGCGTAGCCCAGAAGTGGCTGACGCGCACCTTCGGCTGGTACTACATGCTGGTGATCTGCGGTTACCTGCTGTTTGTCGTTTTCCTGGCGTTCTCCGATTACGGCAAGCTCAAGCTTGGCGGCAAGGACGACCAGCCCGACTTCAGCTACGGGGCCTGGGCGGGCATGTTGTTCTCCTCTGGTATCGGTATCTCGCTGCTGTACTTCGGCGCCTCCGAGCCACTGGACCACTACTTCAACCCACCTGAAGGCACGCCAGCCAGCCTCGAGGCCGCGCGCCAGGGCCTGCAGCTGACCTTCCTGCACTGGGGCCTGCACGGCTGGGCGATCTACGCCCTGGTCGGCCTGGCCGTGGGTTACTTCGCCTACCGCCATAATCAGCCCCTGGCACTGCGCTCGGCGCTGTACCCGCTGGTGGGTGAGCGTTGGGTCAAGGGTGCTGCGGGCAACGCGGTGGACATCTTCGGGATGTTCGTCACCCTGCTGGGCCTGGTAACCAACCTGGGTATCGGCTCGATGCAGGTGTCTTCGGGCCTGGAATACCTGTTCGGCATGGACCACAGCAAAACCAACCTGCTGGTAGTGATCCTGGTCATGGCAGGTGTGGCGACGGTGGCTGCGGTGTCCGGCGTGGAGAACGGCATTCGCCGCCTGTCCAACCTGAACATCATGCTGTTCAGCGGCCTGCTGATCTTCGTGCTGCTGGGCGGCGAAACCCTGCACTTGCTCAACGGCCTGGTGCAGAACGTCGGCGACTACCTAAATGGCATCGTGCTGAAGACCTTCGACCTGTACGTCTACGAAGGCGAAGCCGGCAAGTCCGAGCGCTGGCTCGGCCTGTGGACCGTGTTCTACTGGGCCTGGTGGATTTCCTGGGGCCCGTTCGTTGGCATGTTCATCGCGCGTATCTCCAAGGGCCGCACCGTACGCCAGCTGGTCATGGGCGTGCTGCTGATCCCGCTGGGCTTCACCCTGGCCTGGCTGTCGATCTTCGGTAACACCGCACTGGACCTGGTGATCAACCAGGGCGCCGTCGAGCTGGGCAAGACCGCCCTCGAACAGCCGTCGATGTCGATCTACCAACTGCTTGAATACTTCCCGGCCGCCAAGATCGTGATCGGTGTGGCGGTGTTCGTCGGCTTCGTGCTGTTCCTCACCCCGGCCGACTCCGGCGCAGTGATGATGGCCAACCTGTCGTGCAAAGGCGGCAAGGTGGACGAAGACGCGCCGCACTGGATGGTAGTGTTCTGGTCGGTGATCATCACGCTGGTTACCATCGGCCTGCTGTTTGCCGGCAACTTCGAAGCCATGCAGACCATGGTCGTGCTGGCGGGCCTGCCGTTCTCGGTGGTGCTGGTGCTGTTCATGTTCGGCTTGTACAAGGCCATGAAGCAGGATGTGGCGGTCGAGCAGGAGCGCGCCGAGCTGGCCGCCCGTGGCCGCCGCGGCTTCAGCGAGCGCCTGAGCCAACTGGACCTGCAGCCGACCCAGGCCGTGGTGCAGCGCTTCATGGACAAGCACGTAAGCCCGGCGTTGAAAGAAGCCGCTGCTCAGCTGCAGGCCTTAGGCTTCGAGGTGGAAACCCGCTTTGGCCAGTCGCGCAACCTGATGGGCTTGCGGGTGATGATGGATGAGGGCAACCCGTTCGTCTACGAAGTGAGCCTTGACGGCTACATGGCCGCGCCGAGCGAGGCGCCGGTCGACGGTGAGCCTGAACTGCGCCAGCGCTTCTACCGCGCCGAGGTCTACCTGCACGACGGCAGTCAGGAGTACGACCTGATGGGCTTCGCCCCTGAGCAGATAGTGCGTGATGTGCTCGACCAGTTCGAGAGCCATCGCCAGTTGCTGGGGCGTGTGTATAGCTGATCGATAGACGCGGCAAGGGCCATGCCGGAGTGGAGCACGGCCCTTGTCCTGCCTGACTGCCAGGTCGGCAGGTGAGTAAATATGTAAGCCTCATTGGGTGGCGCGGTTGCGCATGGTAACGGCTCATATCCGTAGCTGGAGCCAATCGCATGACCCTTACCACCGAGCACTTCGCCCCCCCCTGCGCAGCGGGACGTGATCGCCGCACAGTTCGCAACACGCCCGACGTTGCGCCAAGTATTGGACGCCAAGCTGTTCAGCGCCCTCGTCGCACGTTATCCAAAGCTGGCCTCTCACTTTCCCGAGCATGATTCCAGCGAAGGGTTTACCGTGACCCTGGCGCGCAATGGCAAGATCGACCTGCAGAGCCTGGCCACGGTGTTGCTCGACGGGGTGGTTCAAGGCCGGCCGGTAGCCTTCACCGAGCAGCATCACCTGAGCGCCGAGCCTCCCGCCAACGGGCTTTCCGAGGTCATCGAACACAGTGGCTTGCAGTCGTTGAACGTGCAGTTGCACGAAATGAATGCTGTTTTCGATGAAGTCCTGGCCTCGCTGGTCGAGGATTTTCAGCGGGCACAGATCGACTACTGGAATGCCGAAGCCCGCCCGAACCCCGATGATGCCGGCGTCGGCAGGCACCGCTGGATGCAGCAAGCGCTGCGCATGGCGCTGGCAGGCAGCGTATCGCGGGCCCCGTTGGAGGATGACGAACGCGCCTTGGTCAACGAACTGCTGTTGGGCGTGAGCGGGGTCCAGGTCACCACGCTGGGGTTTTCCTGGGCCGTTGATGAGCGCGAGCAGGTGTTCATGCCGGGGGACCTGTTGATCGAGGCCGAGCGAGACGAGCGCAAGCTAATCCTGTGGTGCACGCTGTCTGGCGCGGTCAAGGCGTTCGCGGATGTGCTGGCGTTCAGCGAAGCGCTGCGTGACTACTCGGTGGGGCGCGGCCGGGCCGACGAGCTGACCTGGCGCAGGTATGCCTTCGAGGGTGATGCCTTCATGCAGCAATCCGGGTTGCTGCTGAACCTGCTGCTTGATGATGTGGCGCAAGTCAAATTGTCGTCGATGGCCGATGGTGCCGAACTGGAAGCGGTGATGAGCGTACTCACCGATCCGTCCCGGCACTTCCTCAACGAGGACCGTTCTGGCGATATCGACGTGTCTTCGACCTTGCCTGAATGGCTGTTGGCCGCCAGTAGCCGTGACCGCTTCGAGTATCAGGTGGCATTGCTGGATGCCTCGATCGCCCAGGCGCTGAGCAAGGGGCGCAGTTCGCTGGGTGGTCTGCAAGACCTTCACAGCTATGCCGCAGAGCGCTTGCGTAAGCAGATGCTCGACGATTACCCAACTGAGGCCAACTACTTCCCGGATGACCTGATACTGAAGGTGTCCATCCCCGACACCACTGTGGACAAAGACTTGCCCGTCACCCTCAAGGATGGCGGTAGCCTGACCCTCACCGAGCTGGCCATCGGGCACCTGGATGCCCTGTCGGGTGGCATCATCAGCAGCATTAGTCACAAGAAAAACCAGTTGATCATGGACTGGATGAATCCGGTCTACATCAGTGGCCTGATCGAACGTGTGGATATTGGCGGCAACTATCCTCTGCATGCCGCCGAAGTGCTCAATGACAGGGCCACATTAACGGAGCGCGGCAAGTTGTTTGGCCGTGAATGGCGTCATGGACTGTTGTTCGACGGCTTGAGGGCCAAGGTCGAGGGCAGCCTGAGCGAGAGTGCCTGGCGTGCGCTGGCCGAGTTCTGCCGCAGCGGACGGGATCTGAGGGTAAATGTGGATATCGCCCCCTTGGCCTTCAGGGCAGACCCTGACCGGCGTCAGGTCGACGAGGTCGCGTGCATGTATGTGATCGCCCTGACCCACCCGTCGGTGGTTCTGCTGTACCGGCCGCTTTATGCGCAACAGACGCTGCTGCAGTACGACGATCAGGGCGGCCTGATGAACGCCATAAGGCAGCCTGGCGATCTGCAGGACAGCGTGCTCGCCTGGTTGCCGGAAGGTGCGCGATCCATCTACGCCTACGGTGGCTTCATCGAGCCTCACCTGGGCCGCCCGATCATCGATACTTCGATCCTGCCATCACCGGTCGCGCCGCCGAGATTGAAGTTGCAGAACTATCTGGCCGACATCGACGTGGGCATGTTCGCCAGCAAGCGCGCAGCGCTGATCGAACTGGCGGACCGGCAGACGGTATCCAATGCCGAGCATCGCTGGGCAGTGGTGAAGACGTTCGGTTGGCTGTTCTTCGACCTGGTTGCGCCGGTATTGCCGGGCCTGCTGGGCCGGGTCGCCGCCGTGGTGGGCCTGCTGTCGCCTTTGCTGGAAAAGACGCCAGCTTCGGAGCGTGGCCTATCGGATACGGTAATGAGTGCGAACCTGGTGGCTACCGTAGCCATGGCGCTCATGCATGGTCGACAGGGCGAGATTGCCCGCGCACCGCAAATGATTCATGCCGAGCCGATCTACAGGGCCCTTGCACCTCGAGACCCTGCTATCTGGCGGCCGGCTGAGGTGGTGTCCACATTGGAAACCTCCATCGGCTCGCTACGGGAGGAAGTCGGGCCGGTATCGCTGGGACACGGTTGGGGGCAAGGGCCAGTGGCACAAGCCAAGGCGTTGGCCCCGTATGTCGCCGATATCGATCTGACTGGCGCTACGCGCAGCGATGGCCTCGAGCGGGTTGGCGAGCGGTTCTATGTGGTTATCGACGGGAATGCCTACCAGGTGCAGCACGACGACCATGGGCGGCGCATCGTTGGCCCTGACGGTGAGCATGGCCCGCTGTTGGTGGATGATGGCCTATGGCGCATTAGAACCGATGGTTTCCTGGCCGGAGGCGGAGGTCGACGTGAGGGGAGGGTACCGCAGCAGCAATACGACCACGCGGTGAGTCAAACTACGGAACTGCTCATGGAGCTGGAGCAGCGTCAATACGACACGGTCAGGTTGTCCCAGGAATGCCGGCGCTTGTCCTCGGAGCTTACCGTGCTCAACGGCATGAGGGACAGGTTCCAGCAGATGCCGGACCAACAAGCTGAGCAGCGTGCGCGCCTGGTCGCCTCCACCGAAGAAAAGATCGCGACGAAAAAGGGCGAGTACCGCGAGGTAAGCATCCAGTTCGTGAGCGACCTGCGTAACACCATCGGCCGGAACAAGCGACTGGTCAGTCTGCTGGACACCGCTGCCGAATTGAGAGCCCGCTACTCCAGATTGACATCCCGGATCGCGCTGGAGGTGATCCAGCAGTCGCGACTTGAGGCGTACGCCGAGATCGTCAGATGCAGCGAAAACATGCTGCACCAGCTACTGCAAAATGCTGAGCCCGGTGAAGTCTATCGGTTGGAGGATGAGCTGGTGGGGCGTACGATCAGCGAGGTAGAGGGGCAGTACCTGGAGTACAAACGCCGCATCCTCGGCCTGGTCGAAATTACCAAGCAGGTTGTGGAGGCGAGTGCCAACCTCGACGAGTTCATCGTCGTGGTGCCTGAGGATCATGTGATGAGTTCGGTTCTGGATGAAAATGGCCAGCCGAATACCCTGGGTAGATTAGTCACAAAACGTACAGTCACGACGCTGGACATGCAGCTCGGGCAGGCTATGTTCCATGCAGAGCTCTCGTTCAATCTGGAGCAGGAAGACGCTGTCAATCGGGCGGACGACAGGCGCAAGCTTGTCAGCGAAGCGTTGAAAGTCGCCAGCAATGCCCACGCCCAACTCCTTACAAGCAACCTGCCGCCCGCAGATCGTATCGAAGTGCTGCAAGTGGCCTGGGATGAATACAGCGGCGCCATCATCAATAGCATCGACATGAAGCGCGACGTGGACCCCGTTGTGAATCGCGCCATGCTCGAGGCTTTCGAACAGGACATGATGGCGTTGAAGCAGTCGGCCAATACCCTGCTGGTCGAGGCAACGTGGGAGCTTGAGGGCCGAACTCCCTCGGCACGTCGCGCCTATCCTGTCGAGCAGGCGCAGCAGTTCGTGGTGTATGGCCGGGACGGTCAGATTGCCATAGGCCGTCAGGTCGATGAAGGGGGGGCGCCCGTGGTCGAGGTGACCAGCCGATCGGGCGATATGGCGGTGCTCAAGCGCTTCGACAGGGTCGATGGCGTATGGACCGAGCGTGTGCCAGCCCCGGTAGTACCTGACCGCGCCCGGGCAGAGCTGGTCGGGCATGCCCTGTATTTGCTGTCCGAGGACGCGCCCCTGGAGCGAATGATTGAACAAAAGGCGCGCGACGGCGTGAGCACTCGAGATCTGAAGAACCTCCTCGACGACCATATCGGCCAGCTCCGTACACATGCCGACGCGTTGCAGAGCGGCGAAGGTTTCACCCATGGAAAACTGGTCGAAAAGCTGAGCAGTTGGACGCAGAGGCGCCAGGACTTGCTGATCAAGGTCTATTCCACTACGCCTTACCCTGAAGCCGAGGGTTTACGTTACTTGCATGAGCAACAGCGGATTTCGATCGAATACCGTGGTCCGCGGAAGGTGCTGAAGGACAATTCCTCCATGGATGAATATGCGATTCGCCTGCGCGACAGTAAGGCTGGCAAACCCAAAAAAATCATCTGGGCCGCGCACTTTCACTTCGCTTCCCCAGATGCCTTGCCGGCAGAGTTCACAGTGGGCCATCTCAAGACCTGGGAGCAGCGCTTCCTGGGCCCCCAGGATGCCCCCGTACTGGCTGAGCGCGGCCAGCGACTGCATCGGGGCCGGTTGACGCTTGCCCAGGCATCGGCTGTTTTCAGCGAGGCCTGGAACCGCCCATCCTGAACCTTGCGCTGACGATCAGCGGTTATGGTAACGGCCATTGCGGCCATGCGCTGGCATGGCCTGGTTGGCGCGTTCCGCGATCATCTGGCGCAGGCCGATCAATTCGATCCCCTGGCTCTTGAGCCGGGGGATTTCCCGTTCCAGCACTGCCAGGGTCTGTGGATAAGGGTGGCCGATCAGCACCGCCGAGCCTTGCTTGCGCGCCAGGGCGATACCTTGTTGCAACTGACCGCTAATGGCTTCGGGTGTGCGTACGTCATCCAGAAATACATCCCGTGACACATGCGCGACATCCTGTGCCTGCGCCTCGGCTGCGGCGACGGTGGCGGCACTGGTGCGGCTGTCGACAAAGAACAGATGACGCCGCTGCAACTCGCCCATCAACCAGGCCATGGGTTCACGCTGTGCGGTCATGCGGCTGCCCATGTGGTTGTTGATGCCGGCGGCGTAGGGCACCTTCGCCAAGGCCGCCTCCAGGCGGCGGGCCAGTTCCTCGATGGCGATGCCCGGGTGCCAGGCATATGGCCCGGTGGCCGGGTCCATCGGCATGTGCAGGATCACCGTCTTGCCGGCCTTGTGGGCCTGGCGGGCGAAGTCGCTGGCGTGCGGGGTGTCGGGCATGATCGCCATGGTCACCGGCCCAGGCAGGGCCAGGGTTCGGCTGTCACGGTCGGGGCTTTGGCCCAGGTCGTCGATGATGATGCTCATGTAGGCCTTGCCGGCCGGCGCCGCTTGCGCGACCCCGGCCAACAGGCAGAACAACAGACACAGCAGGTAACGCATCGTGTGGATCATTTGCCCGAGGTGATGTTCAGCCCTTTGAGCAGGCTCAGGGCCTGGCTCAGCTGGAAGTCATCGTCCTGTGGGCGTTCCTTGCGCTTGCTGCTGCCGGTCGGCCGGTCGGCGCCGCCGTTGCCGTTGCCCAGGTGGCCCTGCAGGTCGGCTTCCTTGAAGTTTTCGGTGTCGACTTCGGCGGTGAGCTTGGCTGGGCGCACTTCGATGTCCGGCACGATGCCCTGGGCCTGGATCGAGCGGCCGTTGGGGGTGTAGTACAGCGCGGTGGTGAGTTTCAGGGCGCGGTCGTTGGCCAGCGGCAGCACGGTCTGCACCGAGCCTTTGCCGAAGCTGTCGGTACCCATCAGCACGGCGCGCTTCTGGTCCTGCAGGGCACCGGCGACGATCTCGGAGGCCGAGGCACTGCCGCCGTTGATCAGCACCACAAGTGGCACGCCTTCGCTGGCGTCGGCCGGGTCGGCCGAGAAGCGCAGTTCGGAGTTGGCGATGCGGCCCTTGGTGTAGACGATCAGGCCCTTGGTCAGGAAGTGGTCGGCCACTTCTACCGCCGACTGCAGCACGCCGCCCGGGTTGTTGCGCAGGTCCAGCACTACCCCGCGCAACTTCTTGCCGTTGTCCTTGCGCAGCTTGGCCAGCGCCTTGCCCACTTCGTCGCCGGTCTTGACCTGGAACTGGGTGATGCGGATGTAGCCATAGTCGTTTTCCAGCAGCTGGCTCTTCACGCTCTTGACCTGGATTACCGCACGGGCAAGGGTCACGTCGAACGGGTTGCCGCCGTCACGCACCAGGGTCAGGGTGATTTTTTCGCCGATCTTGCCGCGCATCTTGTCTACGGCTTCGGTCATGGTCTGGCCACGGGTAGGGGCGCCGTTGATCTTCACGATCAGGTCGCCTGCCTGCACACCGGCACGCGAAGCCGGGGTGTCGTCGATTGGCGAGACCACCTTGATGAAGCCGTCTTCCTGGCCCACTTCGATGCCCAGCCCGCCGAACTCGCCGCTGGTGCTTTCCTGCAGCTCCTGGAAGTCCTCGGGGCCGAGGTAGGCGGAGTGCGGGTCAAGGTTGCTGAGCATGCCCTTGATGGCGTTTTCCAGCAGGGTCTTGTCATCCACCGGTTCGACGTAGGCAGCCTTGATGCGGTCCATGACCTCGGCGAAGGTGCGCAGCTCTTCCAGCGGCAGCGGTGCCTTGGCGGTCACCTCGGTGGCTGGCACTGCGGCGGCCTTGGCCGGCTCTGCGGCGGTGGCCAGGGGCGCGCCGACCGCCAGGGCGATGGACAGGGCCAGCTGGGTGAGACGAGGCGAGTGCAGCATGTCGAACGAACTCCTGATCCTGTAAGCGCTCCCTGGGGAGCATCGGCGCAGCATTCAGGCTACGCCGTAGAAATTTGACTAGCCCCGGCACCACTGCGAAGGGTCGGTAGGCCGACCCTGCTGGCGGATGGCGAAGTACAAGCCTGCCGCGTCCTGGCCACCGCTGTCGCCAACGGTGGAAATGGCTTCACCGGCCTTGACGATATCACCGGCGCTCTTGAGCAGGCTCTGGTTGTGGCCGTACAGGCTCAGGTAACCGTTGCCATGGTCGAGAATGACCAGAAGCCCGGCGCCGCGCAACCAGTCGGCGAACACCACGCGCCCGCCGTGCACCGCACGTACCTGGGTGCCCGGGTTGGCGCTGATCATCACCCCGTCCCACTTTGCACGGGCGTCGCTGCCGCGGGCATCACCAAAGCGTGCCAGCAATCGACCGTTCACGGGCCATGGAAGTTTTCCCCGCGCCGAAGAAAATGCGCCGCCGTAGCTTGCACCGTCGGTGGAAACCATCGGGCCGAGGGTGGTACGAGCCTTTTTCGGTGGCTCCACCGGCTCCACAGGTGCCTGGGCCCGTTCGCGGGCAGCGGCAGCGGCCAGGGCCTCCTGCTGGCGGCGTTTTTCCGCTTCCTGCTGGGCCAGCAAGGCTTTCTTGCGCGCCTCTTCAGCTTCGCGGGCCTGTCGGGCCAGGGTTTCCTCGATAGTCTTGAGGACTTTGGCCAGGTCGGCCTGGTCCTGCTCGCGGGCCTGCAACTTCTGGTCGCGGTCCTTCATGTCGCCATTGAGCTTGGCCAGCACCTGCTGGCGCTTGCCTCGCTCGGCTTCCAGGGCCTGGCGGCGGCTGTCGAGGTCGGCGCGCTGGGCCAGCAACTGTTGCTGCTGGCCGGCAATGTCCTGCTCGACGTTGGCCAGCTGGCGCAAGGTCTCGTTGAAGGTGCGCAATTGCTCCAGGCGCGCCTTGCTCAGGTAATCGTAGTAGGTGAGGGTGCGCGCGAACTTCTCGGGGTTCTGCTGGTTGAGCAGCAGCTTGAGGTATTCCTCCCGGCCGTTGTTCTGGTAGGCCGACCGGGCCTGAATGGCGATCAGTCGCTGTTGTTCAACGCGGGCGCTCTGGAGTTTTTTTTTCTCGGTTTCAAGGCGCTCCAGATCGCCCTCGGTCTTTTTTAGCTCTTGCTGTAGAGCCTCCACCTGTTTTTCGAGATTGCCGATGTCGGTCTCGGTGGCTTTGAGGTCCTTTTGCACACCGGCCTTTTCTTCCTGGAGCTTGCCCAGCGTCTTCTTGAGCTCGGCAATGTCCTGGCGGGTGGCGTCCAGTTGCTGCTGGGTCTGCACACGCTCATCGGCGAAGGCCGGGCTGAGCAGGCAAGACAGGGCTAGGAGGATCAGGGCGCGAAGCATGGGGTTTGGCGTACCAAGGATGGAGACTGGCCTAGTATGCCCGCCCGGGCGGGCAAAAAAAACGCCTCGCTGCGGGAGCAGGGGGGCGTTGGTCTGGAATTCATGTGCAATTGGGGCCGCTTCGCGGCCCCGATACACCGAATCAGGCGTCGACCAGGATCGACGTACCGGTCATTTCCACCGGCTTTTCCAGCCCCAGCAGCTTCAGCATGGTCGGCGCCACGTCGGCCAGCACGCCGCCATCGCGTACCTTGACGTTGCGCTTGCCCACATAGATGAACGGTACCGGCTCGGTGGTGTGCGCGGTGTGCGCCTGGCCGGTGCATTCGTCTTCCATCTGCTCGACGTTGCCGTGGTCGGCGGTGATCAGCGCTTCGCCGTCCACCTTGTCCAGCGCTTCGACAATGCGCCCTACGCAGGTATCCAGCGCTTCGACCGCCTTGACCGCCGCCTCGAACACGCCCGTGTGGCCGACCATGTCGCCGTTGGCGTAGTTGACCACGATCACGTCGTACCGCTGCTGCTCGATGGCTTCGACAATGCGGTCGGTCACTTCTGGTGCGTTCATTTCCGGCTGCAGGTCGTAGGTGGCAACCTTCGGCGACGGGATCAGGATGCGTTCTTCGCCTTCGAACGGCTCTTCACGCCCGCCCGAGAAGAAGAAGGTAACGTGGGCGTACTTCTCGGTCTCGGCGATGCGCAGCTGGGTCTTGCCGTTCTTGGCCAGGTACTCGCCCAGCACATTGTTCAGGCTGGACGGTGCAAAGGCTGCGGGGGCGGGGATCTTGGCCGAGTACTGGGTCAGGCCGATGTAGGCCGCCAGTTTTGGCAGGCGGGCACGCGGGAACTCGTTGAAGTCGGCTTCGACGAACGCACGCGACAGTTCGCGGGCGCGGTCGGCGCGGAAGTTCATGAAGATCACGGCATCGCCATCTTCAACCTTGACCGCTTCACCAATGCGCGTGGCTTTGACGAACTCGTCGCTTTCGTCACGGGCGTAGGCCGCTTCCAGGCCGGCCTGGGCGGTGTCGGCGGTGTACTCGGCGGCGCTGTCGACGATCAGGTTGTAGGCGGCACTGACACGGTCCCAGCGGTTGTCGCGGTCCATGGCAAAGTAGCGGCCGATCAGGGTGGCGATGCGGCCCTTGCCCAGCTTGGCGAACGTGCCGTCGAGCAGGTCGATGGACGACTGTGCGCTGCGTGGCGGGGTGTCGCGGCCGTCGAGGAAGGCGTGCAGGTAGATTTTTTCTGCACCGCGCTGCGCAGCCAGTTCGGCCATGGCCACCAGGTGGTCCTGGTGGCTGTGCACGCCACCATCGGACAGCAGGCCGAGGATGTGCACGGCCTTGCCGGCACTGGCGGCCTTGTCCACGGCAGCGGTGAGCACCGGGTTCTCGAAGAACTCGCCATCGCGGATGGCTTTGGTGACGCGGGTGAAGTCCTGGTAGACGACGCGGCCGGCCCCCAGGTTCATGTGACCGACTTCGGAGTTGCCCATCTGCCCGTCCGGCAGGCCGACATCCATGCCCGAGCCGGAAATGAGGCCATGCGGCTGGGTGGCGCGCAGGCGATCATAGACCGGCGTTTTGGCGGCAAAGATAGCGTTGTGTTCGGGGATTTCGCTGTGGCCGAAGCCATCCAGGATAATCAGGACCAGGGGTTTGGGCGTGCTCGTCATCAATCAAACTCACGGTTGTTCAAAGATGATAAAGACACGCATTTTAGGGCAAATACGCCACCTGCGGCGAATATTCGTCCTGTTCCCTGACCAGCGCGGCCCATGTGGCAACATGAAGGTACCTTTGCGGCCGGCCCGTCGGGCTTTGGTGGCACTGGGGGGCTGTGTATACTGGCCGGCATTTTCAATCGCCTGGAACACCGCTGATGGTTGCTCACCTGATTCAATTCGCGACAGATCACTACATCCTGGTTGCGATCTTCGTTGTTCTGCTGGTCCTGCTGCTGCTCAATGAAATCCGCCGCGGCGGCCAGAGCCTGAGCAATGGCCAACTGACCGCCCTGGTCAATGCCGACAAGGGCCTGGTCATCGACATCCGTACTGCCAAGGAATACGCCGCCGGCCACATCGTCGGTGCGATCAACATTCCGCAGGACAAGCTGGCCGCGCGCATGAGCGAACTGGACAAGCACAAAGAGAAGACCCTGATCGTCGTCGACGCAATGGGCCAGCAGTCCGGCACCCACTGCCGCGAACTGCTCAAGGCTGGTTACACCGCCGCCAAACTGAGCGGTGGCGTTTCCAGCTGGAAAGCCGATAACCTGCCCCTGGTGAAGTGATATGAAGCCCGTCATCGTCTATTCCAGCGACTACTGCCCCTACTGCATGCGCGCCAAGTACCTGCTCGAGAGCAAGGGCGTGGCCTTCGAGGAAATCAAGGTCGACGGCAAGCCGCAGGTTCGTGCCGAGATGAGCCAGAAGGCTGGCCGTACGTCGGTGCCGCAGATCTGGATCGGCAGCACCCATGTCGGTGGATGCGATGACCTTTATGCCCTGGAGCGCGCCGGCAAGCTCGACGCGCTGCTGGCGGCCTGATTTGCACTGCATTCAAAAACATTAGGATAAGGACCTGCCATGACTGACCAACAGACCAACGGCGCTGCTGCAGAAGACAACAGCCCTCAGTTCTCCCTGCAGCGCATCTATGTGCGCGACCTGTCGTTCGAGGCCCCGAAAAGCCCGCAGATCTTCCGTCAGACCTGGGAGCCGAGCGTTGCGCTGGACCTGAACACCAAGCAGAAAGCCCTGGAAGGTGACTTCCACGAAGTGGTGTTGACCCTGTCGGTAACCGTCAAGAACGGTGACGAAGTGGCTTTCATTGCTGAAGTGCAGCAGGCCGGTATCTTCCTGATCGCCAACCTGGATGCGGCTTCGATGAGCCACACCCTGGGTGCGTTCTGCCCGAATATCCTGTTCCCGTACGCCCGCGAGACCCTGGACAGCCTGGTGACCCGTGGTTCGTTCCCGGCCCTGATGCTGTCGCCGGTCAACTTCGACGCCCTGTACGCGCAAGAAATGCAGCGCATGCAGGAAGCGGGCGAAGTGCCGACTGTGCAGTAATCACTGCCGGTATCAAAAAAGCGCCTCTCGGGGCGCTTTTTTGTTGCCTGCTCTGGCCTCTTCGCGGGGCAAGCCCTGCTAATCCATCAGCTACCGGCAAACCCGTTCTGCCGCCAGGCCTCATACACTGTCACTGCCACAGTATTGGACAGGTTCAGGCTACGGCACCCCGGCCGCATCGGCAGGCGCAGGCGTTGTTCGGCCGGCAGGCTGTCCAGCACCTCGGCCGGCAAACCGCGGCTTTCTGGCCCGAACAGAAAGGCGTCGCCCGGCTGATAGGCCACTTCATGGAACGGGTGCGAGCCCTTGGTGGTAAAGGCGAACAGCCTTGGATTACCTAGGCTTTCCAGGCATCCGGCCAGGCTCTCATGGCGCTTGAGCGTGGCATACTCATGGTAATCCAGCCCCGCGCGACGCAGGCGCTTGTCATCCAGTTCGAAGCTGATGGGTTCGATCAGGTGCAGGTCGCAGCCGCTGTTGGCGCACAGGCGAATGATGTTGCCGGTATTCGGCGGAATTTCTGGTTGAAAAAGGATGACGTGAAACATGCACGGCTCCAAGCGTGAAGATGACGGGCATTCTACTCCTGAACCGGACGTGCGTTCGAAGGCCTTCCCTCGGGTAATGCTGTCACTGGCGATTGTCGGTTTGATGGTAGGGCTGATGATTGGCCGCCTGACCGCGCCCGACGAGCGTGAGCTCCAGCAGGTGGAGGTAATGCAGGATGGCCTGACGTTGTGGTTCAACGAAGAACCCAAGCTGCATGGCGAGAATGTGGAAGGTACGGTTGCGCTGCTGTTCCAGGCCCAGGGCAAGAGCCAGCAAGGGCAATTGAGCCTGCAGGGCAAGCCGGTCAGTTGGCGGGTGCAGAAGAGTGATGAGGGTTTGTTGCTCACGGTGATTGCCGCGCGTCCCCTGCACGGCGAGTGGGCCGGTGCAGAGGACGATGGGCGTTGGCGGGTGCAGGTGACACTGCACGAATAAAAGAGGGGATATCCCGGCCTGCCTGTACCAGGGTCCCCAAAAGGGGTTACTGCGTATAAAGGGGGGATGACCCGGCCTGCCTGTACCGAGGTCCCCAAAACGGGCGGTGCTGCGAATAAAAGAGGGGTTCACCCGGCCTGCCTGTACCAGGGCCCCCGAAACTGGGTATGTATTAGCTATTGCAGGGGGCGTGCCAATTTTGCAAAGCCCGTGAATGTTGGGCTTTGAGGGGGATTTGGCCGGGTTTTGAGGGGATTTGTGCCTTCCGGAGGTGCATTGGGCACAGGATCGGTGCATCGGGGCTGAAATAGCTGGGGCCGCTTTGCTGCCCTTTCGCGGCACAAGGCCGCTCCTACAGGAGAACGCAAACCCCTGTAGGAGCGGCCTTGTGCCGCGAAAGGGCTGCAAAGCAGCCCCGGGAGATTACGGGTTTACAGATAAGTCATTGCTCGTCACCTTCCTCGTCATCCCCACCCGCCACATTCATGCCCAGCTCCTTGATTTTGCGCGTAAGGGTATTACGCCCCCAACCCAGCAACAGCGCCGCATCCCGGCGCCGTCCTGCGGTGTGCTTGAGCGCCGTCTCGATCATGATCCGTTCAAAACTCGGCACCGCGCTGTCCAGCAGGTTCGACTGCCCGCGTGCCAGCGCCTGGTCGGCCCACTGGCGCAGGGCCTGCTCCCAGTTGGTGACCGGTGCGGCATCCTGTGGCAGGTTCAGCAGCTCGGGCGGCAGGTCGCCGATCAGCACCTCGCGGCTGGAGGCCATCACAGTGATCCAGCGGCAGGTGTTTTCCATCTGCCGCACGTTGCCTGGCCACGGCAGGTTGCGGATGAACTCTTCGGTTTCCGGCTTGAGGATCTTCGGCTCGACTGCCAGCTCTTGCGCGGCGCGGGCGAGGAAGTGGCGGGCGAGGGCAGGGATGTCCTCGCGGCGGTCAGCCAGCCGCGGAATGTGGATGCGGATCACGTTCAGGCGGTGGAACAAGTCCTCACGGAACTTGCCCGCCTGCACCAGCGACTCCAGGTTCTGGTGGGTCGCAGCGATGATGCGCACGTCGACCTTGACCGGCACATGGCCGCCAACGCGGTAGAACTCGCCATCGGCCAGCACCCGCAGCAGGCGGGTCTGGGTGTCGGCGGGCATGTCACCGATTTCGTCGAGGAACAAGGTGCCGCCATCCGCCTGTTCGAAGCGGCCCCGGCGCAGGTTGGCAGCACCGGTGAAAGCACCTTTCTCATGGCCGAACAGCTCGGACTCCATCAAATCCTTCGGGATGGCCGCCATGTTCAGGGCAATGAACGGCGACGCTGCACGCGGGCTGTGACGGTGCAAGGCGTGGGCGACCAGCTCTTTGCCGGTACCGGACTCGCCGTTGATCAGTACGGTGATGTTGGAATGGCTGAGGCGGCCGATGGCGCGGAACACCTCCTGCATCGCCGGGGCTTCGCCGATGATTTCAGGTGTGCGCGCCAGGTTCTGCGGCACATCCAGGCCTTGTTGCTCCTGGGCGTGCTGGTTGGCGCGCTTGACCAGCGAGACGGCTTCGTCCACATCGAACGGCTTGGGCAGGTACTCGAAAGCACCGCCCTGGTACGACGCCACGGCGCTGTCGAGGTCGGAATGGGCGGTCATGATGATGACCGGCAGGCGCGGGTGGTGCTCGCGGATCTGTGCCAGCAGGTCGAGGCCGCTGGCGCCCGGCATGCGGATATCGGAAATGATCACGTCCGGCTGCTGGCGTGCCAGGCGGCCCATTACGCCATCTGCGCTGTCGAAGCTCTGGGTGGTCATGCCTTCTTGTTGCAGGGCTTTTTCCAGGACCCAGCGGATGGAGCGATCATCGTCGACGATCCATACGGTTTCACTTCGGCTCATGAGGCGGTGGCTCCTTGTTCCAGGGGCAGGTAGATCGAGAAGGCGGTGTGGCCTGCGTGGCTTTCACACTCGATCAGGCCCTGGTGCTGGCTGATGATGTTCTGGGTAATGGCCAGGCCCAGCCCGGTACCGTCCGGGCGGCCGCTGACCATGGGATAGAAGAGGGTGTCTTGCAGTTCCGGCGGAATGCCCGGGCCGTTATCGATGATCTCCACCCGCGCGACCAGGCGGTGGCGTACATGGCCGATGGTGAACTGGCGCAAGGCGCGGCTGCGCAGGGTGATGCGGCCCAGGCGCAGTTCGTTCTGCGAACTGATCGCCTGCATGGCATTGCGCACGATGTTGAGTACGGCCTGGATCATCTGCTCGCGGTCGATCAGCACGTCCGGCAGGCTTGGGTCGTAATCGCGCACCAAAGTGATGCAACCCTGGCTTTCGGCATCGACCAGGCTGCAGACCCGCTCCAGCACTTCGTGGATGTTGGTCATGGCCAGCGACGGCAGCTTGTTCGAACCGAGCATGCGGTCGACCAGGTTGCGCAGGCGGTCGGCCTCTTCGATGATCACATTGGTGTAGTCGCGCAGGCCTTCCTCGGGTAGCTCGCGGGCCAGCAACTGGGCTGCGCCGCGAATGCCGCCGAGGGGGTTCTTGATTTCGTGGGCCAGGCCGCGCACCAGCATCTTGGTGGTTTCCTGCTTGCTCAGCTGGGCCTCTTCCTTGGTGATGCGCAGCAGCCGGTCGCGCGGGTGCACCTCCAGCAACAACAGGGTCTGGCCCTGGTTGAGGATGGGGGTTACCGCGTAGTCGACGGTAATGGTCTGCCCGGTCAGCGAGGTGAGCTGCGCTTCACGCTTGGTGAACGGGTGCGCCTGCTCGACCGCCTGGCGCAACGAGCTGAGGGCCTCGGTCGATTCGGTAAACAGCTCGCTGATGAACTGCCCATGGCTACGTTGACCACTGACGGCCAGCAGCATTTCCGCGGCCGGGTTCATGTACTCCAGGCGCAGCTCGGCGTTGAGCAGCAACGTGGCGGTGGTCAGGTTGTCCAGAAGCAGACGGTGCTGTGCATCGCTGATGGTCATAAGGCGTCGTTGACCTCTTTTGGCGCTGGCTGGTCATTGGTCGGGCCAAGGACGAGCGCGCTATGGATCCGCTGGTGCTTGGAAAATGCAAGAAACAAACCAAAGCTCCGAAAAGAAGCGGGATTCCTTGATAAAGACCTTTTATTGCGCTTATTCGGATCAGAATCTGCTGATTTACCGTTTCACTTGACCTGTTTTGGGGTGGTCAGCGGCGTAATGGAGGGCGTCATGCACCAATATAGAGCATCTGTGCGACTAGCGTTCTACACACAATTGCGTGGTGGCGCGCACCAGCGCCTGATGGCGTAAAGTGTCGTTGGTGAGTCGCGCCAAGGCGTGAGTGAGTTTTTGCGTGCAGTCCTGATTGTGCTGCCGGTCGAATCGGGCCAGTTCGAGTAGTAGCGTCGCCTGGAGTTTGTCCAGGCGGGGCCGAATCTGGTTGGCGAGGTCGAGCGGTGCAGCGGCCGGTCGTTGCCCAAGCATTGTCCAGCGGTCGCGCAGGGTGTACTGGATGAGCTTGTTGGCTTCGATCTGGTCGGCGAAGAAAGCAGCGGCGCGTTCAGGGCTCAGGTCGTAGTCGGGTGCCATCTCCTGGACACCCACCAGCACCTGTCGCTCTCGTTCGGGGGCTTCCACGGGCAGGTGATTGTCCCATTTGTGCACCGCGACCGAGGTGGCCAGGTCCAGGCGCTGCTCGATAATGGTCAGCAAGGGCTGAAATTCTGGTTCAGAAGGTGATGATGCCTGGCAGCCGAGAAGGCTGAATGTGATGACGAGCGCGAGGGTGGTGCGTTGCATGGTGATCTCCTTATGCCTGGAGACCTGATTGTGGGTTAGGTGGCCCGTTCTGCTTGTAGGACGCTTCCGATTCGGACGATCGCAAAAACAAAAACGGCCTTCAGAAGAAGGCCGTTTTCGGTGATTTCACCGGCGCGAGGCGCCGATCAGATCAGCAGCTGTAGTACAGCTCGTATTCCAGCGGGTGCACGAAGGTACGGACCTTGATCTCTTCTTCCGACTTCAGCTCGATGAAGGCATCGATGAAATCATCAGAGAACACGCCGCCCTTGGTCAGGAACGCACGGCCTTTGTCCAGCTCTTCCAGGGCTTCTTTCAGGCTGCCGCACACTTGCGGAATGTCCTTGGCCTCTTCTGGTGGCAGGTCGTACAGGTTCTTGTCGGCAGCATCGCCTGGGTGGATCTTGTTCTGGATGCCGTCCAGGCCAGCCATCAGCAGGGCCGCGAAGGCCAGGTACGGGTTGGCCGATGGGTCCGGGAAGCGTGCTTCGATACGGCGGGCTTTCGGGCTGCCGACGTAAGGAATACGGATCGAGGCGGAACGGTTGCGAGCCGAGTAGGCCAGCATTACCGGGGCTTCGAAACCTGGGACCAGACGCTTGTAGGAGTTGGTCGACGGGTTGGTGAAGCCGTTCAGGGCCTTACCGTGCTTGATGATACCGCCGATGAAGTACAGGGCGGTGTCGGACAGGCCGGCATAGCCTTCACCCGAGAAGGTGTTCTTGCCGTCTTTCCAGATCGACATGTGCACGTGCATGCCCGAGCCGTTGTCGCCGTACAGTGGCTTCGGCATGAAGGTAGCGGTACGGCCGTAAGCGTCGGCAACGTTGTGCACGACGTATTTCAGGGCCTGTACTTCGTCAGCTTTTTTCACCAGGGTGTTGAACTTGACGCCGATTTCGTTCTGGCCGGCAGTCGCCACTTCGTGGTGGTGAACTTCAACGGTCTGGCCCATTTCTTCCAGCGCGTTGCACATGGCAGTACGGATTTCGTGGTCGTGGTCGAACGGCGGAACCGGGAAGTAGCCGCCTTTCACGCCTGGACGGTGGCCTTTGTTGCCGCCTTCCACGTCAGCGCCGGTCATCCACGAGCCTTGCTCGGAGAAGATCTTGAACATCGAACCGGAGATGTCCGAGTGGAACTTCACTTCGTCGAAGATGAAGAACTCTGGCTCCGGGCCTGCGAATACGGTGTCACCGATGCCGGTGCTCTTCAGGTACTCTTCGGCGCGCTTGGCGATCGCACGTGGGTCGCGATCGTAGCCCTGCATGCTCGACGGGTCGACGATGTCGCAGGTGATGATCAGGGTAGGTTCTTCGGTGAACGGGTCCAGGACGGCAGTGTCGTCAACCGGCATCAGGATCATGTCGGAAGCTTCGATGCCTTTCCAGCCAGCAATGGAGGAACCGTCGAACATCTTGCCGACTTCGAAGAAGTCTTCGTCCAGCGCATCACGCGACGGCATGGTCACGTGGTGCTGAATGCCTTTGGTGTCCGTGAAACGCAGATCAATCCACTTGACGTCATGATCTTTGATGAGTTGAACCGACTTCGACATGTTGTCCTCCGGAGGGTCTAGAGCGCGGTGGGCCGCTGCCCTGGAAAAAGGGTGTTGCCGGGCGCGGATAGTCGGCCAAGCTTACCTGCCTCACAAGGGAGCAAATTGCATGCCAGTGCCCGAAAATGGCGAGGGTGGGATAAAAGCAGGCGTTTGCGGGCATTTGGCGGCGGGTTGGCGGGGAAAAGTGCACCCTTACGATGCGGTTTTTGGTATCAGCGCACCAATAGGGTGCATTGGTTGGGTTGTGTGCTTCCTTTAAGGGCCTCATCGCCGGCAAGCCGGCTCCCACAGAGAGGGCGCAGGTCTTGAGGCCTGCCAAAGTCCTGTGGGAGCTGGCTTGCCGGCGATGAGGCCAGTACAGGCAATATAAATCCAACCTTCTGTACAAAAGTTGGTCAAATCCTGAGCAGTTTCCGCTATAATTCGCGCCCCACATTTTCGGCAGGCCCTGCGCGCGCTGTTAACCAATGAAACTTATCGTCAAAGTCTTCCCAGAAATCACCATCAAGAGCCGGCCGGTGCGCAAGCGCTTCATCCGCCAGCTCGCCAAGAACATCCGCAACGTGCTCAAGGACCTCGATCCTGAGCTCGCGGTCGATGGTGTCTGGGACAATCTCGAAGTGGTCACCCGCATCGAGGACGAAAAGGTCCAGCGCGAGATCATCGAGCGCCTCACCTGCACACCGGGTATCACCCACTTCCTGCAGGTTGAGGAATACCCGCTGGGTGACTTCGACGACATCGTTGCCAAGTGCAAGCACCACTTCGGCCACCTGCTGGCCGGCAAGCACTTCGCCGTGCGCTGCAAGCGCGGTGGCCACCATGACTTCACCTCGATGGACGTCGACCGTTACGTCGGCAGCCAGCTGCGCCAGCAGTGTGGCGCCGCCGGCATCGAGCTGAAGAAGCCTGAAGTGCTGGTGCGCATCGAAATCCGCAACCAGCGCCTGTACGTGATCCACAACCAGCACCAGGGCATCGGCGGCTACCCGCTGGGCGCCCTGGAGCAGACCCTGGTGCTGATGTCCGGTGGCTTCGACTCCACCGTGGCGGCCTACCAGATGATGCGCCGTGGCCTGATGACCCACTTCTGCTTCTTCAACCTCGGCGGCCGTGCCCACGAGCTGGGTGTGATGGAAGTGGCCCACTACCTGTGGAAGAAGTACGGCAGCAGCCAGCGCGTGCTGTTCATCAGCGTGCCGTTCGAAGAAGTGGTCGGCGAGATCCTCAACAAGGTCGACAACAGCTACATGGGCGTGACCCTCAAGCGCATGATGCTGCGCGGCGCCGCGCACATGGCTGACCGCCTGGAGATCGACGCCCTGGTAACTGGC
This sequence comes from Pseudomonas sp. TSO6, assembly GCF_056098905.1. Lineage (NCBI taxonomy): Bacteria > Pseudomonadati > Pseudomonadota > Gammaproteobacteria > Pseudomonadales > Pseudomonadaceae > Pseudomonas > Pseudomonas sp. TSO6. The sequence goes on along the minus strand of NZ_JBLZWV010000069.1, from coordinate 231,551 downwards.
GAGGCCATTTCCCAGGTGTCCAGCCAGACGCTGCCGAACCTGTCGATCATCGACTCGGCCACCGACAAGCTGGTGCTGCGCCCTTTGCTGGCCAGCCACAAGCAGGACATCATCGACCAGGCCAACGAAATCGGCACCGCCGACTTCGCCAAGCACATGCCAGAATACTGCGGCGTGATTTCGGTAAACCCGACCACTCACGCCAAGCGCCACCGCATGGAGCATGAAGAAAAGCAGTTCGACATGGCCGTGCTGGAGCGCGCCCTGGAGCGCGCCAAGCTGATCTCCATCGACCATGTGATCGACGAGCTGGGCAAGGATGTCGAAATCGAGGAAGTGGCCGAGGCACTGTCGGGCCAGATCGTCATCGACATTCGTCACCCCGATGCCCAGGAAGACGAACCCCTGGTGCTGGAAGGTATCGAAGTCCAGGCCATGCCGTTTTATGCCATCAACAGCAAGTTCAAGCATCTGGATCCGACGCGCCAGTACTTGCTGTATTGCGACAAGGGTGTGATGAGCCGTTTGCACGCACACCATCTGCTCAGTGAGGGACATGCCAATGTGCGTGTTTATCGTCCGACATAAGACGCCGGGGCTGTTTGGCGGCAGTATCCGCCATCGCCCTCCCGACCGCCGGGCCCGCTGAGCCTTAAACAGTACATATTGGCCGCCTACACTGGCGGCAACCGAATCCTCTGATCGAGATACACTTGTGATCGAAAATCTGCGTAACATCGCCATCATCGCCCACGTTGACCATGGTAAAACCACCCTGGTCGACAAACTCCTGCGTCAGTCCGGCACTCTGGAGCGTAACGAGCTCAACGACGAGCGCGTCATGGACTCCAACGACCAGGAAAAAGAGCGCGGTATTACCATTCTGGCGAAAAACACCGCCATCAACTGGAACGGCTACCACATCAACATCGTCGACACCCCCGGCCACGCCGACTTCGGTGGCGAGGTTGAGCGTGTAATGTCGATGGTCGACTCCGTGCTGCTGCTGGTCGACGCTCAAGACGGCCCTATGCCGCAAACCCGCTTCGTGACCAAGAAGGCCTTCGAAGCCGGCCTGAAGCCAATCGTCGTGATCAACAAGGTTGACCGTCCGGGCGCACGCCCTGACTGGGTTCTGGACCAGATCTTCGACCTGTTCGACAACCTCGGCGCTACCGACGAGCAGCTGGACTTCAAAGTGGTCTACGCCTCGGCCCTGAACGGCATTGCCGGTCTGGACCACACCGAAATGGGCGAAGACATGACTGCCCTGTACCAGGCTGTCATCGACCACGTTCCAGCGCCAGCTGTTGACCGTGACGGCCCGTTCCAGATGCAGATCTCCGCACTGGACTACAACAGCTTCCTGGGTGTTATCGGCGTTGGCCGTATTGCCCGTGGTCGCATCAAGCCGAACACCCCGGTTGTTGCCATCGACGCTGACGGCAAGAAGCGTAACGGCCGTATCCTCAAGCTGATGGGCCACCACGGCCTGCACCGCGTTGACGTTGAAGAAGCCCAGGCTGGCGACATCGTCTGCATCAGCGGTTTCGACGAGCTTTTCATCTCCGACACCCTGTGCGACCCGACTGCCGTTGAGGCGATGAAGCCGCTGACCGTTGACGAGCCAACCGTTTCGATGACCTTCCAGGTCAACGACTCGCCGTTCTGCGGCAAGGAAGGCAAGTTCGTCACCAGCCGTAACATCAAGGACCGTCTGGACAAAGAGCTGCTGTACAACGTTGCCCTGCGCGTTGAAGAAACCGATTCCCCAGACAAGTTCAAGGTCTCGGGCCGTGGCGAACTGCACCTGTCGGTACTGATCGAAACCATGCGTCGCGAAGGCTTCGAGCTGGCCCTGGGCCGCCCGGAAGTGATCATTCGTGAAGTAGACGGCGTCAAGCAAGAGCCGTTCGAAAACGTCACCATCGACATCCCTGAAGAAGCCCAGGGCAAGGTGATGGAAGAAATGGGTCTGCGTAAAGGCGACCTGACCAACATGGTGCCGGATGGCAAGGGCCGTGTACGCCTGGAATACAACATCCCGGCGCGTGGTCTGATCGGTTTCCGTAACCAGTTCCTGACCCTGACCAACGGTGCAGGCATCCTGACCTCGATCTTCGACCGCTACGACGCGGTGAAGTCCGGTCACATGTCCGGCCGTCAGAACGGTGTACTGGTTTCGGTCGAAACCGGCAAGGCGCTGACCTACTCGCTGGAAACCCTGCAGGCGCGTGGCAAGCTGTTTGTCGAGCACGGTCAGGAGATCTACAACGGTCAGATCATCGGCCAGAACAGCCGCGACAACGACCTGGGCGTCAACCCTACCAAGGGCAAGAAGCTCGACAACATGCGTGCTTCGGGTAAAGACGAAGTCATCGCTCTGGTTCCGCCAGTTCGCTTCACTCTGGAACAGGCTCTGGAATACATCCAGGAAGACGAGCTGTGCGAAGTAACGCCGAAGTCCATCCGTCTTCGCAAGAAGATCCTGGACGAAAGCGAGCGTACCCGCGCTGCCAAGAAAGCCAAAAACAGCTAAGTTAGCTTTGGCTGAATGAAAACGCCCCCGGTCGAAAGGCCGGGGGCGTTTTTTTATGCCTTCAGGATTTGCGTTGGCCCCTTCGCGGGCTTGCCCGCTCCCACAGGTGCTGCACAGGTTCTGAATGTTGTGAAGAACCTGTGGGCGCGGGCAAGCCCGCGAAGAGGCCCTTGAAGGCTGACGATCAGCGCCCGACTACCTTGGGCTTATAGGCGCAATACCCTGGCCGCGGCCCGACCTTGGGGTGGTTGCGGCAGGTATCCGGGCGCTTGTCATAAATGGTGCACAGCCGGCTCTTACGATCCAGGTACATGCAGTCATCGTTGCTCATCCGGGTCAGGGTGAAGATTCCCGACTTCTGGTTGAAGCGCTCGATGATGCCTTCTTTTTGCAGGCGCTTGGCCACGTTCTTCGGCGGCTCGTCTTTCTCGAACTCGTCTACCACGCCGATGCGGATCAGATCCTTGATCTTCACCTCCACCGGCAGGGTGCAGCAGGTCGAATGGCAGCCATGGCACATGTTGCTGGTATAGCGCTGCCAGGTCTCCAGGCGGTCGACTTCGGCCGCGGCGATCAGGGTCGTTTTCATCTTTATAGGGTGGATCACGGTCTTGGGGCGCGCGATCATACCGGAATTGTTCAATTTATGAACAACCTTTTGCCGGATTGGCAAAGTGGGCATGAAAACTGCGAACAGTAACTGTCACTCCCTGTCGAAGGGGCTAGTCTCATCAATCTCCCTCCGCTTTCGTCAACTTGCCAGAGGATGCCGCATGTCCCAGGAACCCGAAGCACGTGACGCCGAGGTGGCCGAATTCCGCGCCGCTGTACTGAACAAGCTGACCTACGCGGTCGGCAAGGACCCGGAGCATGCGTTCGACCACGACTGGTTCGAAGCCATTGCCCTGGCCGCTCGCGATCACATGGTCGACCACTGGATGGACCATACCCGTCTGGCCTACCGCCGTAGCCAGAAGCGGGTCTATTACCTTTCCCTCGAGTTCCTCATCGGGCGTTTGCTGTACGACAGCCTGAGCAACCTTGGGCTGCTGGACATCGCCCGTGATGCGCTGCAAGGGCTGGATGTGGACCTGGAGCGTATCCGCCTGCTCGAGCCCGACGCCGCGCTGGGTAATGGTGGCCTCGGACGGCTGGCGGCGTGCTTCATGGAAAGCATGTCCACCCTGGGCATCGCTGCCCATGGTTACGGCATCCGCTACGAGCATGGGTTGTTCCGGCAGGCCGTGGTCGATGGCTGGCAGCAGGAACAGACCGAAAACTGGCTGGACTTCGGTAACCCTTGGGAGTTCGAGCGTGCCGAGGTGATCTACCCGATCAGCTTCGGCGGTAGTGTCGAAACCGTGAACGACGCCAGTGGTACCCAGCGCCAGGTCTGGTCGCCTGGCGAAACGGTGCGGGCGGTGGCCTACGACACGCCCGTGGTGGGCTGGCGTGGGTCCAGCGTCAATACCTTGCGCCTGTGGCGTGCGCGGGCGCTGGAAGAGCTGCACCTGGAGCGCTTCAATGCCGGTGACCACCTGGGGGCGGTGGCCGAAGTGGCGCGGGCCGAGAGTATTTCCCGCGTGCTGTACCCGGCCGACAGCACCGAGGCCGGGCAGGAACTGCGCCTGCGCCAGGAGTACTTCTTTGTGTCGGCTTCGTTGCAGGATTTGCTGCGCCGGCACCTGAACATGCACAAGGACTTGCTCAACCTGCCCGACGCAGCCGCCATCCAGCTCAACGACACGCACCCGTCGATTGCCGTGGCAGAGCTGATGCGGCTGCTGGTGGACCAGCACGAGGTGCCGTGGGACAAGGCCTGGGAGCTGACCGTTGGCACGCTCGCCTACACCAACCACACCCTGCTGCCCGAAGCCCTGGAAACCTGGCCGGTAGCCCTGATGGAGCGCATGCTGCCGCGGCACATGCAGATCATCTACCTGATCAACGCCTACCATATCGACGCATTGCGGGCCAAAGGCATGCACGATTTCGACGTGCTGCGCGCGGTGTCGCTGATCGAGGAAGACAACGGCCGCCGGGTGCGCATGGGTAACCTGGCGTTCCTCGGCTCGCACAGCGTCAACGGCGTGTCGGCGCTGCACAGCAAGCTGATGAAGAGCACTGTGTTCTCCGAGTTGCACAAGCTCTACCCGCAACGAATCAACAACAAGACCAACGGCATTACCTTCCGCCGCTGGCTGTACCAGTCCAACCCACTGCTGACCGAGATGCTGGTCGAAGCGCTCGGGCCGGGGCTCAAGGACGACCCTGAAGGGCTTCTGGCTGGCCTTGTGCCATTTGCTGACAAGGCGGGCTTCCGCAAGCAGTTCGCCGCTCAGCGCCTGCACAGCAAGCGCGCCCTGGCCAGCATCATCCAGGACCGCATTGGTGTCACGGTGAACCCGGAAGCGATGTTCGATGTGCAGGTCAAGCGGATCCACGAGTACAAGCGCCAGTTGCTCAACCTGCTGCACACCGTGGCGCTGTACCAGGCCATACGCAACGACCCTGGCACCAACTGGGTGCCGCGGGTGAAGATCTTTGCCGGCAAGGCTGCGGCCAGCTACCACCAGGCCAAGCTGATCATCAAGCTGGCCAACGACATCGCCCGGGTGGTGAACAACGACCCGACCGTGCGCGGCCTGCTCAAGGTGGTGTTCCTGCCCAACTACAACGTCAGCCTGGCTGAAAGCATCATCCCGGCGGCAGACCTTTCCGAGCAGATTTCCACGGCCGGTTATGAAGCCTCCGGTACCAGCAACATGAAGTTCGGCCTGAACGGTGCGCTGACCATCGGCACCCTGGACGGTGCCAACGTGGAAATGTGCGAACAGGTAGGCGCCGACAACATGTTCATCTTCGGCCTGTCCGCGCAGCAGGTCGAGGCGCGCAAGCGTGCCGGTGACTTTGGTGCCAATGCCGCTATTGCCGCTTCCAACCGCTTGAGCGACGTGCTGCAGGCCATTCGCAGCGGTGTGTTCTCGCCAGACGACCCTTCACGCTACGCCGGGTTGATCGACGGGCTGGTGGCCTACGACCGCTTCCTGGTGTGTGCCGACTTCGATGCCTACTGGGATGCCCAGCGGCGGGTCGAGGAACTGTGGCACACGCCGCAGGAGTGGTGGCGCATGGCCGTGTTGAACACGGCACGGATGGGCTGGTTCTCGTCGGACCGCACCATTCGCGAATATGCCACCGAGATCTGGAAGGCACTCGACTGAGAGGCGAGCGCGGTCTTTGTGGGAGCGGCCTTGTGTCGCGATAGGGCTGCATGGCAGCCCCAGATTCTCGGCTATGCGGCTGAAATCCTGGGGCCGCTTGGCGGCCCAATCGCGACACAAGGCCGCTCCCACAAAGCGCGTACAGGCTGCCTGGTCTGGTATGGCTCGAACCGACCACCGGCCTGGCGAAGGCTGAACTAGCGACCTATTGTGCCGTCTGAGAGCCGTGGCGAGTCTCATTGCTCGCTAGCCCGCCACTCTCCCTGTAAACTGCGGGGGTTTTTACTCCCCCAATCCTTTCGGAGCCATACATGTCCCGCGTTACCCTGAGTCGCTATCTGATTGAGCAGACCCGCAGCAACAATACCCCTGCCGATCTGCGCTTCCTGATCGAAGTGGTGGCGCGTGCGTGCAAGGAAATCAGCCATCACGTGTCCAAGGGCGCCCTCGGCGGCGTGCTGGGCAGCATGGGCACTGAAAACGTGCAGGGCGAAGTCCAGAAGAAGCTGGACGTGATTTCCAACGATATCCTGCTGGAAGCCAACGAATGGGGCGGCCACCTGGCCGGCATGGCTTCCGAAGAAATGGACAACGCCTACCAGATCCCGGGCAAGTACCCGAAAGGCGCGTACCTGTTGGTCTTCGACCCACTGGACGGTTCGTCGAACATCGACGTCAACGTCTCGGTCGGCACCATCTTCTCGGTGCTGCGTTGCCCTAACCAGTACCTGAGCCAGAACGAAAGCCTGAACGAAGAAGCCTTCCTGCAGCCAGGCACCGAGCAGGTCGCCGCCGGTTACGCCATCTACGGCCCGCAGACCATGCTGATCCTGACCCTGGGCAACGGCGTCAAGGGCTTCACCCTGGACCGTGAACTGGGCAGCTTCGTCCTGACCCACGAAAACATCCAGGTACCGGCTACCACCGCCGAGTTCGCCATCAACATGTCCAACCAGCGTCACTGGGAAGCCCCGGTACAACGCTACGTGGGCGAACTGCTGGCCGGCGAAACCGGTCCGCTGAAAAAGAACTACAACATGCGCTGGATCGCCTCGATGGTGGCCGACGTGCACCGCATCCTGACCCGTGGCGGCCTGTTCATGTACCCACGTGACGCCCGCGAGCCAAGCAAGCCAGGCAAGCTGCGCCTGATGTACGAAGCCAACCCGATGTCGTTCATCATCGAACAGGCAGGCGGCGCCTCTACCAACGGTTACGATCGCATCCTCGACATCAAGCCAGAAAGCCTGCACCAGCGCGTGTCGGTGATCCTTGGCTCGAAGGAAGAGGTAGAGCGCGTCACCGCCTACCACAAGGAGTAAGTCATGCTCGCACCTTGGCAGCCGTTGCTGGAATGGTGGTTCGGTTGGGGCACCAGTGCCCAGGCCGTGGCTGACGAGAAGAGCACGCTGTGGTTCGGCAAGCATCACGATGCCGATGCCCATGCGCTGTTTGGCGACCTGGTCGAGCACGCCCTGGCGGGTGGGCTCGAAGAGTGGCAGCAAAGCCCGCAGGGCTGGCTGGGCCTGCTGATCTTGCTGGACCAGCTGCCGCGCATGCTCTATCGCGACACACCGCGCGCCTTCGAAGGCGACCGGCGTGCCCAGGTGGTCGCCATGCAGGGCCTGCAGAAGGGCTGGGACTACCAGCTGCTGCCGATCCAGCGTGTGTTCGTGCTGCTGGTGCTGGAGCATGCCGAGGTGCTGGACTGGCAGAACCTCTGTGTCGAGCGTTATCAGTTGTTGCTGGACGAGCAGCCCGAAGCCAGCCGGCGGCTCTTCGAAGGCTTCCTTGACTATGCCGAGCAGCACCAGCGGGTGATTGCCCGGTTTGGGCGCTTCCCGCACCGCAACCTGGTGCTGGAGCGGCCGAGCACCAGCGAAGAGATGGACTTTTTGCTGGAGCCCGGGTCCAGATTCTGAAGCCCACGGGGCCTGCTGCGCAGCCCGTCGCGACACGAGGCCGCACCTGAAAGGGTGCGGCCTTTTTATTGGCGCGTGATTAATGCTTTGTGATTAATCGCACAGTAATGGCCATCCGACCAATGGTGTAGGTGCAAAGGGGGTAGGGCAGGGAACCTGGGAGGGATTTTCCCGTCGAAGGTCACTGCAGGCCACTCGCCTGTTTCCCCTCTTCAGGAGTGTCCTTCATGTCGTTGCGTTCCCTCGCCCTGTTGTCGCTGTGCGTCGTCCTGACTGCCTGCAGCAAGATCAATCAGGAAAACTATTCCAAGATCAAGGCCGGTATGAACAAGGCCGAGGTCGAGCAGTTGCTCGGTACGCCGACCGAGTGCTCTGGCGCGCTGGGCATGAGCAGCTGCACCTGGGGGGACGAGAAGAGCTTCATCAGCGTGCAGTACGCGGCTGACAAGGTGCTGATGTATTCAGGGCAGGGCCTCAAATGAGGCGTCTGTACCTGCTGATGGGGGTATGCCTGGCGTTGCTGCTGGGTGGTTGCGCGGGCTCCGTACACGACCCGCTGGCGCCGAAGACCGCTGGCAACGTCGACCTTAAGCGCTACCAGGGCAAATGGTTCGAACTGGCGCGCCTGCCCATGCGCTACCAGACCGGCTGCGAGCAGTCCGAGGCGCACTACAACCTCAAGCCTGATGGCACGTTTGGTGTGCTCAACCGCTGCCGCACTATGGGTGATGAGTGGCTGCGTGCCGAGGGGCACGCAAGCATCCAAGAGCCCGGGCACACCGATAAACTGTGGGTAGAGTTCGATAACTGGTTCACCAAGCTGGTGCCTGGCGTGGCTCGGGGCGAATACTGGATTCTGTACGTGGACGATCGCTACCGCACGGCAGTGGTCGGCAGCCCGGACCGCAAGTACCTGTGGATACTGTCACGCACGCCGACGCTGCCGGCCTGGGAGCGCGAGCACCTGCTGGCCAAGGCACGCCAGCAGGGGTATGACACCAGCCGGCTGATCTGGCGGGCTTCGGACCAGCAGATCGTCAAGATGCACTGAGGTTGGCTTTGCTGGCCTCATCGCCGGCAAGCCAGCTCCCACAGGTGCGGCGCGGTTCTCGATAACTGTGCTGGCCCTGTGGGAGCTGGCTTGCCAGCGATAGGGCCGGAGCAGGCAAGCAGTCAGCCCAAGAGCTGCCGCAACACCCCGGCAAAAGCCTGCGCGCTTTCCTCTTCCTGCGCATGCCGCCCCTGGCGCACCACCCATTGCCCGTTCACCATCACATCGCGCACTTGGCGATCCCCGCCAGCAAACAGCCAGCGGTTGAGAATGGCATCGCCATCCGCCAGGGCGATGTAGGGGTCTTGTCCATCCAGTACCAGCCAGTCGGCGCGCTTGCCCACAGCCAGTTCCCCGACCGCTTGCCCCAGTGCCTGTGCACCGCCCGCGAGCGCAGCGTCGTACAGCGTGCGCCCGACCATCGGCTGATCGCCGCGGTACAAGCGGTTGCGTCGCTGGTCACGCAGCCGCTGGCCATATTCCAGCCAGCGCAGTTCTTCCACCACGCTCAGCGACACATGGCTGTCCGAGCCAATACCCATACGCCCGCCCTGGGCCAGGAAGTCCACCGCCGGGAAAATCCCGTCGCCCAGGTTGGCCTCGGTGGTCAGGCACAACCCGGCCACCGCGCCACTGCGGGCCATGGCGGTGACTTCATCCGGCTCGGCATGGGTGGCATGCACCAGGCACCAGCGACGGTCCACCTCCACATGCTCGTACAACCATTGCAGCGGGCGCAGGCCGCTCCACCCCAGGCAGTCGTCCACTTCCTTCTGCTGCTCGGCGATATGGATATGCACCGGGCATTGCTTGTCGCTGGCCGCCAGCACTTCGGCAATCTGCCCCGGCGTCACCGCACGCAGCGAGTGGAAGCACAGGCCCAGATGCTGAGCGGGTTGCGCGGCCAGTAGCGGGGCCAGTTGCGTTTGCAGTTGCAGGTACTGTTCGGTGGAGTTGATGAAGCGCCGCTGCCCGTCGTTCGGTGCCTGCCCGCCAAACCCGGCGTAGCTGTACAACACCGGCAACAAGGTCAGGCCAATGCCACTGTCGGCAGCGGCCGCGCTGATGCGGCGGGACAGCTCGGCCGGGTCGGCGTAGGCCTTGCCTGCCTGGTCGTGATGCACGTAATGGAATTCGGCCACCGAGGTGTAGCCGGCCTTGAGCATTTCGATATACAGCTGGCGGGCGATGACCTGCAGCTGCTCCGGGGTGATCTGCCCGACCAGGCGGTACATCAGGTCGCGCCAGGTCCAGAAGCTGTCGTTGGGGTTGCCGGCGACTTCCGCCAAACCCGCCATGGCGCGCTGGAAGGCATGCGAGTGCAGGTTGGGCATGCCGGGTAGCAACGGGCCGGCCAGGCGCTCGGCGCCTTCGGCCGAAGCGCCCGGCTCGATGCGGGTCACATGGCCATCGCTGGCGACCTCGATACGGACATGGCTGGCCCAGCCCGTAGGCAACAGAGCGCGTTCGGCGAAGTAGGCGGACATCGGTCAAATCCTGTTATTGTTAACTTGTATATACATATACAGGCGTTTGCCTGCCGGGTAAACTGCGGCAAGCTACCGCTCATTCCCTATGCACAAGGATCCAACGCCGTGCCGACACCTCCTGTCTCCGCGCTGGTTGCCCAGATGGGCGAGGGCCCGGCGCCGCTGTATGCCCGGGTCAAACAGATGATCATCCAGCAGATCGACAACGGCAGCTGGCCGCCGCATCACCGGGTCCCCTCGGAGAGTGAATTGGTCAACGAGCTGGGCTTCAGCCGCATGACCATCAACCGTGCCCTGCGCGAACTCACGGCCGACGGCCTGCTGGTGCGCATGCAGGGGGTCGGCACGTTCGTAGCCGAGCCAAAGGGCCGTTCGGCGTTGTTCGAAGTCAACAACATTGCCGATGAAATTGCCGCACGCGGCCATCAGCATAGCTGCCAGGTAATCACGCTCACCGAGGAAGCAGCCGGTTCCGAACGGGCCCTGGCCCTGGACATGCGTGAAGGCCAGCGGGTGTTCCACTCGCTGATCGTGCATTTCGAGAACGGTGTGCCGGTGCAGATCGAGGACCGCTACGTCAACGCCGCTATCGCACCCGACTACCTCAAGCAGGATTTCACCCGGCAGACGCCATATGCCTACCTGTCCCAGGTAGCGCCGCTGACCGAGGGTGAACACGTGGTCGAAGCCATCCTGGCCGAGCCGGAAGAATGCCGCCTGCTGCAGATAGAGCGGGGCGAACCTTGCCTGCTGATCCGCCGTCGTACCTGGTCCGGCCGCCAGCCGGTAACCGCGGCGCGGCTGATCCACCCCGGTTCCCGTCATCGCCTGGAAGGACGTTTCAGCAAATGAGCCAGCTGCAGTTGTTGCGCGCACAGGATTACCCGCGCATGCCGTGGAAGAACGGTGGCGGTTTCACCGAAGAGATCACCCGCGACAGTGGAGAGGGCCTGGACGGCTTTGGCTGGCGCCTGTCGATTGCCGATATCGAAGAGTCTGGCGGCTTTTCCACCTTCGCCGGTTACCAGCGGATCATCACCGTGCTGCAGGGCGATGGCATGCGCCTGTTGGTCGATGGCCAGCCCAGCCGGCCGTTGCTGCCATTCGATGCCTTTGCCTTCAGCGGCGAAAGCCAGGTCAGCTGCAAGCTGCTGGGTGGGGCGATCCGCGATTTCAACCTGATCTATGCACCGCAACGGTACCGGGCCCGGTTGCAGTGGTTCGATGGCACGAGCCGTTTGTACAGCTCGGCGTCGACGGTGCTGTTGTTTGCTGCAAGCAGCCATGTGGAAGTGACCATGGCGGGGCGTGAGGTGCAGCGGTTGGGGTTGTATGACTGCCTGCGGCTGGAGGGCAACGATGAGTTGCTGGGGTTGGACGTGCAGGGAAGGTGCTGCCTGATTGAGCTGGTTGAGCGCTGAGGGTTCGGGTGTAGATTTTATGCGCCTGTGAGATCGAGCGCCGCCCGCGCGGCGCATCGCGACGCAAGGCCGCTCCCACATTTGTTTCGGGCCAGTCCCTCCTGTGCCATGCGCGCGCGACCGCCTTGTTTGTACGACGCGATATTGAGCCATGCGCCAAGGGCTCGCGCGCGAATCCCACAGGAGTAATTGGCCCGAAACAAATGTGGGAGCGGCCTTGCGTCGCGATGCGCCGCGCGGGCGGCGCTCGATTTACGCGCCGCCGCAAAACTCGAGCCGGACCGAAGCCCGCTTCACCCCCCCCCCCAAAAAAAAATCAAAGCAGGAACAACAGGTCCAACTATTTTGGTTGTCCATGCTTGTACATACAAGTAAAGGTGTGTTTGTATATTGACCACGACATACCCGCCCGCGGACGACCGCAGAGGACCTTTCCCGTGACCGACAACAACAAATACCGTGACGTTGAAATCCGTGCCCCACGTGGCAACAAGCTGACCGCCAAAAGCTGGCTGACCGAAGCGCCACTGCGCATGCTGATGAACAACCTCGACCCACAGGTTGCGGAAAACCCGAAAGAACTGGTGGTGTACGGCGGTATCGGCCGCGCCGCCCGCAACTGGGAATGCTACGACAAGATCGTCGAAACCCTGACCCGCCTGGAAGACGACGAAACCCTGCTGGTGCAGTCGGGCAAGCCGGTCGGCGTGTTCAAGACCCACAGCAACGCCCCGCGCGTGCTGATTGCCAACTCCAACCTGGTGCCGCACTGGGCCAACTGGGAACACTTCAACGAACTGGACGCCAAGGGCCTGGCCATGTACGGCCAGATGACCGCCGGCAGCTGGATCTACATCGGCAGCCAGGGCATCGTCCAGGGCACTTATGAAACCTTCGTCGAAGCCGGTCGCCAGCACTACGGCGGCAGCCTGAAAGGCAAGTGGGTACTCACCGCAGGCCTCGGCGGCATGGGCGGCGCCCAGCCACTGGCTGCTACCCTGGCTGGCGCCTGCTCGCTGAACATCGAATGCCAGCAGAGCCGCATCGACTTCCGTCTGGAAACCCGCTACGTCGACGAGCAGGCCACCGACCTCGACGACGCCCTGGTGCGCATCGCCAAATACACCGCCGAAGGCAAGGCCATCTCCATCGCCCTGCACGGCAACGCTGCCGAAATCCTGCCAGAGCTGGTCAAGCGTGGCGTGCGCCCGGACATGGTCACCGACCAGACCAGCGCCCACGACCCGCTCAACGGCTACCTGCCTGCCGGCTGGACCTGGGAGCAGTACCGCGACCGCGCGCAGACCGAACCGGCTGCAGTGGTCAAGGCCGCCAAGCAGTCGATGGCCGTGCACGTGCAGGCCATGCTGGACTTCCAGAAGCAGGGCGTCCCGACCTTCGACTATGGCAACAACATCCGCCAGATGGCCAAGGAAGAGGGCGTGGCCAGTGCCTTCGACTTCCCGGGCTTCGTCCCTGCCTATATCCGTCCGCTGTTCTGCCGCGGCGTAGGCCCGTTCCGCTGGGCGGCGCTGTCTGGCGAGGCCGAGGACATCTACAAGACCGACGCCAAGGTCAAGGAACTGATCCCCGACGACGCCCACCTGCACCGCTGGCTGGACATGGCCCGCGAGCGCATCAGCTTCCAGGGCCTGCCGGCACGTATCTGCTGGGTTGGCCTGGGCCTGCGCGCCAAGCTGGGCCTGGCCTTCAACGAAATGGTCCGCAGCGGCGAGCTGTCGGCACCGGTGGTGATCGGCCGTGACCACCTGGACTCGGGTTCGGTCTCCAGCCCCAACCGCGAAACCGAAGCCATGCGTGATGGCTCGGACGCTGTGTCCGACTGGCCGCTGCTCAACGCCCTGCTGAACACCGCAGGCGGCGCTACCTGGGTGTCGCTGCACCATGGTGGTGGCGTGGGCATGGGCTTCTCTCAGCACTCGGGCATGGTCATCGTCTGCGACGGCACCGATGAAGCCGCCGAGCGCATCGCCCGTGTACTGACCAACGACCCAGGGACTGGCGTCATGCGCCACGCCGATGCCGGTTATGACATCGCCATCGACTGCGCCAAGGAGCAGGGCCTGGACCTGCCGATGATCACTGGCTGATTGCCACGCTTTGGATCGCACCCCGCCAGGGGTGATACTGAACAACAAGAAGGAGCGCGCAGGCACCCACGAACGGGCCTGCGGCTCCACGCGATTTGGAGTAGTAACGTGACCGAACTCACCCTCAAGCCCGGCACCCTGACCCTGGCCCAGCTGCGCGCGATCCATGCCGCGCCCGTGCGCCTGCAACTGGATGCCAGCGCCGCGCCGGCCATCGACGCCAGCGTCGCCTGTGTCGAGCAGATCATTGCCGAAGACCGCACTGCCTACGGCATCAACACCGGTTTCGGGCTGCTGGCTTCGACCCGCATCGCCAGCCACGACCTGGAAAACCTGCAGCGCTCGCTGGTGCTGTCCCACGCCGCTGGCATTGGCGCGCCGCTGGATGACGACCTGGTGCGGTTGATCATGGTGCTGAAAATCAACAGCCTCAGCCGCGGCTTCTCCGGCATTCGCCGCAAAGTCATCGACGCGCTGATCGCCCTGGTCAACGCCGAAGTCTACCCGCACATCCCGCTGAAAGGCTCGGTGGGTGCTTCCGGCGACCTGGCGCCGCTGGCGCACATGTCGCTGGTGCTGCTGGGCGAAGGCAAAGCCCGCTACAAGGGCCAGTGGCTGTCGGCCACCGAAGCCCTGGCGGTTGCCGGCCTCGAACCGCTGACCCTGGCTGCCAAAGAGGGCCTGGCCCTGCTCAACGGCACCCAGGCGTCCACCGCCTATGCCCTGCGTGGACTGTTCTATGCCGAAGACTTGTACGCTGCGGCTATCGCCTGCGGCGGCCTGAGCGTCGAAGCCGTACTGGGCTCGCGTTCGCCGTTCGATGCGCGTATTCACGAAGCGCGTGGCCAGCGCGGCCAGATCGACACTGCCGCGTGTTTCCGCGACCTGCTGGGCGATTCCAGCGAAGTGTCGCTGTCGCACAAGAACTGCGACAAGGTCCAGGACCCGTACTCGCTGCGCTGCCAGCCGCAGGTCATGGGCGCGTGCCTGACCCAGCTGCGTCAGGCTGCCGAGGTGCTGGGCATCGAAGCCAACGCCGTGTCGGACAACCCGCTGGTGTTCGCTGCCGAGGGTGACGTGATTTCCGGTGGCAACTTCCACGCAGAACCGGTGGCCATGGCCGCCGACAACCTGGCCCTGGCCATCGCCGAAATCGGTTCGCTCAGCGAGCGCCGCATCTCGCTGATGATGGACAAGCACATGTCCCAGCTGCCGCCGTTCCTGGTGGAAAACGGTGGGGTCAACTCCGGCTTCATGATCGCCCAGGTCACCGCTGCCGCCCTGGCCAGCGAGAACAAGGCCCTGTCGCACCCGCACAGCGTCGACAGCCTGCCGACCTCGGCCAACCAGGAAGACCACGTATCGATGGCCCCGGCTGCCGGCAAGCGCCTGTGGGAAATGGCCGAAAACACCCGTGGCGTGCTGGCCATCGAATGGCTGGGCGCATGCCAGGGCCTGGACCTGCGCAAAGGCCTGAAGACTTCGGCCAAGCTGGAGAAAGCACGCCAGGCGCTGCGCAGCGAAGTGGCGCACTACGACCGTGACCGTTTCTTCGCGCCGGACATCGAAAAGGCTGTGGAACTGTTGGCCAAGGGTAGTTTGACCGGTTTGCTGCCGGCAGGTGTGCTGCCAAGCCTGTAATGCCCCCTGGGGCCGCTGTGCGGCCCATTCGCAGCACAAGGCTGCTCCTGCAAAAGCGACGCGCTCCCTTGTAGGAGCAGCCTTGTGCTGCGAAAGGGCTGCATGCCAGCCCCCTGATCTCACGACCACAAAAACAATTTAAGGACGTGACATGCAACAAGCTCAAGGTCTCAAGCGCGGGCTAAATGCCCGCCACATCCGTTTCATGGCCCTCGGTTCCGCCATCGGAACCGGGCTGTTCTACGGCTCCGCCTCAGCCATCCAGATGGCAGGCCCGGCCGTGCTGCTGGCTTACCTGATCGGCGGCGCCGCTGTGTTCATGGTCATGCGCGCACTCGGCGAAATGGCCGTGCACAACC
This sequence comes from Pseudomonas sp. TSO6, assembly GCF_056098905.1. Classification (NCBI taxonomy): domain Bacteria; kingdom Pseudomonadati; phylum Pseudomonadota; class Gammaproteobacteria; order Pseudomonadales; family Pseudomonadaceae; genus Pseudomonas; species Pseudomonas sp. TSO6. Next base: position 215,793 of record NZ_JBLZWV010000069.1, on the reverse strand, counting down.
CGGTGGCCGGCTCCTTCGGCCACTACGCCAGTACCTACCTCGGCCCCATGGCCGGCTTCATCCTCGGCTGGACCTACGCCTTCGAGATGGTCATTGTCGCTATCGCCGACGTCACCGCCTTCGGTATCTACATGGGCTTCTGGTTCCCGGAAGTGGCCCGCTGGATCTGGGTGCTGGGCATCGTCTTCCTGATCGGCGGCCTCAACCTGTGCAACGTCAAGGTGTTCGGCGAGATGGAGTTCTGGCTGTCGCTGCTCAAGGTTGGCGCCATTGTCGCGATGATCCTGGCCGGCCTCGGCATCATGGCCTTCGGCTTCAGCCAGGTGGGTACCGGGCATGCCGTAGGGCTGAGCAACCTGTTCGACCATGGCGGCTTCATGCCCAATGGCGTGGGCGGGCTGATCGCCTCCTTTGCCGTGGTGATGTTCGCCTTCGGCGGTATCGAGATCATTGGCGTGACTGCCGGTGAAGCCAAGGACCCGCAGCGGGTCATCCCCAAGGCAATCAACGCCGTGCCCCTGCGCATCCTGCTGTTCTATGTGCTCACCCTGTTCGTGCTGATGTGCCTGTACCCGTGGCCGCAGATCGGCAGCGAAGGTAGCCCGTTCGTGCAGATTTTCAGCAACCTGGGGATTGGCTCTGCCGCCGCAGTGCTGAACGTGGTGGTGATTTCCGCTGCGATCTCGGCCATCAACAGTGACATCTTCGGTGCTGGCCGCATGATGTATGGCCTGGCCCATCAAGGCCATGCGCCACGCAGTTTCGGCAATCTGTCGAAACACGGTGTGCCATGGATGACCGTGGTGGTGATGGGCGCCGCGCTGCTGATTGGCGTGCTGCTCAACTACCTGATCCCTGAGAACGTGTTCCTGCTGATCGCTTCGATCGCCACCTTCGCCACCGTGTGGGTGTGGTTGATGATCCTGCTCACCCAAGTGGCCATGCGCCGCAGCATGAGCCGTGAAGAAGTGGCCCAGCTCAAGTTCCCGGTACCGTTCTGGCCATACGGCCCGGCTATGGCCATTGCGTTCATGGTCTTCATCTTTGGCGTGCTCGGTTACTTCCCGGATACCCAGGCGGCATTGATCGTCGGCGTGATATGGGTGGTGTTCCTGGTGGCGTCCTACCTGCTGTGGTGCAAGCCGCGCGCAGGGCAGGGCCAGCCCGTAGCAGAGCCTGTCGAGCTGCACCGCTAGCAAAGGAGATTGTGCATGAGAACCGTCTGGCAGCATTGCCATGTGGCAACCATGGCCGAGGGCCGTTACTCGGCCATCGAAGACGCGGCCATCGTCACCAGCGCCGGGCTGATCGAATGGATCGGCCCACGCGCCGAGCTGGCGCCGGTCGACGCTGACCGCACGGTGGACCTGGGCGGCGCCTGGGTCACCCCCGGGCTGATCGATTGCCACACCCACGCCGTGTTCGGTGGCAACCGCAGTGGCGAGTTCGAGCAGCGCCTGCAAGGCGTCAGCTACGCCGAAATCGCCGCCCAGGGCGGCGGTATCGCCAGCACCGTGCGGGCCACCCGCGCGGCCAGCGAGGACGAGCTGTTCGCCAGTGCCCGCCAGCGGGTGCAGGCGCTGATGCGCGATGGTGTGACCACCCTCGAGATCAAGTCCGGTTACGGCCTGGACCTGGCCAACGAGCGCAAGATGCTGCGCGTGGCCCGGCGCCTTGCCGACGAGCTGCCGCTGGCGGTGCGCGCCACCTGCCTGGCCGCGCACGCCCTGCCGCCGGAGTACGCCGGCCGGGCCGACGACTACATCGCGCACATCTGTGACGAGATGCTGCCGGCCCTGGCCGCCGAAGGCCTGGTGGATGCGGTCGATGCGTTCTGTGAACACCTGGCGTTCTCCCCGGCCCAGGTCGAGCGGCTGTTCATCAAGGCGCGTGAGCTGGGCCTGCCGGTCAAGCTGCACGCCGAACAGCTGTCGTCGCTGCATGGCTCGAGCCTGGCGGCCCGCTACCAGGCGCTGTCGGCCGACCACCTTGAGTTCATGACCGAGGAAGACGCCATTGCCATGGCCGCAGCCGGCACGGTCGCCGTGCTGCTGCCGGGCGCCTTCTATTTCTTGCGTGAAACCCAGCTGCCACCGATGGATGCATTGCGCCGCCACGGGGTGAAGATTGCCCTGGCCAGCGACCTCAACCCCGGCACCTCGCCAGGGCTGTCGCTGCGGCTGATGTTGAACATGGGCTGCACGTGTTTCCGCATGACGCCGGAAGAAGCCTTGGCCGGCGTCACCGTGCATGCCGCCACGGCGTTGGGCCTGGGCGACAGCCACGGCTCGCTGGAAGTGGGCAAGGTAGCCGACTTCGTCGCCTGGCAAATCGAACGCCCCGCCGACCTGGCCTACTGGCTGGGTGGCGACCTGCCCAAGCGCGTGGTGCGCAAGGGCCACGAAATCTCCAACTGAGCGAGGCACGATGGACAAGGTTCTGAGTTTTCACCAAGGCCGCCTGCCGCTGCTGATCAGCATGCCGCACGCCGGCCTGCGCCTGAGCGACGCCGTGCGTGATGGCCTGGTCGAGGAGGCGCGCAGCTTGCCGGACACCGACTGGCACATCCCGCAGTTGTACGACTTCGCCCGCGACCTGGGCGCCAGCGTGGTAGCCGCAGAGTACTCGCGCTTCGTCATCGACCTGAACCGCCCGGATGACGACAAGCCGTTGTACGCAGGCGCCACCACTGGCCTGTACCCGGCCACGTTGTTCGAGGGCGAGCCGCTGTTCAAGCAGGGGTTGGCGCCGTCTGGCGAAGAACGCAAACGCTACCTGGAACAGATCTGGCGCCCGTATCACGGTACCCTTCGTCGCGAACTGGACCGGTTGCGTGAGCAGTTTGGCTATGCCCTGTTGTGGGATGCCCACTCGATCCGCTCGCACATCCCGCACCTGTTCGATGGCAAGTTGCCGGACTTCAACCTGGGTACCTTCAATGGCGCCAGCTGCGATCCGGTGCTGGCCGAGCGGTTGCAGGGCGTGTGCGCCGAAGCGACAGGTTACAGTCATGTATTGAATGGTCGGTTCAAAGGCGGACACATCACCCGGCACTATGGTGACCCCGCGAAGCATATCCATGCGGTGCAGCTGGAGTTGGCGCAAAGCACGTACATGGAGGAAACCGAGCCGTTTACCTACCGGGAAGACCTGGCGCAACCGACGCAGGTGGTTCTGAAGCAGCTTTTGCAAGCGCTGCTGGCTTGGGGGGCAGAACGATACCAGCGTTGAGTGGAAGAGGCGGTGCTCAAAGCGCAATTCAGGTTTATGATGCCCAACGGCAGTCAATATCCTCACACGGAGTGCGCAATGCAGACCCTCTACCCGCAGATCAAACCCTACGCCCGGCACGATCTGGCCGTGGAAGCGCCGCATGTGCTGTATGTCGATGAAAGCGGCTCGCCGGAAGGTCTGCCCGTGGTATTCATCCACGGTGGCCCGGGTGCTGGCTGCGATGCCCAGAGCCGTTGCTACTTTGACCCCAACCTGTACCGCATCATCACCTTCGACCAGCGCGGCTGTGGCCGCTCCACGCCCCATGCGAGCCTGGAGAACAACACAACCTGGCACCTGGTCGAGGACCTGGAGCGTATCCGCGAGCACCTGGGCATCGACAAATGGGTGCTGTTCGGCGGCTCGTGGGGCTCGACCCTGGCCCTGGCCTACGCCCAGACCCACCCCGAGCGTGTGCATGGGCTGATCCTGCGCGGCATCTTCCTGTGCCGGCCGCAGGAGATCGAGTGGTTCTACCAGGAGGGCGCCAGCCGCCTGTTCCCCGACTACTGGCAGGACTACATCGCGCCGATTCCGCCGGAAGAACGCGGCGACCTGGTCAAGGCCTTCCACAAGCGCCTCACCGGTAACGATCAGATTGCCCAGATGCACGCCGCCAAGGCGTGGTCTACCTGGGAGGGCCGTACTGCCACCTTGCGCCCGAACCCGCTGGTGGTCGACCGCTTCTCCGAGCCGCAGCGTGCGCTGTCGATCGCCCGTATCGAATGCCACTATTTCATGAACAACGCCTTCCTCGAACCGGGCCAGCTGATCCGCGACCTGCCGAAGATCGCCCACCTGCCAGCGGTGATCGTGCACGGTCGCTATGACGTGATCTGTCCGCTGGACAACGCCTGGGCCCTGCACCAGGCCTGGCCGAACAGCGAACTGAAGGTGATCCGCGACGCCGGCCACGCCGCGTCCGAGCCGGGCATCACCGATGCCCTGGTGCGGGCAGCCGAGCAGATGGCCCGGCGCCTGCTCGACCTGCCCCTGGAAGAAGCATGAGGGGTTTGCTGCAGCGCGTGCGCGGTGCGCGGGTTGAAGTGGCGGGGCAGGTGGTTGGCGCCATCGACCAGGGTTTGCTGGTGCTGGTGGCCGTCGAGCCTGAAGATTCCCGCGAGCAGGCCGATAAACTGTTGCACAAGCTGCTGAACTACCGTGTATTCAGCGATGAGCAAGGCAAGATGAACCTGTCGCTCAAGGATGTCGGGGGTGGTTTGTTGCTGGTGTCGCAGTTCACCTTGGCGGCGGACACCCGCAACGGCATGCGCCCGAGCTTCTCGACGGCAGCGCCGCCGGCCCTCGGGGCTGAATTGTTCGACTATCTTTTGCAGCAAGCGAAGCGCCAGCATGCCGACGTGGCGAGCGGGCAATTCGGGGCAGACATGCAGGTGCATCTGGTCAATGATGGCCCCGTAACATTTATGTTACAAATATGAGGTCAAAAAACCCTTTGTTTACAGGAAAACAAGGGGTTTTGTACGATAAATAGTTGTTCCAGCCTGATGCGTTGTCACGCGACCTGCTGGATAATCGCGCGCTGCATGGACCTGCGTTCGCAGGTTCGTTTCACTCTGACTCGAGCATTGTCTGGATCCGTTTGGGGAATCATTACGCCCTCACGGGGTCCGAACAGTGCTCGCCAACCCGGCATTAGTCGCTGGCCGTTGGTTTCATGATCTGTTTTCGGCGAGGGTTGCTCGTGATTGTTAGTCCCCAAAAAGCATCAAGAATCCCCGGCATCCGGCTACGCAAGGCCCTGATGGCCAGTGTGGCAGTGGTCGGCCTGATGAGCGCGGGCCAGCTGTGGGCATTCAATCTTGACGATGTTGCAGCCAAGGCAAAGGATCTGGCCGGCCAGAAGTACGACGCACCAAAAAGCAACCTGCCGGCAGTATTCCGCGACATGAAGTTCGCGGACTATCAGAAAATTCATTTCCTGCAGGAAAAGGCCGAGTGGGCCAAGGACAAGACCCCGTTCAAGCTGTCGTTCTACCACCAGGGCATGCACTTCGACACCCCGGTGAAAATCAACGAGGTCACCGCTTCCAAGGTCGAGGAAATCAAGTACGACCCGAGCCGCTTCGAGTTCGGTGACGTGCCACACGACCCGGAAACCACCAAGAACCTGGGTTATGCCGGTTTCCGCGTGCTGTACCCGATCAACAAGGCTGACAAGCAAGACGAGATCATGACCTTGCTGGGCGCCAGCTACTTCCGCGTGGTCGGCAAGGGCCATGTGTATGGCCTGTCGGCCCGTGGCCTGGCCATTGACACTGCGCTGCCGTCGGGCGAGGAATTCCCGCGCTTCACCGAGTTCTGGGTCGAGAAGCCCAAGCCGGCCGACAAGCACCTGGTGATCTACGCCCTGCTGGATTCGCCGCGCTCCACCGGCGCCTACAAGCTGACCCTGCGCCCGGGCAACGACACCGTGGTCGACGTGCAGTCACGCGTGTTCCTGCGTGACCAGGTCAGCCGCCTGGGCATTGCCCCGCTGACCAGCATGTTCCTCTTCGGCCCCAACCAGCCGTCCAAGGTCCTCAACTACCGTCCGGCCCTGCACGACTCCGAAGGCCTGTCGATCCACGCCGGCAATGGCGAGTGGCTGTGGCGCCCGCTGAACAACCCGAAACACCTGGCCGTGAGCAACTTCAGCGTCGAGAACCCGCGTGGTTTCGGCCTGATGCAGCGCCAGCGTGCCTTCAGCGATTATGAAGACCTCGACGACAACTACCAGAAGCGCCCAAGCGCCTGGATCGAGCCGAAGGGTGACTGGGGCAAGGGCACCGTCGACCTGGTCGAAATCCCGACTGCGGACGAGACCAACGACAACATCGTGGCCTTCTGGAGCCCGGAGAAACTGCCGGAGGCAGGCAAGCCGATCGAGTACGCCTACCGCCTGCACTGGACCATCGACGAGGCGAAGTTCCAGGCGCCTGAGCTGGGCTCGGTCAAGCAGACCCTGCGCTCCACCGGTGACGTCAAGCAGTCCAACCTGATCCGCCAGCCAGACGGCAGTGTGGCCTTCCTGGTCGACTTCGCCGGCCCGGCCCTGGCCGCATTGCCGGAAGACGCCGCAGTGCGCAGCCAGATCAGCGTTGACGACAACGCCGAGGTGGTCGAGAACAATCTGCGCTATAACCCTGAGACCAAGGGCTGGCGCCTGACCCTGCGCCTGAAGGTCAAGGAAGCCAACAAATCCACCGGAATGCGTGCCGCGCTGGTGCGTGATGTGCCGGTCGAGCCCGCCAAACCTGCCCAGGACGCCAAGCAGGACAAGGCCGCAGCCAAGCATGCCAAGGCCGAGAAAGCCGTCAAGGCCGAGCAACCTGCCAAGGCTGAACAACCTGCCGCCGATGCGGCGCCCACCAACGGGACCCCGGCCACCACCGAGAAGGTGCTGACCGAGACCTGGAGCTATCAGTTGCCTGCCGATGAGTAACTCAAACGCAAGGCCAGTATCGCTTGGCGAGTACCTGGCTCACCTGCCACTGAGTGACGAGCAACGGGCGGAACTCGCCAGTTGCACGTCGTTCAGTGAGCTGCACCAACGCCTGGCGGCCGACCCGGCCGCCAGCCCCACCGAGGCCGTGCAGGCCTCGGTTGGCCCGCGCCTCACCGTGGGCAGCGCTGCCGAACTGGAAGACGCCGAAATGCTCGGCGTCGACGGCAGCGGCCGCCTTTGCCTGAAGATCGCCCCACCGATCAAGCGCACCAAAGTTGTGCCTGAGCCTTGGCGCACCAACGTGCTGATCCGCATGTGGAGGCGCATGACCGGCCGCCCCAACGCGCCGCAGCCACCCAAGCGCGAGCTGCCGCCGGCACGCTGGCGCACGGTTGGCTCGATCCGCCGTTATATCCTGCTGACCCTGATGATCGGCCAGACCATCGTCGCCGGTTGGTATATGAAAGGCATCCTGCCGTACCAGGGCTGGTCGTTCGTCGACCTTGACGAAGTCCTCAGCCAGCCGCTGTGGGATACCGTGGTGCAGGTGTGGCCGTATGCCTTGCAAACCTCCATCCTGGTCCTCTTCGGCATCCTGTTCTGCTGGGTGTCGGCGGGCTTCTGGACCGCACTGATGGGCTTCCTCGAGCTGCTCACCGGTCGCGACAAATACAAGATTTCGGGCAGCAGCGCCGGCAACGAGCCAATTGCACCCGAGGCGCGTACCGCGCTGGTGATGCCGATCTGCAACGAAGACGTGCCGCGCGTGTTTGCCGGCCTGCGCGCAACGTTCGAGTCGGTGGCCGCCAGCGGCAACCTCGACCGTTTCGACTTCTTCGTGCTCAGCGACACCAACGACACCGACATTGCCGTGGCCGAACAACAAGCCTGGCTGGACGTGTGCCGTGAAACCAAAGGCTTCGGGCGCATCTTCTACCGCCGCCGTCGGCGCCGGGTGAAGCGCAAGAGCGGCAACCTCGACGATTTCTGCCGTCGCTGGGGTGGCGAGTACAAGTACATGGTCGTGCTCGACGCCGACAGCGTCATGAGCGGCGAGTGCCTGAGCAGCCTGGTGCGCCTGATGGAGGCCAACCCGGACGCCGGCATCATCCAGACCGGGCCGAAAGCTTCGGGCATGGACACCCTCTATGCACGCATGCAGCAGTTTGCCACCCGCGTGTACGGCCCACTGTTCACCGCTGGCCTGCACTTCTGGCAGCTGGGCGAGTCGCACTATTGGGGCCACAACGCGATCATCCGCATGAAGCCGTTCATCGAGCACTGCGCCTTGGCGCCGTTGCCGGGCAAGGGCGCGTTCGCCGGTGCAATCCTTTCCCACGACTTCGTCGAAGCCGCGCTTATGCGCCGTGCCGGCTGGGGCGTGTGGATCGCCTACGACTTGCCGGGCAGCTACGAAGAGCTGCCGCCCAACCTGCTCGACGAGCTCAAGCGCGACCGCCGCTGGTGCCACGGCAACCTGATGAACTTCCGCCTGTTCCTGGTCAAGGGCATGCACCCGGTACACCGTGCGGTGTTCCTTACCGGGGTGATGTCGTACCTGTCGGCGCCGCTGTGGTTCCTGTTCCTGGTGCTGTCGACCGCGTTGCTGGCGACCAACACCCTGATGGAGCCGCAGTACTTCATCGAACCGTACCAGCTCTACCCGCTATGGCCGCAGTGGCACCCGGAGAAGGCCGTGGCGCTGTTCTCCACCACCATCGTGTTGCTGTTCCTGCCCAAGCTGCTGAGCATCATCCTGATCTGGGCCAAGGGCGCTGTCGAGTTTGGCGGACGGGTCAAGGTCACCCTGTCGATGCTGATGGAGATGCTGTTCTCCATGCTGCTGGCACCGGTGCGCATGATCTTCCACACCCGCTTCGTGCTGGCCGCGTTCCTCGGCTGGGCTGCGACCTGGAACTCGCCGCAGCGTGACGACGACTCCACGCCGTGGGGCGAGGCTATGCGTCGCCATGGCCCGCAAACCTTGCTGGGCATTGCCTGGGCTGGGTTGGTGGCCTGGCTGAACCCGGCCTTCCTATGGTGGCTGGCGCCAATCGTTGGCTCGCTGATGCTGTCGATCCCGGTTTCGGTGATCTCCAGCCGCACCCGCCTGGGCCTGGCCGCCAAGGACGAGAAGCTGTTCCTCATCCCTGAGGAATACGCCACTCCGCAAGAGCTGCTGGCTACCGACCAGTACACCCACGAAAACCGCTGGCATGCGCTGCATGACGGCTTCGTGCGGGCCGTGGTCGACCCACGGCAGAACGCCCTGGCCTGCGCCATGGCCACTGCCCGTCATGGCCAGGCGGCGCCGATTGAAGCGCTGCGTGCCGAGCGCGTGGCCAAGGCCATGGAAGTCGGGCCCCAAGGGCTGGACCTCAACACCCGCCTGGCCCTGCTCAGCGACCCGGTGGCGCTGGCCCGCCTGCACGAGCAGGTGTGGGCAGAGCACAACGCGGCGTGGATCGACGTGTGGCGCGCTTCTATCAAGAACGACCCGCACTCGCCGCTGTTGCCGCTGCACCCGGAAAATGAAGGTCAACCGGCACTCGTCGGCGCCTGATCGGCCTGGGGCCGCTTTGCGGCCCATTCGCCGGCAAGCCAGCTCCCACAGGTATTGCGCAAGCCTCTGGCCTGTGTGAATCCTGTGGGAGCTGGCTTGCCGGCGATGAAGGCTCCCCAATATTCCTGCCTAATCGGATTTTGGCCAACAAAGTCCCCCCCGGCGCTAGGTCCCCGAGCCGCCATGCGTTAGCATCCCATTCCGATACGACGCCTCGGCCGGTACGGCCGTGCCAACACAATAAGATTCGCTACTTTTCTTGCTAGGGGACTTGGTGATGATCAAGCAATACCTTTCGCGACTGCTGGTCGGTGTAACCGCCCTGGTCGCTGTAACTGCGGCCCAGGCAGGCGCCATCGATGACGCGGTCAAGCGCGGCACCCTCAAGGTGGGCATGGACCCGACCTACATGCCGTTCCAGATGACCAACAAGCGTGGCGAGATCATCGGCTTTGAAGTCGACATTCTCAAGGCCATGGCCAAGTCCATGGGCGTCAAGTTCGAAGCGGTCTCCACGGCTTATGACGGCATCATCCCGGCCCTGCTGACCGACAAGTTCGACATGATCGGCAGCGGCATGACCCTGACCCAGGAACGCAACCTGCGCCTGAACTTCAGCGAACCCTTCATCGTCGTTGGCCAGACCCTGCTGATCCGCAAGGAACTGGCGGGCGAGATCAAGTCGTACAAAGACCTGAACAACGAGAAGTACCGCCTGACCTCCAAGCTGGGCACCACCGGTGAAATGGTCTCCAAGAAGTTGATCGGCAAAGCCAAGTACCACGGCTACGACAACGAACAGGAAGCGGTGATGGACGTGGTCAACGGCAAGGCTGATGCCTTCGTCTACGACGCCCCATACAACGTGGTAGCCGTGGAGAAAGCCGGTGCCGGCAAGCTGCTGTTCCTCGAAGAGCCCTTCACCTACGAGCCGCTGGCTTTCGGCTTGAAGAAAGGCGACTACGACAGCATCAACTTCATCAACAACTTCCTGCACCAGATCAAGCATGACGGGACCTATGATCGTATTCACGACAAGTGGTTCAAGAACAAGGACTGGCTGAAGGACATGGAATAAGGCCCAGGCCACAAGCCCGGCTTTGACCCCGACGCGCAGGCAAACCCTGCGCGTTCGCATTTACGGAAGTACCCCACGTGATCAAACACAAGAAAGCCCAGTGGCCCTGGCACGGGCTGACCGCCCTGGTGCTGGTCGGCCTGGCGATCAGCCTGTACATGGCCACCTCGATGATGTCCTACGAGTGGCGCTGGAACCGCGTACCGCAGTACTTTGCCTACAAGGCCGAAGACGTTCAGCGCGCTGCCGGTTATGGCACCGTGCAGGAGATCGTCATTGCCGGCGATAACGCCCGCGTCACGCTGAAGGACGAGCAAGGTGACGAGCAGGTGCTTGAAGTGGCCAAGGACAGCCTGCAACTGAGCCGCGGCGACGATGTGGCCGAAGGCGACCAGATTGGCGTCACCCGCCATTGGGCAGCCGGCCCGCTGGCCTGGGGCCTGTGGACAACGTTGTGGCTGTCGGTGGTGTCCGGCGCGCTGGGCCTGGTCATCGGCTTGTTCGCGGGCTTGTGCCGGTTGTCCAGCAACCCGACCCTGCGTGACCTCTCGACCGTTTATGTCGAACTGGTGCGCGGCACGCCACTGCTGGTGCAGATCTTCATTTTCTACTTCTTCATCGGCACCGTGCTCAACCTGTCCCGCGAGTTCGCCGGGGTGGCGGCGCTGGCACTGTTCACGGGCGCCTACGTGGCAGAAATCGTCCGTGCTGGCGTGCAGTCCATCACCAAGGGCCAGAACGAAGCCGCGCGCTCGCTGGGCCTGAACGCCGGCCAGTCGATGCGCCACGTGATCCTGCCGCAGGCTTTCAAGCGCGTGCTGCCGCCGTTGGCTGGCCAGTTCATCAGCCTGGTCAAGGACACCTCGCTGGTTTCGGTGATCGCCATCACCGAACTGACCAAGAGCGGCCGCGAGGCCATCACCACCTCGTTCTCGACCTTCGAGATCTGGTTCTGCGTGGCAGGTCTGTACCTGCTGATCAACCTGCCGCTGTCGCACCTGGCCAGCCGGCTCGAGCGGAGGCTTGCGCAAAGTGATTGAAGTCCGTGACCTGCTGAAAGTCTTCGACACCCGTGGCCAAGTGGTACGGGCTGTGGACAACGTCACCACCCAGGTCGCCAAAGGCGAAGTGGTGGTAGTGCTCGGCCCATCGGGTTCGGGCAAGTCCACCTTCCTGCGCTGCCTCAACGGCCTGGAGCATTTCGACCAAGGCCATGTGGCCATCGACGGCCTGCAACTGGCCGACCCGAAGACCGACATCAACGCCTACCGCCGCGAAGTCGGCATGGTGTTCCAGCACTTCAACCTGTTCCCGCACATGACCGTGCTGGAAAACCTGTGCTTGGCGCAGAAGGTGGTGCGCAAGCGCAACAAGGCCGAGCGTGAAGCCAAGGCCCGGGCGTTGCTGGAGAAGGTGGGTATTTCGCAGAAGGCCAACGAATACCCGTCGCGCTTGTCGGGCGGCCAGCAACAGCGCGTGGCGATTGCCCGTGCCCTGGCGATGGACCCGAAAGTGATGCTGTTCGACGAGCCGACCTCGGCGCTGGACCCGGAAATGGTCGGCGAAGTGCTGGACGTGATGAAGACCCTGGCCCAGGAAGGCATGACCATGGTCTGCGTCACCCATGAAATGGGCTTTGCCCGCGAAGTGGCGGACCGGGTGCTGTTCTTCGATCACGGCAAGCTGCTGGAGGATGCCGCCCCAGAGGCATTCTTCGATGCGCCGAAGGACCCGCGTGCGCAGGCGTTTCTGCGCCAGGTATTGTGAAACCTAGTGGGCGGTAGGGCGTAGCCAACCCCCATGCTCGCTTCCTGCGGGTTGGCTACATCACCCATTCGTTGTTTTGGAAAGCAACTTGAAAATGAATAATTGCGCGGTAGGGGAGTTAAAGGGTTGTTCTAATTGCTTTCATAGCTACATGAGGATATTTCTTTTTTAGATACTCTAGACGGTCGCGCGCTGCCTGAATTGCTATTTCGTTTTGTTTAAGTCGCCACTCTGCCGCCTCAACTTGCGACTGTATTTTTTCTAGTTTTTGGCGCTCTGTGACCAATTGGATACGATTGGCTTCAAGTTTCTTCGATTCGGACGCTTTGTCGGCGTAATTTTTGTATAAGTAACTTGCCTTGAGGCCGTCTTTGCTTTTTTCGTATGTGACTGTGCCGTCCATTGTGCGCATGTCGTCGATGAGCGCTAAAATTTTAGCATCAATTTCTTTAAGCTCGGTATCGATCGCAAGGATCTCTCTCTTCCTATGAGCATTATTTTTACCTTCTTGGACGACGTTAAACTTCAAATAGGAAGTGCTGTCTATCTGATGTTTTAAATTTTCTGAGGCTTTGACTAGCTCTTTTCCAGCTTTCCAATCCCTGTAGCGCGCTATAGGTCCACGGATATTCCCTGAAGGATCATTATAGTTAATCGGGTCGCCCGCTGTGTAAGCATATGCATTAAGGTTGCCGGCCAAGAATATGCTGGTACGATCGGCAGAAATGAATCGCTTAAGACTGGGGCTGTATCCACGTTCTCCGCGGCCTAACAAGTACACACCGAAAGCTTCCCGATGCTCTCCGTTGAAGCCCAGTGATACAGGTAAAGGCCCAGTGCCGTTATTTCCGTAAGCACAGTAAGCCACGCTGTTGATGGCAGAACTCTGGATCGAAGCCAATACGGACGTTGCTCTGTCGACAGCAAGCAGCTTGTTCTCGGTAAAGGGTGGCCCCCCTAGCTGACAGACCGGAGTGCTGGCCGCGTTCATCACTCTTACTGAGCTACCGGGCACTCCAATAGATGCGAGCCGATCATGCTGATAAAATCGTAACTGACGATCACTCATGAGAAGCATCCCTATTGAGTCATGGCCTCAAGGATGCGGGCAGCCAGGTAGCCCCGACAACTGGCAAAAATGCCAGGTTTGTGCGCTCTGGTAATTCTTTATGCCCAAGCTTAGATTGAATGGTCGAGGGGCTGCAAAGCAGCCCCGGTAATCTCAAATGCTGAACCGCCCAACCATCCCCCGCAATTGCTGCCCCAACTGCTCTAGCTCCCCGCTCGAGGCCGCCGTCTGTTCGCTGGCCGCACTGGTCTGATCCGACAGATCCCGCACATTGATCACGCTTCGGTTGATCTGCTCGGCCACCACGCTTTGTTCCTCGCTGGCCGTGGCGATTTGCTGGTTCATGCCCTGGATACTCGACACCGTATCGGTGATCTGGCTCAAGGCATCCCCGGCCTTGCGGCTTAGTTCGACGCTCTGCTCGGTCAGGCGCTTGCTGTTGTCGAGCAGGCTGGTGACCTGCTCGGTGCCGCTGTGCAGGCTTTCGATCAGCTGTTCGATCTCTTCGGTGGACTGCTGTGTGCGCTGCGCCAACCCTCTGACTTCATCGGCGACCACAGCAAAACCACGCCCGGCTTCGCCGGCTCGGGCGGCCTCGATGGCGGCGTACAGCGCAGTGGGCTGGGCCTTATCAGAAAAGCCGGACGCCGACCTCGTGGTCAAAGCGCTGGACGTGGCTTACGAACAACGCTAAGCCTCTAGGGCTACTGTTCCACTCCGACCAGGGGTCGCAATATGGCAGCCGTCAGTTCCGCCAGAGACTGTGGCGCTACCGCATGCGCCAGAGCATGAGCCGCCGAGGCAGCTGCTGGGATAACGCGCCGATGGAGCGAGTATTTCGTAGCTTGAACTCAGAGTGGATACCGACCACGGCGTACCTGACTGGGCAGCAAGCTTACCGAGGCATCAGCCAGTACCTGATGAGCCATTACCACTGGATACGGCCCCACCCATTCAACAATGGATTGGCCCCAGCGAAAGCGGAAGAAAAACTCAAAGCTTTGTCACGTATGAGGTGACCGAGTCATAGGTCCGAATTTGTACAACATCAAAGCTAGTCAATACTCTCTCGCTTGCAAATTTTTCTGTCGGTTCGACGCTTGGCGGTGTACCGACATGTGCTGCGGACAGGTCCTGGCTACTTCTCGATGTACCGACATGTGCTGCGGGCAGCTCCTTGCTACTTCTCAATAAATTTTTCTTCTGGTTCTCCAGTGGGGGCAGAGCTTCACGTTGTTTAACTCTATGTGCAAGAGTTCTGGTTCGATTATTGGGTAACTCGTCGAAATGTCCGAGTAATCCGTAAAATTGGCGTGCGGACTCTGCAAAAGTATCTGAAAAAGTAATTGTAAAACCAGTTGAAGTAGTAGTTTTTTGAGGGCTGCTTGCTTTCATGAGGCCGAGCTGCCTAAGTGCGCCCTTGATAGATACTGGTGAATTGCCCGAAGGGTCTGTGTAATTAACCGGGTCACCGGCAGCATAGGCATAACAATTGAAGTTATTTTTTAAAAAAATTCCCGCTCGGTCGGGGGATAGAAAGCGCCTCAGGCGAGTGCTGTACGCTCGGTTGCCATGACCCAGCAAATAGTAATCGAAGGGTTCCAACAGCTCGCCATTATAGCCCAATGCAGTCGCTTGGTTTTCGACGGCACGGTGGCCATAGGGACTGTATTGGGACGCTTGAATACCTTGTGTGTGCTGCGCACTTAGAATGGAGTGTGCTTCATCAGTTGCAAGAAGGCGGGCCCTCTCAGGCGCTGAGCTTAATTGACCCAGTGGAACTCCCATCGCCCTAAGTAGGCGGGTTTGGCTATCGGCTGCGCTGATGTTCGCAAGCGTATTCCCATTGCGGAAGTACAATTTTTTTGGGGACATTGGCTTCGGCGCTCGCTTTAATAGGGTGCAATTGATCATAGGCCCCGCCTGCGCCAGCACAACTGGCAGAATTAACAGTTTAGCCATGAGCGTAAATATGCTCTTTATCACTTGAGCAAGCCCTGCAGCGCGCAAGGGGCCGCCACGCGGCCCCGGCAATTTCAAAGGCTGAACCGCCCCACCATCCCCCGTAGCTGCTGCCCCAGCTGCTCCAGCTCCCCACTCGAAGCTGCCGTCTGCTCACTGGCTGCACTGGTCTGGTCTGACGCATCGCGCACACTGATCACACTGCGGTTGATTTGCTCGGCCACCACGCTCTGCTCCTCGCTGGCCGTGGCGATTTGCTGGTTCATGCCCTGGATACTCGACACCGTATCGGTGATCTGGCTCAGGGCATCCCCCGCCTTGCGGCTCAGTTCGACGCTCTGCTCGGTCAGGCGCTTGCTGTTGTCGAGCAGGCTGGTGACCTGGTCGGTGCCGCTGTGCAGGCTTTCGATCAGCTGTTCGATCTCTTCGGTGGACTGCTGTGTGCGCTGCGCTAACCCTCTGACTTCATCGGCGACCACAGCAAAACCACGCCCGGCTTCGCCGGCTCGGGCGGCCTCGATGGCGGCGTTCAGTGCCAGTAGGTTGGTTTGTTCGGACACCGACTTGATCACATCGAGAATGCTGCCGATGCGCTGACTTTCACCTGCCAGGTGCTGCATGGCCGCCAGGCAATGGTCCATTTGCCCAGCCAGTTGCTCGATACGGTTGATGGCCTCGGAGACCACTTGATCGCCCAGCTGCGCCTGCTGGTCGGCATTGGTCGCCGCCATCGACGCCTGCTCGGCATTCTGTGCAACTTCCTGCACCGTGGCGCTCATCTGGTTCATGGCGGTGGCCACCTGGTCGGTTTCCTCGCGCTGCTGGTTGATGCGCAGCTTGGTGTCTTCGCTGCTGGCTGCCAGCTGCGAAGCGGCCTGTGACAGTTGGCCGACCCCTTGGTCGATGCCGCCGATCAGTTCACGCAGGCTCAAGGTCATCTCGCGCATGCTGGTTTGCAACTGGCCCATCTCGTCGCGGCGTTGCACTGTGTCCACCTGGCTCAGATCCCCCTTGGCAATACGTGCGGCCACCGCCAGGGTCTGGCGCAACGGCTGGGTGATCTGCAAAGTGATCAGCCAAGCGGCCAGCACCCCCACCGCCAGCGCCAGCAGCGCCACACTGGTCAGCAATGAACGTGCGGCCAGTGCTTCGTGGTCGCGTTGCTCAACCTTGCGCTTGCCAAGTTCCAGGCTCACCGCTCGCAACTCATTGCCCATGTTTTCCATGTTGTTCTGCAACTGTTCGACGCGCACGGCAGCGCGCCGGTACTGGTCCAGGCTGGTGCGGTACTTGGCCAGCTCGACGCCTGGCTGCTCCGTGACCGCGCGTGGCAAGCCCAGCGGTGCAAGGCTTTGCAGCAGTTGCCCAAGGCTACTGTCGGCGGCGTTCAGGGCGCTGTCGCCGACTTTGGCAAAGTCCTCGACCGGGGAGAAGGTGTAGGCGGGCACCAGGCTCTGCTGGTTGGCAGCGTCGACGTGCCTGTTGAAGGTGTCCATCAGGCCCAGTACACCACTTTGCTGGCTGTCGGCAGGCATCTGCAGCAAGGCCTGGGTCTGCAGTTCGTCGATCGCCTCGTTGAGTTTCTGCTCTTGTGTCTGCATGGCCTCGCGCAGGGCGATGCGGTTGGTGACGCCGCGTTGCAGCTCGTTGAAGTCGTCGCGCAAGCGCTGCAGCAGCGCCAGTTTTTCGGACAGCAACTGCCGGGATTCATCGACGCTGCTGCGTTGTTGCAAGGTGCTCAGCATGCTGTCGAGTTGCTCGAGGATACTGCCGATGCGCGCTTTGCTGGCGTCATCGGTAAGCACGCGGTAGGTGATGCGCTCTGCACGCAGGTCTTTGGTCAGGTCGTTGATCAGGCCTATTTCGCTGAGTTGCTGCGAGCGCACGATGGCACCATCCAGTGCACGCCAGCCGCTGAGGGTGGTGGCCAGGGTAAGCAGCAGGACCACCGCAAAGCCGAGGGCCAGCTTGGCAGCGACACTGATGTTGCCGAGCTTGCGGTTGAGGTATCCGAGCATGTTGAGTCTCCGTCCATTCAAGAAAGGGGATGCAAGCGCATTGCTGGCATCTCACCTCTGCCAATCGGCAGCGGAGCTGTAGGACTTGACCTGAAAACCGGGTAGGAAATTTCGCTGCGAAGTGTAGGAAGGTTATGCCCGCACTGGCCTCTTCGCGGGTAAACCCGCTCCTACAGGTACTGCTCAGCCCTTGAAGCCTGCGCGATACCTGTGGGAGCGGGTTTACCCGCGAAGAGGCCAGTGCAGGTGATCCATCCCTCAGATCAAAGTTTGAACCGCCCCACCAACCCCTGCAGGTGGGTCCCCAGGCGAGCCAGCTCCACACTCGAACTGGCCGTCTCTTCACTTGCCGCCGAGGTCTGGTCGGATATATCCCGCACATTCATCACGCTACGGTTGATCTCCTCGGCCACGGCTGTCTGTTCCTCGGCTGCCGTGGCAATCTGCTGGTTCATCGCCTGAATCGACGACACGGTGCGGGTAATGGTCTCCAGCGAGCTGCCGGCGCGGCGGGTCAGCTCGACGCTGCTGTCGGTCAGCTGGCGGCTGTTGTCCATCACGCTGGCCACCCGTTGGGTGCCGCTTTGCAGGCCGGCAATCAGCTCTTCGATCTCTTCAGTCGACTGCTGGGTGCGCTGGGCCAGGCTGCGTACTTCATCGGCCACCACGGCAAAGCCACGCCCGGCCTCGCCGGCGCGGGCAGCTTCGATAGCCGCGTTCAGCGCCAGCAGGTTGGTCTGCTGAGCCACCGATTTGATCACGTCGAGCACGCTGCCGATCTTGTCGCTCTCGGCCTTGAGCTGGTTCATCGCTTCGCTGGAGTTGATCACTTCACCCGCCAGCCGCTCGATCTGCGCCACAGCCTCACCCACCACCCGGTCGCCTTCGCGGGCTTGCTGGTCGGCCATCAGGGCGGCTTCCGAGGCCTGCTCGGCGTTACGGGCTACCTCGTGCACGGTGGCCGTCATCTGGTTCATGGCGGTCGCTACCTGGTCGGTTTCGACCTTCTGGTTGTTGACCCCAGCGCTGGTCTGCTCGGTTACCGCCGACAGCTCCTCTGCGGCACTGGCAATCTGAGTGACACCGTCACCGATGCCGCCGATCAGTTCGCGCAGGCCTTGGGTCATGCGCTGCATGCTCGCTTGCAGCTGGCCCAGTTCGTCACGGCGGTTTACCTGCAGGTTCTGGGTCAGGTCGCCACTGGCGACCCGCTCTGCGGCGCGCAGGGTCTGGCGCAGGGGGATGATGATCTGCCGGGTAATGGCCCATGCCGCCAGCAGGCCGAGGGCCAGGGCCAGCCCGGTGGCCACGGCGAGCAGGGTCTTGGCCTGGGTCGCGCCGGCGTCACGCACGGCGGTTTGCGAAGTGGTCATCGCCTGGCTGGTCTGTAGCAGCAGCGTACCTTGCTCGGCCATGTGCTGCAGGGCCTGCTCGCTGGCGGCCTGGGCATTGCCGAACTGGGTGACCGCATCGCGGTAGCCGCCCATGGCGGTGGCGGCATCGTCGAGACCGGCGGCATGTTCGGCCGGCACTTGGGCCGGCAATGCGCGCAGCTCGGCGAGGGCCTGGTCGATGGCTTTCAGCCCCGTTTGCTGGAACTCGGCATTGCCGCTGTAGGTGTAGCCACGCACCTGGAAACGCGCTTGTTGCAGCAGGGCGCTGACGTCTACCGCGTGCTGGTACTGGTTGATATCGCCGCCTTGCAGCAGGCCCCGCTGCACGCGGCCGATCAGCTCTGCAGCCTTGTCAGCGCTGTCGCCGAGCACGCTACGGCTGGCCTCGCGGCGCTGGCCGGCCTGCTTCAGCTCGTTGAATGCCTGCTGGTAAATGCGCACGGCCTCGCGCTGCTGCTCCAGGCGCTGGCGGTCGGCGGTGTTTTCGATCTGCCCGAGCATCAGCTGCACCTGGCGGTCGAGGTTGGCCAGGGCTTTTTCCAGCTCGGCCACCGACGCGTCATCACTGCGGCGCTCGTAATGCTGGCGGGCAATGCGCAGTTCCTGGGTGTACTGCTGGATGACCGAGATGTTACCCAGCTTGTCGCCACGGTCGATGATGCTGTCCATGCCGTGCCAGCCGGCCAGGGTAATAGCCAGGGTCAACAGCAGCACCAGGCCGAAACCCAGCCCCAGTTTGCGATTCACGCTCACATTGCCCAGCGATTGGGCTAACCATTGGTACATGTACGACTCCCCGGCGGCTTGGCAGCACAAATAATTGTTGTGTTGCCAAGGCCATCGGCCCGGGAGGGGGAAACTTGATGGGCGAAAAAGTGGCGTTTACGTCAGAAAATACGCGAAAGCAGCGCAGTGACGGCAGTCTCTACCCGCAGGATGCGATCACCCAGCTGCACCGGTGCCAGGCCAGCCTTGCCCAACAGGTCAATTTCGTAGGGGATCCAGCCGCCTTCGGGGCCGATGGCCAGGGTTACGGCTTGTTCCACGGCACGCGGGCAGGCGGGGTAAGGGCCGGGGTGGCCCACAAGGCCCAGGGTGCCAGCGGCGATGGCGGGTAGGCGGTCTTCGACGAAAGGCTTGAAGCGTTTCTCGATGATCACCTCGGGCAGCACCGTGTCACGCGCCTGTTCCAGGCCGAGGATCAGGTTGTCGCGGATGCTCTCGGGCTGCAAGAAAGGCGTTTGCCAGAAGCTTTTCTCGACCTTGTAACTGTTCACCAGGATCAGCCGTGATACGCCGAGGGTGGCCACGGTCTGGAACAGCCGCCGCAGCATTTTCGGCCGCGGCACCGCCAGCACCAGGGTCAACGGCAGCTTCGCCGGTGGCTGCTGGTCGAAGACCACTTCAAGTTCGGCCTCGTGCTGTTCCAGGCGCAGCACCGTGGCTTTGCCCATCAGGCCGTTGATTCGGCCCACGCGCAGGTTGTCGCCCACCGCTACGCGGTGGATTTCCTGCATGTGGGTAAAGCGCCGATCAGCAAGAACGACGCGGTCGGCCGAGACGAAATCGGCCTCTTCAAGGAGCAACAGATTCACGGCTGGGTCGCTGGTGGCTGGTCGTTGTGGTCGTTGGCTTCTTCGTCGTGGGCACTGCGCTTGCGGATCAGGCTACCGCACAGCACGCCGACCTCGAACAGCAGCCACATGGGCACTGCCAGCAGGGTCTGGGAGAAGATGTCCGGCGGGGTGAGGATCATGCCGACCACGAAGCAGCCGATGATCACGTAAGGGCGGACCTTCTTCAGGTACTTCACGTCGACCACGCCAATCCATACCAGCAGCACCACTGCCACCGGGATTTCGAAGGCGACGCCAAAGGCGAAGAACAGCGTCATCACAAAGTCGAGGTAGTTGGCGATATCGGTCATCATTGCCACGCCTGCCGGGGTGGCGGCGGCAAAGAAACTGAACATCAGCGGGAACACCAGGAAATAGGCAAAGGCCATACCGGCGTAGAACAGCAGAATGCTCGACACCAGCAGCGGAATGGCGATGCGCCTTTCATGGCGGTACAGACCCGGTGCGATAAAACCCCAGATCTGCTGCAGGATGAACGGGATCGCCAGGAACAGCGAGACGATCATGGTCAGCTTGAACGGCGTCAGGAAGGGCGAGGCCACGTCGGTGGCGATCATCGTCGCGTTGGCCGGTAAATGGTCGCGCAGCGGCGCCGAGACCAGGGTGTAGATCTGCTGGGCGAAGGAAAACAGCCCGGTAAAGATCAGGAAAATGACGGCAACACAGCGCAGCAGGCGGGTGCGCAGTTCGGTCAGGTGCGAGACCAGCGGCATCGGCTGGTCGTGTTCCGGATTCTCGCTCATGGGGCTCGCGGCGGTTGAGGCGGTTCAGAGGATGCGACCGGGGTTGCAGGTGCTTCGACCGGCCTGGCCTCAAGCCCGGCAGGTGGCTGCACGCTGGCCGTGGTTACCGGCGGCTGGGCAGGGGGTGTCATCGGGTTGAGGATGCGCTTGGCTTCCTCTTCCATCTGCAGGATGTGCTCGTTATGCAGCTGGCGACGGATGTCGTCGGCGCCGATTTCGCGCTCGACTTCCATCTTGATGCTGTTGAAGCTGCGTTTGAGCCGGCCGATCCACAGGCCTGCGGTGCGCGCGGCACCGGGCAGGCGCTCGGGGCCGAGCACCAGCAGGGCGACCAGACCTACGAGTAGCAGCTCGCTGAAACTGATGCCGAACATGGGTCAGTCTTTCCGCTGCGGCTCTTGGACCGGTTGGGCCTGGCCTTCGATGGTGTGGCCTTGTTGCGGCTGGGCAGTGTTTTGCACCGGCGGCACAGGCTGGGCAGGCGGCGGAGTCTGCTCGGCCGGCTTGGTCTCTTCTTCGTTCATCGCCTTGCGGAAGCCCTTGATCGACTCGCCCAGGTCACTGCCGAAGTTTTTCAGCTTCTTGGTGCCGAACACCAGGACGACGACGACCAGCAGGACGATCCAGTGTTTCCAGTCAAAAATACCCATTTCGTACTCCCGAAATTTACAGGTACAGCAAATCTGTCTGGCAGCGCGGCCCTTGTGGGAGCGGGTTTACCCGCGAACACCGGCGCAGCCGGTGCCATATACCGCGTTGCATGCTTCGCGGGTGAACCCGCTCCCACAGGGGCGTGCAACGCCCCAAAAATACATCAGGCAGATGGCTGGCGTGCGGCCTTCTCATCATGCCCGGACAAGCCGAAACGGCGATCCAGTTCGTCGAGCACGGCTTGTGGATGCTGGCCCAGCGCGCTGAGCATCACCAGGCTATGAAACCACAGGTCGGCGGTTTCGTAGATGACATCGCTGTAATCCTTGCTGACGGCAGCGTCCTTGGCGGCAATGATCGTTTCGACCGACTCTTCGCCGAGCTTTTCGAGGATCTTGTTCAGGCCCTTGTGGTACAGGCTGGCTACGTAGGAGCTGTCAGGCGCCGCTTGCTTGCGTTCTTCAAGCACTTCGGCCAGGCGGTTGAGGGTGTCGCTCATGTCAGTGTCCTGCGCTGTAGATGGCATCCGGGTCCTTCAGGACCGGGTCGACGATTTTCCACTGGCCGTCTTCAAAGACGCGGTAGAAGCAGCTTTCACGGCCGGTATGACAGGCGATATGGCCCAGTTGCTCGACCATCAGGATGATCACGTCGGCGTCGCAGTCCAGACGCAGCTCATGCAGTTTTTGCACGTGCCCGGATTCTTCGCCTTTACGCCACAGCTTGCCACGCGAACGCGACCAGTAGATGGCGCGCTGTTCGGTGGCGGTCAGCGCCAGCGATTCGCGGTTCATCCAGGCCATCATCAGCACGCGTCCGGTCTTGTGGTCCTGGGCGATTGCCGGTACCAGGCCGTCGCTGTTCCACTTGATCTCGTCCAGCCAGTCTTTCATCGTCGACTCCAAAGCGGGCCCGCTCCTGTATCGGGCCCTTTGCGCTAGTGTGCCAGCCACAGGCGCGGCTGGCTATTGGCGCACGATCAGGTAAAGGCCTGCGGCCAGCATCAGCCAGGCCGGCCAGGCAGCAGGGGCGGCCAGGCTGGCGGCCTCAACGGCGCCTGCGGCCAGCACCGCGCCACCACCGAGCAGGCCGGCGCCCAGCAGGCGCAGGGCCCAGCGGTCACCCTGGCGGCGGCGTTCCGGCAGTTGCGGATCGTTCAGGTGCGGTTGCGACAGGCGTTCGAGCAGGTCGCGGGCCATGTTGGTCAAGTGCGGCAACTGCTCGACCTGCCCATGAATGTTGCCGAGCACGGCCTTGGGGCTGTAGCGGTCGCGCATCCAGCGTTCGAGGTAGGGTTTGGCGGTGCTCCACAGGTCCAGGTCGGGGTACAGCTGGCGGCCCAGGCCTTCGATGTTGAGGAGGGTCTTCTGCAGCAGCACCAGCTGCGGCTGCACTTCCATGTTGAAGCGCCGCGCGGTCTGGAACAGGCGCATCAGCACCTGGCCGAAGGAAATATCCTTTAACGGTTTTTCGAAGATCGGCTCGCACACGGTGCGGATCGCCGCTTCGAATTCGTTGACCTTGGTATGCGCCGGCACCCAGCCCGAGTCGATGTGCAACTCGGCGACGCGGCGATAGTCACGCTTGAAGAAGGCAAACAGGTTACGCGCCAGGTAGTCCTGGTCCTCGGCGGTCAGGCTGCCGACGATGCCGCAGTCGATAGCGATGTACTGCGGGCTCCACGGCTTGACCGTGCTGACAAAGATATTGCCCGGGTGCATGTCGGCATGGAAGAAGCTGTCGCGGAATACCTGGGTGAAGAATACCTCCACGCCGCGCTCAGCCAGCAGCTTCATGTCGGTACGCTGGTCGGCCAGGGTGGCCATGTCGGTCACCGGTACGCCGTAGATGCGTTCCATCACCAGCACTTTAGGGCGGCACAGGTCCCAGTACACCTGGGGCACGTACATCAGTTCGGAGCCTTCAAAGTTGCGCCGCAGCTGGCTGGCGTTGGCAGCCTCGCGCAGCAGGTCGAGCTCGTCGTAGATGGTTTTTTCGTAGTCGCCGACGATTTCCACCGGGTGCAGGCGGCGGGCATCGGCCGAGGCGCGTTCGGCGGCCTTGGCAATCAGGAACAACCAGGCCAGGTCTTGGGCGATTACAGGCTTCAGGCCCGGGCGCACCACCTTGACCACCACCTCTTCGCCCGTCTTGAGGCGTGCGGCGTGTACCTGGGCCACCGAGGCCGAGGCCAGCGGTTCGACGTCGAAACGGCTGAACACCTCGCCAACCTTCGCACCCAGCTGCGCTTCAATCAGTGCCACGGCCTGTTTCGGGTCGAACGGCGGCACGCGGTCCTGCAACAGCATCAGCTCGTCGGCGATGTCGGTGGGCAGCAGGTCGCGGCGGGTGGACAGCAACTGCCCGAACTTGATGAAGATCGGCCCCAGGTCCTGCAGCGCCAGGCGCAGGCGTGCGCCACGGCTGAGTTCGGTGGGCTTGCGTGGCAGCCAGCGCCACGGCATCAGCAGGCGCAGGCTGGCCAGCCACCAGGGCAGCAAGGGCTGTTCGAACAGCAGGTCATCGAGACGGTAGCGAATCACCACGCGCTGGATGCGAAAAAGACGGCGGACGGCGAGCAGCTTCATGCGTTTTCGCTGGTATCAAGGGATCGGGAGAGGCGCTTGATGCGCGCCTCGAGGCGTTCTGTATCGAGCTTCAGGGCATCGAGTTCACTGAAGGCGGCTTCGGCTTCGCGCTTGCCTACCAGGGTGCGGGACTCTTCGGCCAGGTACTCGGAAAGGTTCTGGCTGAAGCGCGCCAGGCCCTGACGGGTCCAGCGTGCACGCAGGCGGATGTGGCCTGCCAGCAGCGCCGTGGCGACCGGGCCGAGCCAGCGTTGCAGTTCGTGTTCCCAGTCCAGCTCCAAGTCCTGCAGCACGCCAAACAGGTCGAGCAGCACGGCGCTGTCGCCATGCAGTTCGACCTGCGGGCTGTGCAGTACGGCGGTCTTGTCCCTGGCCAAGGCCAGTTGCGCCAGGCTGCCGGCCGGTGCGCGCAGGCTGCAGTCGACTTCGCCTTCCCAGTGGGCGGCAAGCATCAGGCCGTCTTCATCGGGCAGGATGAAGACCTGCAGGGCCGGTTGGCGGCAGTCGATCTCGATGACCTTGCCTTCCAGCGCGGCCAGCCGCGGCAGGGCCGTGCTGTCCATGCGCAGGACGCGGTTCAGGCCATGTTCGACGCTGGCGAGCAGCCCGGCCAGCAGCATCAGGGTTTGATCCCCCGGTGCACGGCAACGATGCCGCTGGTCATGTTGTGGTAGGTGACGCGGTCGAAACCGGCCTCGACCATCATGCTCTTCAGGGTTTCCTGGTCCGGGTGCATGCGGATCGATTCGGCGAGATACCGGTAGCTTTCGGAGTCGTTGGTGATCAGCTTGCCGGCCAGCGGCATGAAGGCGAACGAGTAGGCGTCGTAGGCCTTGGACATCAGCTTGCTGGTCGGTTTGGAGAATTCCAGGATCAGCAGGCGGCCACCGGGCTTGAGCACGCGCAGCATCGAACGGATGGCTTCGTCCTTGTGGGTGACGTTGCGCAGGCCGAAAGCGATGGTCACGCAGTCGAAGTGGTTGTCCGGGAACGGCAGTTTTTCGGCGTCGGCCTGGACGAACTCGATGTTGCCGGCCACACCGCGGTCCAGCAGGCGGTCACGGCCAACCTTGAGCATCGACTCGTTGATGTCGGCCAGTACCACCTGACCCGTCGGGCCGACCAGGCGCGAGAACTTGGCGGCCAGGTCACCGGTGCCGCCGGCGATGTCCAGCACCCGGTTGCCGCTGCGCACGCCCGACAGCTCGATGGTAAAGCGCTTCCACAGGCGGTGCATGCCGCCGGAAAGCACATCGTTCATCAGGTCGTACTTGGCTGCCACCGAGTGGAACACTTCGGCGACTTTTTTCGCCTTCTGGCTTTCAGGTACGTCCTGGTAGCCAAAGTGGGTGGTGGGTTCGGCGTGTTCGCCTTTGCGCTGGTCGTTCATATCGCTTCACCGGAAAAAATTACCGCCATTCTAGGGCGAACGGGCGGATTTGTCTTGGCGGGGTGTGCCAGTGGGCAGGGGCGGGCATAATGCCGATTATGTCTTCATCTTCAGGAACACCCGCATGACCCAGATCAGCGTCGAACGCAAACACTCCCTAGGCCGCGAGGCCGCCCGCGCCAAGGCCGAAGCGCTGGTCGACAAGCTCAGCCGTGAGTACGACCTCAAGGCCACCTGGAACGGCGACCGCGTGGATGTGGCGCGCAGCGGCGCCAATGGCAGCGTGCACATTGGCGACGACAGCATCCGTGTGGAGCTGAAGCTCGGCATGATGCTGTCGATGATGAGCGGCACCATCAAGGGCGAGATCGAGCGGGCGCTGGACAAGGCGCTGGCCTGACGCCCGCTGCTGTCAATTGTCGGGGAACGGGATAAGGTCCTCGATCTGTTCCAGGCGTAGATCACCGCGATAGATGTCATATCGCTCTGCCGGGGCCAGTGCGCGTTGCAAACGCTCGTCGCGGCCCATGGCGTCCGGGAATTTCAGATGGCCCTTGGCGAAGCGCCGGGCATTGGCATCGACGCTGGTGTAGTGAAAATGCGCTTCCCAGAGCTTCTGCCGGGGTTGCAGGCGATACACGTCGTACACATCCAGAAAGTCATTGGCCTTGAGCTTCTTGCGGCGCCTGCTTGCCTTGATTTCGACTTCGTCAGCATCCACCAAAAAGCGCAACGCTTTGCTGTCCGGGTGCAGGGTGCCGAGGTAGGCGATGGTCAATAGACGCTTCTTTTCTGCCTGTACCTCGGCAATCGCCTGATCCAGCCTGGTGGCGAGTGAATGCCCTTGATCTGGTCCCGCACGTAAAGGGCCGGCGATATCGGCCATGTCCTGGATGTAAAAGTCGAGCTGGTCCGACAGGCTATTGGGACCGTCCAGATGGCGGGCGGCGTGGGCGATTCTGGCATCCTTCTGCCTCAACAGGTCGTTGCCGAAGCGGTGCAGGTGAGCGTAGTTGGGTGCTGGCACGCTTTGCGGCACAACTTCCCAGCGATCGCCTTGGGGCTGATAGCGCGCAATGGTCTGTTCGGTCAGCGGGTCGATCTGCACCGCTTCGCTGCCTTCCTCCGCCTGCTCGACCACCAGTGATCTGCCACGGGTGGTGCGGATCACCTTGCGTCTCACGGGGCGCACTTTATGTACCACAGGCCGTTCGATCACTGCGCCCTGCGCGTCCGCGGCAGCAGAAACATAGGCAAGGTCATGCTCGGCCAGCGTTATCAGTGCATCGAGCTCAGCGATGTATTCATTGAGCCTGCTACTGTCTACAGCCGGAAGATCGAGTGACAGCAAATAGTCGGCGATGCCCCGGGACAGTTTGTATTCGCACAGCGCGCTCTCCAGCGGCTCCTTCTGCGCTTCGGGCTCCAGGCGGGCTGCAGCCAGGCTGTCGTGGCTCAGCATCGCTTCATGGAGGCTTTTGCTGCGCAGGGACTTTTGCCAGAGCAGGGTGCTTTCGAAGGTCTCCGCGGTCAGCTGGTCTCTCTTAACCACCAACTGGAACAAGTCGCTCAGGATCTGGGCTCGCACCATCAGTGTCGAGTATCGCCGGTTATTGATGACGGCATCGAGTTTCTTGCGCTTGCCTGGGAACCGGATCTGGCCGTCTGCCAGTGCCTCACCGAGGTTCTGGTCGAGGCGTTGGCTGACGCTGAAGAGGCGCCTATGGGTAGCCAGTGCTGCCTCGACGTTCTTGCTGTGCTCCAGGTACAACTGTGCATGCTCCTGCCCGAAAGGTAGCTGCGCAAGCTGGCGTGACAGGTCCTTGAGCGTTTCATAGTCATTCATGTCCAGCAGGCGGCGGAACTGCTGCAGGTCGGTGGTAAGCAACTGTTCCCACCACTGCCCACGGGCGAAGGTGGCACCGGCCTTGGGGTCGAACCTGGCGTACTTCGGGTCGCTCATGCTGGCATACAGCTGCACCTGGTCCTTTACCAGCCCGGCCTGTTTTTCGTAGGCGCGTGCCAGTACATCCAGGTTTGCCCGTGCATCGTTGCGCAGGGGCCGTAGCGCCTGGCGCGTCGCTTGCAGCTCTGCTGGCAGATTGTCGAGGGTGACGCCGGGGTAATCCTCCAGGGACTTTTCGAATGCCTGATGCGCCTGGTCATAGGGTTTCAAGCGTTCCAGGTAGCCATCGATGAAGTCTTCCGTGCTGGTGAGTTTCTTGTCATTTGCCTTTCGGCTTTCCTGCATGTTGCTGAAAGCTTCCTTTTTTTCATCGATCAGCGCCCTGGCCGTTTTCGGCATGCCGCCGGGCAGATGCAGGTCAAGCATCCATTCGCCGTTCCAGCGCGTCAGCCAAGGGCCATGCCTGCGTTCGCGGCCGACAAGGTAGTAGCCGTCAGGCTCTGCCCCCCAGGTTTGCGACCATTCAGTCTGGCTGACCTCGGGGCCAATGATGCGCATGCCGCGCCAGTTCTCTTCCACTTCATAGGCGACATCCTGCAAATTCACGTAGTAGCGGCCGTCCACCTTGTACAGGCCGCGCATGCGGCCACTGCTCAGCGCACTGCGCCCGTGCAGGCTGAGCTTGGCGCGTAGCGTGTGGAGGGTGGCACGGGCTTCGCGGGGCAGGTTGCCGAGCCGCTGGTCGTGGCCCCATTGGCTGACGTTGAGCGCTGCAGGCCCGGGCTGCTCCGTGGGGGCTTGCCAGGTTGTCTGCTCGGGTGGCTGCTTTGCGGTTGCGTCGGAGCCACGCTGTGGCCTGGGCTTGAGTGCCACCTCTGGCTCGATGGGGGTGGTATTGGGCCCGTGGGCCAGCAGCATGGCCAGGTTCAGCAGGAGGTCGGCAGTGGCGAGTACCTTTTCTCCGCTGCTCCCTTGGGTCAAGGCTGTCAGGTCATCCTTGATGCTGAGCAGGGCTGTCACGAGCCAGGCCAGCAGGCCTGCAGGCCCACGCAGCAGCGGCGTGACCGTGTTGAACGCCAGCCACGCGAATTGCACGACCATCGCCCAGCGTTGCTGAGCATTCGACACGCTCTGCCGTGACGCCAACAACAGAAGCACGTCGGCCCTGGCCTGAAACATCGACCTGTCCAGGTCGCCGGACTGTGGAGTGAAAGCCAAGGTGACAGGTGCCCTCAGCCGCTCGAGCGCTTCAGCGGCCAGCTCGGACCCCGGCCCCAGCAGGTGCGCCAGTTCGGTGAGGCCGTTATGCAGATGCGGATGGGTAAAGCCGTCATTGGCATAAATGGGGTGGGCTTCGTCATCCAGCCAGGCGAGGATGTCCTGCTCCAGCCGCGGTTCGGTCCGTATTGCTGCCATCAGGAGATCTTGGCTTTCGAACTGCCTGACAGGCTGCACCGTGTGCATCGGCCGGTAGAGTATCCATGCCCCTGTGACGGGTACGTGGATGACGAACATGCCATGCACCGGGTTGGCCTTCGGGCCACCCGGGACACTGTTGAATGCCAGCGGAGCCAGGTTCAGCGATGCGCTGGCGTGAGCTTTACGGCGGCAGAAGTCTGCGACCACCTGCCAGGTTCGTTCGTCCAGCTGGCCAGCGATCTTGGCTTGTAGCGCGCTCAGCAGCAGGGCTGCGCGCCATTCTTCGGCGAACCGCTGGTGGTGTTTGTCGGTGCCATTGCCAGCTTGCAACCGATCGTGGACATATTGCGGATACTGGCCACCGACATCCACGGCACTGATCAGTGCGTTGACGTAGTCGAGGTCCATCCAGCTGCCCAGCGTCTGTTGATCGGCCAATTCAATGGCCGAGGCGACTTGGCCGCTGCCCAGAGGAAGGCGTGTGATGGCCAGTTCGGTCAGGCTGATGGTTTTCAGGGGCTCAAGCTTGGCTGGCCCCGCGGAGGACACCTGCACCACCTGTGAAATCGTGATCTGTACCTCATCGGGGTTGTAAATCTGCTCGGCCGGGTGGTCATCGCGCATTCGATCACGCAGGCGGCGAACCGTGTACTGCTGCAAGTCTTCGATCCCGTCCAGGGATGACTTACCCTGCGCCAGCATTTGCTCTGCCGCCAGGTCCAGCAACGCCATGTGGTACTGGAATCGATCCGTCACCGTGGCGTTTTCCAGCCAGTCAGGCAACGTAATCGCGGGTGTCGATTGCTCGAGCTTGAAGCACGCAGGGAATGTCGATGAAGGATCGCTCAGCAGGCTGAAAGCGTCCTCCAGATCGCTTGTCTGTTCGATTGCATCCAGTTGCATGCGGTCAATCTGTTGCAGCAGTGCATTGAGCATTTGCCGGGCCTGATAGCCGAACGGGTCTTCGACCAGGGCCGTGCTGGCCCAGTACATCGTGTCGAACACATGGCGCTCGGAGAGCTCGTCGCGCAGGGCGACCGCAAAGGCCGGGAGCCCGGTGAAGCCGCGTACGGTGCCAGAGGGTTTGCACCACAAGATCAGCTCGCGCGCCTCTTTTTTGCCAGTGATGAGCAGGTCCGGCACTACCAGTTCAACCATGTTGCCCTGATTGCCGAGTGTCACCTGCAAACCCTGCACGTTGGTCGACGTATTGGTTTGAGCGAGCATGGCGTACAGCAAGGCCTTCTGATCACTGTCCAGGCCTTGGCGCTCGAGCGTGCCGAGCAGTGCGGCCTTGAGCACCTGCTGCATCCATTGCAGACGGGTCACATCCGAGTCCCCCTCGCGGCTGTTCCAGAAACTGACCTGTGCCTGCTGAAACCTCTCGCAGAGGGTCGCAAGGACATCGTCGTAGTCCGTGTTCAGGTCGGCCATGCGAATGTCGATGGTCGGGGCATCATCCTGGGGGCGAAAGATGGCTGGCGGGTTCAGGCTGAACTGGTCCGTGGGCTTGAGGGCCATGGGCTGGCCGTTGAGGAAATGCTCAAGCAATGTGTCGACCAGGTTGCCTGGTTGTGCCGGTTGTTCCTCATCCGGGCCAGGCAGGATGCTGAAGCCCTCCAGGGATTGCAGCTGCGGATGGTTCTTGCGGGTCCACGGGTAGCGTGCGACAAGTGCGTCGAAGCCAGCGGCGGCAATGACCTCGCGCAAGCTGGGGCGGTTGGCGAACTGCATCGCTACCCGTTGCCTGAACGATGTCGCTGGCGAGGTCTGTGACTGGGGCATGGCAAAGGCTCCGGGAAAAGGGAGCCGAATTCTGCAACGCCAGCATGCAGCAGCTGCGGTAGATACTTCAGTGTGGCGATCTTAGGGTGAAGATTCTAATTCCTGCTCCTACCTTATGCTCAAGCCCAACCTCCATGGGCGGTTCCTCCTCCACTCATGAGCATGAGGTACAGAGCATGGCCAAAGTGAATGTGAAGAAAAAGGATGACGCCCAGAGCACCTTGGGTGAAGTTCGCGGGTATGCACGCAAGATCTGGCTGGCTGGCATCGGCGCTTATGCGCGGGTCGGCCAGGAAGGCTCCGACTACTTCCAGGAGCTGGTCAAGGCCGGCGAAGGCGTCGAGAAGCGTGGCAAGAAACGCATCGACAAAGAGCTCGATGCAGCCAACCACCAGATCGACGAAGCCGCTGAAGAAGTCAGCCGCGTACGCGGCAAGGTAGAAATTCAACTCGACAAGATCGAAAAAGCTTTCGACGCACGGGTAGGGCGCGCCTTGAATCGCCTCGGCATTCCGTCTAAACATGACGTTGAGGCGTTGTCGGTGAAGCTTGAACAGCTGCACGAGCTGCTTGAGCGCGTCGCGCACAAACCATAAGGAGAGCAGGATGGCTGGCAAGAAGAATTCCGATAAAGAAAGCAGCTCCTGGGTCGGCGGGATCGAGAAGTACTCCCGCAAGATCTGGCTGGCGGGGCTGGGTATCTATTCGAAAGTCGACCAGGACGGCCCCAAGCTGTTCGACTCGCTGGTGAAGGATGGCGAGAAGGCCGAGAAGCAGGCGAAGAAGACGGCTGAAGATGTAGCCGAAACCGCCAAGTCGTCGACCACTTCGCGCGTGTCTGGCGTGAAGGACCTTGCGATGGGCAAGTGGAGCGAGCTCGAAGAGGCCTTCGACAAGCGCCTGAACAGCGCCATCTCGCGCCTGGGCGTGCCGAGCCGCAACGAGATCAAGGCCCTGCACCAGCAGGTGGACAGCCTGACCAAGCAGATCGAGAAGCTGACCGGTGCTTCGGTTACGCCGATTTCGTCGCGCGCTGCGGCGGCCAAGCCGGCTGCGAGCAAGGCAGCGGCCAAGCCACTGGCCAAGGCAGCAGCGGCCAAGCCTGCTGCTAAAACGGCGGCGGCCAAACCTGCAGCTAAAACGGCAGCGGCCAAACCTGCAGCAAAGCCTGCGGCCAAACCTGCAGCTGCCAAGCCGGCGGCAAAACCGGCAGCAAAACCGGCAGCGCCCAAGCCAGCAGCAGCGAAGAAACCTGCGGTGAAGAAAGCACCGGCCAAACCGGCAGCCGCCAAACCTGCAGCGCCAGCGGCCAGTGCCGCCCCGGCCGCTACCGCAGCACCGGCACCTGTAGCCGCCCCGGCCAGCAGCGCACCGTCGGCACCAAACGGCACCGGTACCCTGATCTGATACCGCGTCGCCTTCTTCGCGGGCTTGCCCGCTCCCACAGGTACAGCGCCGATCAGCAGGTCAGCGCAGGCCCTGTGGGAGCGGGCATGCCCGCGAAGGCCCCGGCGCCGACAGCGCGGGCCTACCCCTCCAGATAGCGCACCGCCAACTGCTCCGCCGCCGCCCGCGCCTGTGGCTGCAGATGCGGCGCCACCAGCATCATCACCTGGTACACCACAATCCCCACATCCCCCTCGCGCCCCAGCACACGCTGGTAATCCAGCGAGAACAGCAGCGTCATTGTGATCTGCTCCACCAGTTGCCCCAGCGCCTGGGTCTCACTCTCTACCAACCCCTGGCCCTTGAGGCTGGCGAGCAACGCCGCCAGCGTACGCTTGAGTGCATTGATCAGGCTGCGCATGCCGCGCGCCAGCTTGGGCAGGCGGCCGGTGAGGTTGGACAGGTCCTGGAACAGAAAGCGGTACTGGGCCATGTGCTCGACGATAAGGTGCAGGAACAGCCAGTAGTCCTCGGCGTCCAGGCGCACGTCCAGGGGCGGGTCGAGCAGGGGCATCAGCGCTTCTTCAAAGCGCTCGAAAAGGCCCAGCACCAAGGGCTCCTTGCCATGGAAGTGGTAGTACAGGTTGCCCGGGCTGATACCCAGTTCGTTGGCAATCTCCAGGGTGGATACATTCGGTTCGCCCTGCTGGTTGAACAGTTGCAGGGCGCATTCGAGGATACGGTCGCGGGTCTTCATCCAGTCGTAGGGCTCATCGGGTCAGGACATAGGTGCCTGGCGCCGGGCCGAGCGGTGGATAGGTACTGTTGCCCAGCTCGGTACGGGGAGCCTTGAGCGGGCCGGAGCGCGGTGTGATCCATTCCAGCCACAAGGGCCACCAACTGCCGTCGCTGCGCTTGGCCTCGTAGAACCAGGCGCGCGGGTCGCCGGACAGCTTGGGGTTTTCCAGGTAGTAGGCCTTGGGGTTGTCCGGCGGGTTGATGATGCTCTGGATGTGCCCGCTGTTGGCCAGCACGAAACGCCGGTCGCCACCGAGCAGCAAGGCCGAGCGGTACACGGCGTCCCATGGCGTGATGTGGTCGTTGCTGCCGGCCACGGTAAAGCTGTCCAGGTCGACCTGCTTGAGGTCGATGGGCGTGCCGCACACTTCGAGGCCTGCCGGGTGGGTGAGCGGGTTGTGCTTGAAAAAGTCCAGCAAGTCCCCGTGCAGTGCTGCGGGCAGGCGTGTGTTGTCGGCGTTCCAGTAAAGGATGTCGAAGGCGGGTGGGGCTTTGCCCAACAGGTAGTTGTTGACCCAGTAGTTCCAGATCAGGTCGTTTGGGCGCATCCAGGCGAAAATCCTGGCGACTTCGCCGCCGTCCAGCACGCCCCGTTGATAGGAACGGCGCTTGGCGGCCTCTACTGTCTGCTCGTCGGCGAACAGGCTGGCGGGGCTGTCGAACTTGCTGTCGAGCAGGCTCACCAGGTAAGTGGCGCTGCGGATCTTGCGCAACTGATGCTTGGCCTGCAGGTGGCCCTGCAGTGCGGCCATGGTCAGGCCGCCGGCGCAGGCACCCATCAGGTTGGGGTCGCGGTTGCCGCTGATGCTGCGGCAGGCGTTCAGCGCTTCTTCCAGGGCCTGTACGTAGGAGGACAGGCCCCATTCGCGGTGGCGCGGGTCGGGGTTGCGCCAACTGATCATGAACACCTGCAGGCCGTTCTTGAGCATGTACTGCACGAAGCTGTTGTGCGCCTGCATGTCGAAGATATAGAACTTGTTGATTTGCGGGGGCACCACCAGCACGGGCCTGGCGTGCTGTTTTTCACTCATCGGCTTGTACTGGATCAACTCCAGCAGCTCGTTGCGAAACACCACCGCGCCGGGTGTCGTCGCCAGGCTGCCACCTACCTCGAAGGCGCGTTCGTCCACCTGGCGCGGCAGGCCGTCATTGTGGCGCAGGTCGTCAAGCAAGTGGGCCACGCCCCGCACCAGGCTTTGCCCACCCGTGTTCAGCAGTTCTTTCACCGCCAGCGGGTTGAGCAGCGAGTTGCTCGGTGCCAGGGCGTCATTGATCATGCCGAACAGAAAATGTGCGCGGGCGCGGTCATCGTCGTCCAGGTGGCTTTCGTCGATCCACTCGCGCGTCTGCTTCTGCCAGGCCAGATAGGCCTGCAGGCCCCGGCGATAAAACGGGTTCTGGCTCCAGGTCGGGTCGCTGAAGCGGCTGTCGCGAGGGTTGGGCTGGTAGGGCGTGTCGCCCAGCATCACACGGCCCAGCTGGCCCCCGAGCGCCAACAGGTGCCGCGCAGTGTGCAGCGGGTTGGTCAAGCCGTGGCGGCCAACCCGGCGCAGGGTCGACACCAAGTCGCGCCCACGCAGGCCGAGTATGGCGTTTTGCACATTCATGCTGGTGGCGGGGAGCGTTTTCGTTCCTTTGGCCGGTTTGTCTGTCATGGCAACACTCCCTCGTCTTACCCGATGCTTGGGCAGCGACAATCAACCGCCAGAGGCGGGGCGCGGGTGCATGACCGCGCGCTGACGTTCTTCCTGGAGAAACTTCATGATGATCGGTGCGACGGCCTCGGCCCGGGTAATCAGGAACAGGTGGCCGTCGTCGATTATGTGTAGCTGGGCATTGGGAATCCGCCAGGCCAGCAGGCGCATGTTGACCAGCGGGATCAGCGGGTCGTCGTCACCGGCCAGCACCAGCGTCGGCTGGTGGATCTTGTGCAGCCAGTGGATGCTGGTCCAGCCCAGGCCGGCGAACAGCTGCCAGTAGTAGCCCAGCTTGCCGCCTGAGCGCACCTTGGACGCATGGTGCATGGCCAGGTCCGGGTCGCGGCGGAAGGCGCCGCCGTAGATCAGCGGGGCAATGCGGATTACATGGGAAGGCTGCACGTAGCGCCTTGGGCTGGCCATCATCCACAACACCTTGGGCTTGCCCGGCACCATTACCGCGCCGGCGGCAGTGGCGGCCAGCACCAGTTTCTTGCAGCGTTCCGGGTAGTCGTGGGCAAACTGCTGGGCCAGGGCGCCGCCCCAGGACACGCCGATGACGTTGACCTGGCCGTAGTCCAGGTAATCGAGCATGCGCGCCGTGAGCTTGGCCAGGCCAGGAAAGCGATAGGGGTGACGCGGGGTGGATGACCCCCCTACACCGGGCACATCGAAGGCGATGACCTCCAGGTCCGGGTCCAGCGCCTCGATGAACGGGAACACCAGCTCCAGGTTGGCGCCGATGCCGTTGAAGATCAGCAACGGGGTCAGGTGCGGCTTGCCCGGGCGCACGGCGGTGCGAATGGACTGGTCGTCCAGTTCGACGGTCCTGAAGATGTAGGGTTCCGGCATGCGTTCGACTCTGTCGTGAAAAAAGTGCCGTGGCGCTCATGGCGGCCACGGCAACGCAACTCAGCGCTCGTGAACGTAGGTGCCTGGTGCGGCTTCGCCAGCGGCATAAGCGCGGTTGCCCAGGCGGGTTGGCGCTTTTTTCAGCTCCCCGGCACGTTCGCTCAGCCAGCTCTGCCAGTGCAGCCACCAGGAGTCGGCATGCTTGGTGGCGTTTTCCTGCCAGGCCAGCGGGTCACCCGGGCGGTCAGCGCCGGTCATGAAGCGCGCCTTGGGGTTGCCTGGCGGGTTGAGGATGCTCTGGATGTGGCCGCTGTTGGACAGCACGAACTCGATCTTGCCGCCGAACAAGTGCGCCGAGCGGTAGCACGATTGCCACGGGGTGATGTGGTCTGCAGTGCCGGCAACGCTGAAAATGTCGCACTGCACATTTTTCAGGTTGATCGGGGTGCCGCACACTTCCAGTGCATCCGGGCGGATCAGTGGGTTGCTCTTGAACATTTCGATCAGGTCGCCGTGGAAGGCGGCCGGCAGGCGCGTGGTGTCGTTGTTCCAGAACAGGATGTCGAACACCGGCGGCTCGTTGCCGAGCAGGTAGTTGTTGACCCAGTAGTTCCAGATCAGGTCGTTGGGGCGCATCCAGGCGAACACCTTGGCCATTTCGCTGCCTTCCAGCACGCCAGCCTGGTAGGAGTGGCGCTTGGCACTTTCCAGGGTCTGCTCATCGACGAACAAGGCGACCTGGTTGTCCATGGTGGTGTCCAGCACGCTGACCAGCAGGGTCAGGGCATTGACCTTGTTTTCGCCAATGGCGGCATAGTGGCCCACCAGCGCAGTGCAGGTAATGCCACCGGAGCAGGCACCAAGCATGTTCAGGTCTTTGCTGCCGGTAATCGCCAGCACCGCGTCGACGGCTTCTTTCAGCGCATCGATGTAGGTGGACAGGCCCCATTCACGCTGGGCCTTGGTCGGGTTGCGCCAGCTGATGATGAAGGTTTGCTGCTGCGAGCGCAGGCAGTAGCGTGCCAGGCTCTTTTCCGGGCTCAGGTCGAATACGTAGAACTTGTTTATCTGCGGTGGCACCACCAGCAGCGGGCGGGCATGCACCTGCTCGGTGATGGGGCTGTACTGGATAAGCTCCAGTACATCGTTGCGGTACACCACCGCGCCTTCGCTGGTGCCCAGGTTCTTGCCCACTTCGAAGGCGTCCATGTTCACCTGGCTGGGCATGCCGCCGTTGTTGACCATGTCCTTGGCGAGGTTGGACAGGCCGTCGAGCAGGCTTTTGCCGCCGGTTTCGAAGAAGCGTTTGACCGCTGCCGGGTTGGACAAGGTATTGGTCGGCGCCATGGCTTCAGTCATCAGGTTGATGACGAACTGGCCGCGGCTGATGTCCTGGGGTGGCAGGTCGCTGTTGCCGATCCAGTCCTGCAACTCGTTGCGCCAGGCCAGGTAGGTTTGCAGGTAGCGGCGGTACAGCGGGTTGTTGCTCCAGGCCGGGTCGTTGAAGCGGCGGTCGTCGCTTTCCGGGGCCAGGCTGGATTTGCCCAGCAGCACGTTTTTCAGCTCCAGGCCAAAGTGGGCCACATGCTTTGCGCTGTGCAGCGGTTGGCGCACGGCCTGGCGCAGCACGGTGCGTGCCGAGCTCAACAGGTCCTTGCGGCGAATGCCGATGACCGGGTTCAGCCCCAGGGTGTTTTCCGAGGCCTGCCGCTGCAGCTCATCGTTGTTCTTGTTACTCATCTACGACGCTCCGTTGTCCTGAGACGAGTACCGGTTGCTGTGACAAGCGCACAGCCCTGAGCCCGGTACTGCTACTCGGGTGACCAGTGATAAGGAACAGCGGTGCTGCGGGGGTTCTGACTGCCTGCAAAGTGATGCAGGGAACTTGCCACACCCATTGGTTACCCGACTTTCATGTAATGCGCAAGACAGCCCTTCACTGGGCTGTCTGCAAGTCATTCAAACAGATGAATTTAGAAAATGCGCTCTAAACCCTGCAGGCCTTGCGCTAGAGCATGAGTTTCACAACCGATTCGGCCGGGTCGCGGGATTTTCCGGCCTTGTGCAGCTCGTCGAGGTAGTCGGCCCACAGCTGTTCCTGGCGCAGGCACAGCTGTTCCAGGTATTCCCAGGTGAACAGGCCGCTGTCATGGCCGTCGTCGAAGGTCAGTTTCAGTGCATATTGGCCGGCAGGCTCCAGGCCGACCAGGCCGACGTTGATCTTGCCGAACTGCAGGATAGGGTTGCCGTGGCCCTGGACCTCGGCGGAGGGGGAGTGCACGCGCAGGAGTTCGGCGGGCAGGTGGTAGACCTCGCCGGGGGCGTAGGTGAGGGTGAGGGTTTTCGAGGCTTTGTGCAGGTTTATGGCGGTGGGCATGCGGGCCATGGCTGGAATCTCTCGGGAGCTGATGATGCACAGCTTCGGGACATTCTGGGGATTGCGCAAGGGGGGCTGCTTTGCAGCCCAATCGCCGGCAAGCCAGCTGCCACAGGTGCTCCACAGCATTCAGGATCGTGATAATCCTGTGGGGGCTGCTGTGAGCCCAATCGCCGACAAGCCAGCTGCCACAGGTGCTCCACAGCATTCAGGATTGTGTTAATCCTGTGGGAGCTGGCTTGCCGGCGAAAGGGCCGCGCAGCGGCCCCCTGCGGTCTTACAGGATGTAACGCGACAGGTCTTCGTTCTGCGCCAGTTCACCCAGGTGGCTGTTCACATACGCAGCGTCGATCTGGATCGGCGTTTCGTCATGGGCACTGGCCAGGTCGCCAGCGCTGAACGACACCTCTTCGAGCAAGCGCTCAAGCAGGGTGTGCAGGCGGCGGGCACCGATGTTCTCGGTCTTTTCGTTGACCTGGTAGGCAATCTCGGCCAGGCGCTTGATGCCATCGCCGATGAACTCGATGTTCAGGCCTTCGGTCTTCAGCAGGGCCTGGTACTGCTCGGTCAGCGAAGCGTGCGGCTCTTGCAGGATGCGCTCGAAGTCTTCCGGGGTCAGTGCCTTCAGCTCGACACGGATCGGCAGGCGGCCTTGTAGCTCGGGTACCAGGTCGCTTGGCTTGCTCAGGTGGAACGCACCCGAGGCAATGAACAGGATGTGGTCGGTCTTGACCATGCCCAGCTTGGTGTTGACGGTGCAGCCTTCGATCAGCGGCAGCAGGTCGCGCTGCACGCCTTCACGGGACACATCGGCACCGCCAACGTTGCCACGCTTGGCAACCTTGTCGATTTCGTCGATGAACACGATGCCGTGCTGCTCGACCGCTTCCAGGGCCTTGGCCTTGAGCTCTTCCTCGTTGACCAGGCGGCCCGCTTCTTCGTCGCGAACCATCTTCAGCGCTTCTTTCACCTTCAGCTTGCGCGCCTTGCGCTTGCCTTTGCCCATGTTGGCAAACAGGCTCTGCAGCTGGTTGGTCATCTCTTCCATGCCAGGCGGCGCGGCAATTTCGACGCCCACGGCATCGGCCACTTCGATTTCGATTTCCTTGTCGTCCAGCTGGCCTTCACGCAGGCGCTTGCGGAACAGCTGGCGGGTGTTGGAATCGCTGCTGGTCTGCGCGGCTTCTTCCGAGAAGCTGCTGACCCGCGCCTGCGGCAGCAGGGCATCTAGGATACGGTCTTCAGCGGCGTCCTCGGCGCGGTGGCGCACGCGGATGATCTCCTGCTCGCGCAGCATCTTCAGCGCGGCGTCGGCCAGGTCACGGATGATCGACTCGACGTCGCGGCCCACGTAGCCCACTTCGGTGAACTTGGTGGCTTCGACCTTGAGGAACGGCGCGTTGGCCAGCTTGGCCAGGCGACGGGCGATTTCGGTCTTGCCGACGCCGGTAGGGCCGATCATCAGGATGTTCTTCGGGGTCACTTCGGCACGCAGCTCGGCAGGCAGCTGCATCCGGCGCCAGCGGTTGCGCAGGGCAATGGCCACGGCGCGCTTGGCGTCGTCCTGGCCGATGATGTGGCGGTTGAGTTCGTGGACGATCTCGCGGGGGGTCATGGACATGATCAATAGGGTCCTTGGGCAGGTGAGTCAGCGTGGAAAAGCCCCTTCACCGGGAAGAGGCGCCAAAGCAACTGAATCAGTCGGCCAGGTCCTGCTCCTCGATGGTCAGGTTGTGGTTGGTAAACACGCAGATGTCGCCGGCGATGTTCAGGGCAGTTTCAGCGATTTCACGGGCCGACAGGTCGGTCTTGTTCAGCAGGGCGCGGGCTGCGGCCTGGGCGTAGGCGCCACCGGAACCCATGGCGATCAGGCCGTCTTCGGGTTCGACCACGTCACCGTTGCCGGTGATGATCAGCGAGGCATCCTTGTTGGCCACGGCCAGCATGGCTTCCAGGCGGCTCAGGGAACGGTCGGTACGCCATTCCTTGGCCAGCTCGACGGCGGCGCGAACCAGGTGGCCCTGGTGTTTCTCCAGCTGGCCTTCAAAGCGCTCGAACAGGGTGAAGGCATCGGCGGTGGCACCCGCGAAGCCGGCGATGACCTGGCCGTGGTACAGGCGGCGCACTTTCTTGGCGTTGCCTTTCATCACGGTGTTGCCGAGGGAAACCTGGCCGTCGCCGCCCATGACGACTTTGCCGTTACGGCGGACAGAAACGATGGTGGTCAAGGGGAGAGTCTCCACGCAGCGGGGCGAAAGTGCCTGATGCAGACTCATATGGGGGTGGGGGAAAAGATTTCAACCGGGGGGATGAATGGTTGGTGCTCTCCTGCACAGGCCTCATCGCCGGCAACGGTGGAGGCTTGCGGGTCGAACAGCACCAGGTCGGCCGCACCACCCACTTTCAGCTCACCGGCCGGCAGGCGCAGGGCGGCAGCCGGGCCGCTGCTCAGGCGGGCGAGCAAGGTCGGCAGGTCGAGCAGGCCGTCCTGCACCAGGGTCATGGCCAGTGGCAGCAGCAACTCGACGCTGCTGATGCCCGGCTCGGTGGCGCCGAACGGGGCCAGCTTGGCGTCGCGCTCATGGGGCTGGTGATGGCTGGAAATCGCCTGGATCACGCCCGATTTGACCGCGGCGCGCAGGCCATCCCGGTCTTTGGCAGTGCGCAGCGGTGGCTGCACGTGG
Source organism: Pseudomonas sp. TSO6 (assembly GCF_056098905.1). Classification (NCBI taxonomy): domain Bacteria; kingdom Pseudomonadati; phylum Pseudomonadota; class Gammaproteobacteria; order Pseudomonadales; family Pseudomonadaceae; genus Pseudomonas; species Pseudomonas sp. TSO6. The sequence continues at coordinate 175,308 of NZ_JBLZWV010000069.1, read as the reverse complement.
TACAGGCTGGAAAACTCGCGCAGCGACTCATCGGTGAGTATCAGCTGGTACAGCGCCACATCGGCCGTCACCGGCAGGCCGAGTTCCTGCGCCTGGGCAATCAGCTGTGCGCCACGGGCGCTGGTGATCTGGCTGAAGTGCGCACGCACGCCGCTTTGTTCCACCAGCAGCAGGTTGCGCGCCAGTGCCACGGTTTCGGCGCTTTCCGGGATGCCCGACAGGCCGAGGAAACTGGCCATGGCACCTTCGTGGGCCAGGCCGCCCTCGGCCAGGTCGCGGTCCTGGGAGTGGAACACCACGGTCAGGTCGAAGGTGGCGGCGTATTCCAGGGCGCGGGCCAGGGTACGGTTGTTGGGGATTTGTTTCAGGCCGTTGCCGAAGGCCACGCAACCGGTGTCGCGCAAGGCCACCAGCTCGGCCAGTTGCTCGCCTTCAAGGCCTTTGGTCAGGGCGCCGATCGGGTACACCTTGCTGTTGGCGGCCTCGCGGGCGCGGTCCAGGATCAACTCGGCCACCGCCGAGGTGTCCAGCACCGGCTTGGTCTGCGGCGGGCAGCACAGGCTGGTGACACCGCCGGCCACGGCTGCGCGGGTTTCACTGGCGATGTTGCCTTTGCGGCTGTAACCCGGCTCGCGCAGGGACACGCCCAGGTCGACCAGGCCCGGTGCGGCAACCAGGCCATCGGCCTGGATCGTGCGGCTGGCGCTGAAGCCGGCTGGCGCGGCGCCGATGGCGGCAATGCGGCCACCGTCCAGGTGCAGGTCGGTGACCTGGTCCAGGCCGGTTTTGGGATCGATGACCCGGGCGCCAAGAATACTGATGGTCACTGGGCGTTCTCCTGGTCGAGTTGACGTTGCGCGTTTTGCCCGCTCATGGCCATGGACAGCACGGCCATGCGCACGGCGATGCCGTAGGTGACCTGGTTGAGGATCACCGAGTGCTTACCGTCGGCCACCGCCGACTCGATTTCCACACCACGGTTGATCGGGCCCGGGTGCATGACGATGGCGTCAGGCTTGGCCCCGGCCAGGCGCGCGGTGGTCAGGCCGAACAGGCGGTAGAACTCGCCTTCGCTGGGCAACAGGCCGCCGGCCATGCGCTCACGCTGCAGGCGTAGCATTATCACTACGTCGACATCCTTCAGGCCTTCGGCCAGGTCGGTGTAGACCTTCACGCCGTACTGCTCGATGCCGATCGGGATCAGGGTTTTCGGGCCGATCACGCGGATGTCCGGGCAGCCCAGCGCTTTGAGCGCCAGCATGTCGGAGCGGGCCACGCGTGAGTGCAGGATGTCGCCGACGATGGCCACCGAGAGGTTCTCGAAGCTGCCCTTGTGGCGGCGAATGGTGAGCATGTCGAGCATGCCTTGGGTCGGGTGCGCGTGGCGGCCGTCACCGCCGTTGATCACGGCGACGTCCGGGCACACGTGCTCGGCGATGAAGTGCGCGGCGCCGGAGTCGGAATGGCGCACCACGAACATGTCGGCCGCCATGGCCTCGAGGTTGCGCAGGGTGTCGAACAGCGTCTCGCCCTTGCTGGTCGAGGAGGTCGACACGTTCAGGCTGATCACGTCGGCCGACAGGCGCTGGGCCGCCAGTTCGAAGGTGGTGCGGGTGCGGGTCGAGTTCTCGAAGAACACGTTGCACACGGTCTTGCCGCGCAGCAACGGGACTTTCTTCACGGCCCGGGCACCGACTTCCAGGAAGGAGTCGGCGGTGTCGAGGATCTCGGTGAGCAGTTCGCGGGGCAAACCGTCGAGCGAGAGGAAGTGGCGCAGCTGGCCCTGATCATTGAGCTGCAGCGGGCGCTTGGCGTCGATTGGCGTCATCGCGGGGGACTCTTAAAGGGCGGAAGCGGAGGCGAGGTCCTGGCGCTCGAGGGCGAGCGGTGCGGGTCCGGTCAATTTTACCCGTTCATGGGCAGCCAGCGACAGGGTGGCACCGAGCACATTCGGACGGATCGGCAATTCGCCGGCATCCAGGTCCAGCAAGCAGACCAGGGTGACGCTGGCCGGGCGGCCGTAATCGAACAGTTCGTTGAGCGCCGCGCGAATGGTGCGACCGCTCATCAGCACGTCATCTACCAGCACCAGGTGCTGGCCCTCGACCTCGAACGGCAGCTCGGAGGGGCGCACTTGTGGGTGCAGGCCGTTCTGGCTGAAGTCGTCGCGGTAGAACGAGACGTCCAGGGTACCCATGGGGCTGGCGTCGCCCATGGCTTCCTGCAGGGCCTGGGCAACCCAGACACCACCGGTGCGGATACCGATGTAACGGGGCTCGGTGATTGCCCGGCGCGCCAGGTGGGCACGAAGGTCGACAGCCATCTGCCGAATCAGGTCGGCGGGATTGGGTAGGCTCATTGCGGGCTCCTCGGAAGGGTGCGCCGGGCGGGCCCGGCGGCAAAGATGATCAGGTATTGGCCTCCAGCCAGCCTTGCAGCAACAGGGCGGCGGCGATGGCATCCACCGGGTTGTCGCGGTAGCTGCCACGCTGGCCGCCACGGGCCATGCGCTCGCCTTTGGCTTCGAAGGTGGTCAGGCGTTCGTCGTGGGTGTGCACGGGCAGGTTGAAGCGGCCGTTCAGGCGGCGGGCGAATTTTTCGGCGCGGGCGCTCATTTCGCTGGGGGTGCCGTCCATGTTCAACGGCAGGCCAACGACAATGGCATCGGGTTTCCACTCATTGATGAGCTTTTCCACCTGAGCCCAGTCCGGCACGCCGTTCTGCGCCTTCAGGGTGCACAGTTCGCGGGCCTGGCCGGTGATTACCTGGCCGACGGCCACGCCGATCTGTTTGCTGCCGTAGTCGAAACCCAGCAAGAGGCGTAGTTCAGCCATCAGGCGTGGCCCGCCTGGCTGGTCAGCAGGTGCAGGTTGATGCCCAGGCTGGCGGCCGCTGCTTCCAGGCGCAGGTCGCTGGCCCGGTCAAAGATGATTTCCGGGTCGAACGGGCAGTTGAGCCAGGCGTTGTCGGCCAGCTCCGCTTCCAGTTGGCCCGCTTCCCAACCGGCATAACCCAGTGTGATCAGGCTCTGTTTCGGGCCTACCCCGGCGGCAATCGCCAGCAACACATCCTGCGATGTGCTCAGGGACAGCCCTTCCAGGGCCACGGTGGCCTGGAAGCTGCATTCGCTGCTGTGCAGCACGAAGCCTCGGTCGGTCTGCACCGGGCCACCCTGGTAGATCGGCACCTGCAAGGTGCTGGCCGGCGGCGTTTCGTCCGGGCGCAACTGCTCGAGGATGTCGGCCAGGCTCAATTCCTGCGGCCGGTTGACCACCAGGCCCATGGCGCCATGCTCATTGTGTTCGACAATGTACGTGAGGGTCTGGGCGAAGTTCGGATCGGCCATGTGCGGCATGGCAATCAGGAACTGGTGCTTGAGGTAGCTCGGGGCGAGGGTTTTCATGGGGGATAGTGTGGCGCCAGGTGGCGAGGCTGACAAGGTGCTCGACAGGCCGGATTCGGGACCGCTTCGCGTTCCATCGCCGGCAAGCCAGCTCCCACAGGCACTGCACATGGCTTGAGACCGATGCGGTCGGTGTGGGAGCTGGCTTGCCGGCGATGGGCCGCGAAGCGGCCCTGAGTCAGTTACTGGACAAACGGTCCCCACGGGCAAAGCGCCAGGTGCGGATGATCTCCAGCCGGTCAAACTCGGCCAGATCCCCGGTAAACGGTGCAAACGGCGCTGCCAGCCGCACGATGCGTTGCGCCGCCTGGTCCAGCACCTGCTGCCCGGACGATTCCAGTACCAGCACTTCGTACAGCGAACCGTCGCGGTTGATCGACACCATCATCCGCAAATTGCCGTAAATCTGTTGCCGACGCGCTTCGTCGGGGTAGTTCAGGTTGCCGACCCGCTCGACCTTCTTGCGCCACTCTTCCTTGTACCAGGCGCCCTTGTCGCGCATGGTCGACGCGGCATTCAGGCGATGGATGCGCGGGCGCTTGGCGTACATCTGCTGCTCGTTGGAGAGCTCCGCCTCCAGGCTGGCGATCTGGCTGGACAGCTGCGAGCTGTCGAAGTCGGGCGCTGGCGCCGCCGGCTTGGGCTGGGCCTTGCTTTCCTTGGGCTTGGGTTCGACCTTCTGCGGCTTGGGCGCAGTCGTCACTACCGCCGACTTTTGTGGGGTAGGGGGTGGTACCACCTCGGGCCTGGCGGCGGGTGGCGGGGTGATCTTGTTGATCTTGCTGTCCTGGAACGGCGCCAGTTCGGTGGTGGTGGGCACCGCTTTCTTGTCCAGCGTGCCGCTGCCCTGCTGGTTTTCCTGAGCCTGGAAATCGGCCTTCTCGGGCGCTTTCTCGCTCTTGAAGGTGGCCAGGGTGATGTCCATGGTGTGGCGGATTTCGGCAGGCTTGACCACGGTGAAGCCGACGCCAAGAATCAGCGCCAGGTGCACCAGGGCAGCCAGGAACAGGGTAAAGCCGAGCCGGTCCACCGGGCGAACACGGGGCGGCAGCAGGTCGGAGGGGATGTCAGCGGGCAGCGTCATCAGGTATCCAGCAACTGCTGGGCGGGGCAGCAGCTCAGTCGAATAGGACCGGCATCATACCCCACTCTGCGGCTTTGCTTCGCGTTGGCTGTCAGCGCGCCTTGAGCTGGCGATCAATGGCATCCATCAACTTGCCACCGATATCGGTGTTGTAGGCAGCATCGATCTCGCGGATGCAGGTGGGGCTGGTGACGTTGATTTCGGTGAGGTAGTCGCCGATCACGTCCAGGCCCACGAACAACAGGCCCTTCTCGCGCAGGGTCGGGCCGACCTGGGCGGCAATCCAGCGGTCGCGCTCGGTCAGCGGGCGCGCTTCGCCACGCCCGCCAGCGGCCAGGTTGCCACGGGTTTCGCCGCTGGCCGGAATACGCGCCAGGCAGTAGTCCACTGGCTCGCCGTCGATCATCAGGATGCGTTTGTCGCCGTCCTTGATCGCTGGCAGGTAAGCCTGGGCCATGATCTGCTGGGTGCCCAGTGCGGTCAGGGTTTCGAGGATCACCGACAGGTTGGGGTCGCCGGCGCGGTGACGGAAGATCGACGTACCGCCCATGCCATCCAGCGGCTTGAGGATCACGTCAACATGCTTGGCCGCGAATTCGCGAATGATGTCCGGGCGGCGGCTGACCAGGGTTGGGGTGGTGCACTGCGGGAATAGCGTGGCGAACATCTTTTCGTTGCAGTCGCGCAGGCTCTGCGGGCGGTTGACCACCAGCACGCCATCATTCTCGGCCTGCTCCAGCAGGTAGGTGCTGTAGACGAACTCCATGTCGAAGGGTGGATCCTTGCGCATCAGGATCACGTCCAGCTCGGCCAGCGGGCTGTCTTGCTCCTCGCCCAGCTCGAACCAGTGCGCCGGGTCGGCAAACACCTTCAGCGGGCGCATGCGGGCGCGGGCCTTGCTTTCGCCCTGGTACAGATCTTGCTGTTCCATGTAGAACAGGCTCCAGCCGCGGGCCTGCGCGGCCAGCAGCATGGCCAGCGAACTGTCCTTCTTGTAGGAGATGGACGCGATGGGGTCCATGACAATGCCGAGGCGAACGCTCATGGGGTGGTTCCTCTTGGCGGCAGGTGGCCGCGATGGATCGAAAGAAAAGTGGCTCAGGGTGGCGCCGCGAACGCCGCCGGTCAAGGGGCGGCGCAGATGGAATGGCCACCCGGAGTATGCTAAAAGTGCAGCTAATTTCCATTGGTAGGCGTCTATGGAACAACCCCTGAAGGTGATGGTGATCGACGATTCGCGCACGATCCGCCGCACCGCCCAGATGTTGCTCGGTGAAGCAGGCTGCGAGGTGATCACCGCCAGTGATGGCTTCGATGCCTTGGCCAAGATCGTCGACCACCGGCCCAGTATCATCTTTGTCGATGTGCTGATGCCGCGCCTGGACGGCTACCAGACCTGCGCCGTGATCAAGCACAACAGTGCTTTCAAGGACACCCCGGTGATCCTGCTGTCGTCGCGCGATGGCCTGTTCGACAAGGCCCGCGGCCGGGTGGTCGGCTCTGATCAGTTCCTGACCAAACCGTTCAGCAAGGAAGAGCTGCTCGACGCGATCCGCGCCCACGTGCCCGGGTTTACCGCGCCTCCACAACACGCACCCTGACCGCGCCCCGCCATGGCACGGCCTTACTTTCCTGATGGGGAAACAGCATGGCCCGAGTTCTGATTGTCGACGACTCGCCGACAGAGATGTACAAATTGGCCGGATGGCTTGAAAAGCACGGTCATGAGGTGCTCAAAGCCAGCAACGGTGCCGATGGCGTGGCGCTGGCGCGTCAGGCAAAGCCCGATGCGGTGTTGATGGATATCGTCATGCCTGTTCTCAACGGCTTCCAGGCGACTCGGCAATTGAGCAAGGACCCCGAGACCAGCGCCATTCCAGTATTGGTCGTTACCACCAAAGACCAGGAAACCGATCGCATCTGGGCAAAGCGCCAGGGCGCGAGGGGTTTCGTGACCAAGCCCGTGGAAGAAGACGACCTGATCGCCAAGCTCAAAGAAGTGCTAGGCGCTTGACCACCCGCCCGCAAGGCGCGTCGCTGACCGCCTTCGAGCTGTTGCTGGACATTGACCGGCGCTGTCGCTTGCTGGTCGCCGACCAACCGCCGCAAGACAACCGCCTGCAACAGTGGAGCGGTATCGGTTTTCGCATTGCCGGGCAGTGGTTTGTCGCGCCCATGGGCGAGGTGGCCGAGGTGCTGCGTGAACCGCGCAGCAGCCGCGTCCCTGGTGTGCAGCCATGGGTGTGCGGGGTCGCCAACCTGCGCGGCCGGTTGTTGCCGGTGATGGACCTCAGCTGCTTTTTCGGCTTGGGCCACGTTGCCCCGGGCAAGCAACGGCGGGTGCTGGTGCTGGACCACGAGGCGCTGTTCGTCGGCCTGCTGGTGGACGAGGTACTGGGCCTGCAGCACTTTGACCTGGACAGCCTGCAGCTGTCGCCGCCGCAGCCACTGATCCGCGCCGCTGCACGTTTTGTGCAGGGGCATTTCCCGCGTGAACGCAACTGGGCGATCTTCAGCCCCTTCGCCCTTGCCCAGGCGCCGGGCTTTCTCGATGTGGCGTTATAGGACCTGCGAACGTGAACAAGCCTGCCACCTCCGTCACCGCAACCACCGTGAGCCCGCGTACCCGCAGCATCGCGCAGATTACCGTGCTGTTCCTGATTCTGATCTTGTCGATCATCCTGCTGTTTGCCAACTTCGCGTACCTGAACACCCAATCCAACTACGACAAGCAGTACATCGGCCATGCCGGCGAACTGCGGGTGTTGTCGCAACGCATCGCCAAGAACGCCACCGAAGCGGCCACCGGCAAGGCCCTGGCATTCAAGCTGCTATCGGATGCTCGCAACGATTTTGAACGGCGCTGGGGCTACCTGCGCCAGGGCGACAAGTCCACCGGCCTGCCGCCGGCGCCGCCCACGGTGCGTGACGAGATGGAATCGGTACGCCGCGACTGGGAAAACCTGCGCAAGAACACCGACACCATCCTGGCCAGCGAGCAGACCGTGCTGTCGCTGCACCAGGTGGCGGCGACGCTGGCCGAAACTGTGCCGCAGTTGCAGGTGGAATACGAGAAAGTGGTCGAGATCCTGCTGCAAAGCGGCGCCCCGGCCAACCAGGTAGCGGTGGCCCAGCGCCAGCTGTTGCTGGCCGAGCGCATTCTTGGTTCGGTCAACACTGTGCTGGCCGGTGACGATGCCGCAGCCCAGGCGGCCGACGCCTTTGGCCGCGATGCCGGGCGCTTTGGCCAAGTGCTGGAGGGCATGCTTAGCGGTAACGCGGCAATCCAGATAACCCGCGTCGAAGACGCCGACGCCCGCGCGCGGCTGGCGGAAATCGCCGAACTGTTCCAGTTCGTCGCCGGTTCTGTGGATGAAATCCTCGAAACCTCGCCCGAACTGTTCCGCGTGCGCGAAGCTGCCGGCAACATCTTCAGCCTGTCGCAAACCCTGCTCGACGAAGCGTCGCACCTGGCCAACGGTTTCGAGAACCTGGCCGGCGGGCGCACCCTCGATACTGTGGGCGGCTATGCCCTGGGCGTGCTGGCGCTGGCCTCGATCATTCTCATCGGCCTGGTCATGGTGCGCACCACCAACCGCCAGCTGCGCGAAACGGCGGAAAAGAACGAACGCAACCAGCAGGCGATCATGCGCCTGCTCGACGAAATCGAAGAGCTGGCCGATGGCGACCTGACCGTGACCGTATCGGTAACCGAAGACTTTACCGGCGCCATTGCCGACTCGATCAACTATTCCGTGGACCAGCTGCGCGACCTTGTGGCCACCATCAATCACAGCGCCGTGCAGGTGGCCGCGGCCGTGCAGGACACGCAAAACACCGCTCGCCAGCTGGCCAAGGCGTCCGAGCACCAGGCCGAGCAGATCAGCGAGGCCTCCGAGGCAGTCGGCGACATGGTCGAGTCGATCGACCGGGTGTCCGCGCATGCCTACGAATCGGCCAAGGTAGCCGAACGCTCGGTGGCCATCGCCAACAAGGGTAACGAGGTGGTGCACAACACCATCAATGGCATGGACAACATTCGCGAGCAGATCCAGGACACCGCCAAGCGGATCAAGCGCCTGGGTGAGTCTTCCCAGGAAATCGGCGACATCGTCAGCCTGATCGACGACATTGCCGACCAGACCAACATCCTTGCCCTCAACGCCGCGATCCAGGCCTCGCTGGCCGGTGAGGCCGGCCGTGGTTTTGCCGTGGTCGCCGACGAGGTGCAGCGCCTGGCCGAACGCTCGTCATCGGCTACCCGCCAGATCGAGGCGCTGGTGCGCACCATCCAGGCCGATACCAACGAGGCGGTAATCTCCATGGAGCAGACCACCGCCGAGGTGGTGCGCGGCGCCCGCCTGGCCCAGGATGCCGGGGTGGCGCTAGCCGAGATCGAAGGGGTATCGCAGAACCTGGCCGACCTTATCCACAGCATCTCCGACGCTGCCCAGCTGCAAACCTCGTCGGCCGGGCAGATCTCCCACACCATGGCGGTCATCCAGCAGATTACCGCGCAGACCTCCGCCGGCTCCGGTGCCACTGCCGACAGCATTCGCCACCTGGCCCGCATGGCCAGCGAGATGCGCCGTTCGGTGTCCGGTTTCACCCTGCCACCACCTGCCGAGCCCAAGTGAGGCACCGCGCCGAGGAAGTGACCATGGCATCTGCTGCTGTAAGCCCCGAGCGCCACGATACGGTGGCGCTGGCCTGGACCAAGGCTGCCATCCTCGACTGCCTGGGCCAGGCGCGCCAAGCGCTGGAGCGTTTTGCCGGCGAGCCCGGCGACCTGTCGATATTGGCCTTCGTGGTCGACAACCTGCACCAGGTGCACGGCTGCCTGCGCATGCTCGAACTGCGAGGTGCGACGCGCCTGGCCGAAGAGCTGGAACTGTTCGCCAAGGCTCTGGCCGACGGCCAGGTGAGCCCGCGGGGTGATTGCCTGGGTGCGTTGTTCCGCGGCCTGGAGCAATTGCCCTCATACCTTGAGCGCTTGCGCGGTGCGCGCCACGACCTGCCCTTGGTGATGCTGCCGCTGCTCAACCAGCTGCGCGCCTGCCGTGGCATCGAGCCGCTGGCCCAGGCCAGCCTGATCAGCGGTGCTGCGCAGCGCTTTGCCGGCTCCGACGACCTGGCCAACCTCGACCTGTCGCTGGGCAACTGGCGCGATCAATTACAGGCCGGGCCAGGCCGCGATGCCCTGCGGTCGGTGGTGACCGCGCTGTGCGACGACCTGATGCGCATAAAGGAGCGCCTCGACCAGTTCGTGCGCAGCGACCGTCAGCACAGCGAGCAGCTCGATGCCCTGCTGGCGCCGCTGCGCCACGTAGCCGACACCCTGGCTGTGCTGGGCTTCCAGCAACCACGGCGGGTGATCATCGACCAGGTGCTGGCGCTGCAGGCCCTGGCCCAGGGCGAACGGGCGGTAGACGACGCGGTGTTGATGGATGTAGCGGGCGCCCTCTTGTATGTGGAAGCCTCCCTGAACGGCATGGTCGGCCCGCTGGAGGAAAACGGCCAAGGCGGGCTGCCAGGTTCGGACCTGGCCGAGATACGCCAGTTGGTGCTGAACGAATCGCTGAACGTATTGCAGCAGGGCAAAGACCTGATCGGCGATTACCTGGAGTCCGACTGGCCCCGGCAGCGCCTGCAACCCTTGCCAGGGCTGTTGCAGCAGGTTCGCGGGGCGTTGGCCATGTTGATGCTGCCCGCCGTGGCCGAGCTGATCGCCGGCTGCGCAAGCTATGTGCAGCGTTGGTTGCAGCACCTTGAGGATGAGCCACCCGCTGACGAGCTGACCCACCTGGCCGAGGCCCTGAGCGCCGCTGAGTGCTACCTGCAGTGGCGGGTGGCCGACTCGCTGGCGGATGGCCAGCCGTTCATCGACATGGCGCGCGCCAGCCTGGCGGCGTTGGGCGTGCACTGTGCGCAGGCGGACGCCCGCGCGGGCCTGGATGCCGAGGGGGATGGGATTGATGACGAGCTGCGCGAGGTGTTCCTCGAAGAAGCGGGCGAGTTGCTGCCGGAAATCGAGCGCCACTGGTTGCGCTGGCGTGCCGACAACCAGCAGCGCGGAGCACTGGGGGAAGTGCGCCGCGCGCTGCATACACTCAAGGGCAGTGGACGCATGGTGCATGCCGAAGCGGTGGCCGAACTGGCCTGGGGCGCCGAGCACCTGCTGAACCGGGTGCTGGAGGGCCGCAGTGTGCTCAGCCCTGAAGGCGTGGTGGCCCTGCAACAGGTGTTCGTCCATCTGCCCGATCTGCTGGCCGACTTTGCCGCCGGCCAGCTGCCGCAACTGACCGAAATCGAACAACTGGCGGGGCACCTGCATGCCTTGGCTGAAAACGACGCACCCGCGGCGGCCCATATCGATGGCCTCGATCCGCAGTTGCTGGATATCTTCCGCAGTGAGGCGCTGGGCCATCTGGCCAGCCTCGATGCCTTCCTGCAGGGCGCCGACGGCCATGACACGCCGGTCAGCGATGGCCTGCAACGTGCCCTGCACACGCTCAAAGGCAGTGCCGCCATGGCCGGGGTGATGCCGGTCGCCGAGCTGGCCACCGCCTTCGACCGCCTGGCCCGTGAATACAAGGGCCATCAACTGCCCCTGCAAATGGCCGAGATCGAATGGCTGGAAGCCGCGCGCTCGCTGTTCCATCTGGGCCTGGCGCAACTGGATAGCACGCCGCTGGCAGCCATCCCTGGCGCAGCGGAGCTGATCGAAACAGTTGGCCAGGCAGTAGATAACCGCCTGGCCAGCGTGCATGACGACCCGCAGCATGCCCGGCGCAGCAAGCGCGACCCCCAGTTGGTGGCCACTTTCCTCGCCCAGGCCATGGACATTCTGCTCGATGCCGAGTCGTTGCTGTCGCGCTGGCAGCAACAGCCTGGCCAGCGTGACGCACTGGATACACTGCTCGACCAGATGACCACCCTGGGCCACGCCGCGCACCTGGCCGACCTGTGGCAGATGGATGAGGTGTGCGAGGCCTTGCTGGACCTGTATGGCGCGGTAGAAGAGGGCAGCCTGCCCGCCGATGCACGCTTTTTCGCCCAGGCGCAGCGTGCCCATGAAGCCCTGCTGGACATGCTCGACGAAGTGGCGGCCGGGCAGGATATCGCGTCACGGCCAGAGCTTGTCGACAGCCTGCGCAACCTGCTGGACCAGGCCCTGGCACCGGATGCCACCGGCCTGGTGGGCATCGACACGGTCACCCCGCTGCACCCGGACATGGACCTGACGGATACCCTGGGGCTGTCGCATACCCCTTTGCAGCCAGAGGTGGCCGAGCCACTGCCTGAAGAGCCGGAAAGCCCCGGCGAAGAGCTGCTGGAAGTGTTCCTCGAAGAAAGCTCGGACATCGTCGAGAGCGCTGCCGCAGCCCTGGCGCGCTGGCAGGCCGACCCGCGCAGCAGCGTCGAGGTGGACAACCTGATGCGCGACCTGCACACCCTCAAGGGCGTGGCGCGCATGGTCGAAATTGCCCCGATCGGAGATTTGGCGCACGAACTGGAGTTTCTCTACGAGCTGCTGGCGGCCGGGCGTTTGCCGCCGAGCCCGCCACTGTTCGCGTTGCTGCAGAACTGCCATGACCGCCTGGCGCACATGCTTGATGCCGTGCGCCTGGGGCAGCCATTGCATGCTGCCACGGCGCTGATCGACTATATCCGTAACTTCAGCAGCGCAGCCCTGACCGACAGTGCAGCTGGCCAAGGGCCGGTCGAAGCCGCCACCAGCGAGGTGCCGGCGACAGCGCCAGAGCGGGCGCCAGGCGACATGGTCAAGGTTGACGCCGAGTTGCTCGATGACCTGGGCAACCTGGCCGGCGAACACTCGATCATCCGTGGGCGCATCGAGCAGCAGGTCAACGATGCGCAGTTCACCCTCAACGAGATGGAAACCACCCTGGAGCGCATGCGCGACCAGTTGCTGCGCCTGGACATCGAGACCCAGGGGCGGATCTCCAGCCGCCAGCCGTTCGAAAGCGATGCCTATGATGACTTCGACCCCCTGGAAATGGACCGCCACTCGCAGTTGCAGCAACTGTCGCGGGCCTTGTTCGAGTCTGCCTCGGACTTGCTCGACCTGAAGGAAACCCTGGCCCAGCGTGCCCAGGAGGCCTACGGCCTGCTGCAGCAGCAGGCGCGGGTGAACAGCCAGTTGCAGGAAGGCCTGACCGCCACCCTGATGGTGCCCTTCGAACGCCTGGTGCCACGCCTGCAGCGTGTGGTGCGGCAGGTGGCCAGTGAGCTGGGCAAGCAGGTGGAACTGGTGGTCGGCAACGCCGAAGGCGAACTGGACCGTAGTGTGCTCGAACGCATGGTGGCGCCGCTGGAGCACATGCTGCGCAACGCAGTCGACCATGGCCTGGAAAGCCGCGAAGCGCGCCTGGCCGCTGGCAAGCCGGAGCAGGGCACCATCCATTTGAATTTGCTGCACGAAGGCGCCGATATCGTTATCGAAATGATTGACGACGGTGCCGGTGTACCCCTGGATGCGGTGCGGCGCAAGGCCATCAAGCGCGGCCTGCTGGACCCGCAGGCGGACTTGAGCGATCACGAGATCCTGCAATTCATCCTGCGCCCGGGTTTTTCCACCGCCGAGAAGATCACCCAGATATCCGGGCGCGGCCTGGGCATGGACGTGGTGCACGAGGAGGTCAAGCAGCTGGGTGGCTCCATGAGCATCGAGTCGGCCCAGGGCAAGGGCGCGCGCTTCTTGATCCGCTTGCCGTTCACCGTATCGATCAACCGTGTGCTGATGGTGCACTTGGGCGAAGAGCAATACGCCATCCCGCTCAACACCATCGAGGGCATTGTCCGCGTACCGCCGGCAGAGCTGGCGGCGTGTTATCAGCTGGACACGCCCCGCTATGTCTACGCCGGCCACGAATACGAGCTGCGCTACCTGGGCGAGTTGCTGCAAGGCCTGCCGCGCCCCGCACTGCTGGGGCAGAGCGTGCCGTTGCCGGTGCTGCTGGTGCATTCCAAGGAGCAGTCGTTCGCCATCCAGGCCGACAGCCTGTCGCCCAGCCGCGAGATCGTGGTTAAAAGCCTGGGGCCACAGTTTGCTGCGGTTGCCGGGTTGTCGGGGGCGACGTTGCTGGGCGATGGCCGGGTCGTGCTGATTCTCGACCTGCTTGGCCAGTTGCGCGGCCAGCAGCGGCGCCTGGCCCGCTTGCCCGGCGGTGGCACCCAGCGCCAGTTGCTCGGCCCGGCGCCGCGGCGGGCGTTGCTGGTGATGGTGGTGGATGACTCGGTGACCGTGCGCAAAGTCACCAGCCGCCTGCTGGAGCGCCACGGCATGAGTGTGCTCACGGCCAAGGACGGGGTCGATGCCATGGCCCTGCTGGCAGAGCACCGCCCCGACGTGTTGCTGCTGGACATTGAAATGCCACGCATGGACGGCTTCGAGGTGGCCACGCGCATTCGCCGTGACGAGCGTCTGAAGGACCTGCCGATCATCATGATCACTTCGCGCACCGGGCAGAAGCACCGCGACCGTGCCATGGCCATCGGCGTCAACGAATACCTGGGCAAGCCGTATCAGGAGTCGCTGCTGTTGCAGAGCATTGCCCACTGGAGCCAAACCCATGCTTGAACTGATTTCCGGCCAGCGCAGCAGCCTGACCGGGCTGTTGCTGCCGTTGGGTGACCGTACCCTGGTGTTGCCCAACGTGGCGGTGGCCGAGCTGAGCGGCCAGCGTAACCTGGTGTGCCAGCCCGGCGACCCCGCCTGGCACCTGGGCTGGATCGACTGGCGCCAACAGCGCCTGCCGCTGATCGGCTTCGAGGCGGCGTGCGGTGGTGAAACACCGTGCGGTGAGCGGGCCCGGGTGGTGGTGCTCAATGCACTGGGTGATACCGGCCTGCGCTACCTGGCGCTGTTGCTGCAAGACATACCGCGCTCGTGCAAGCTCGACAGCCAGCTGAACTACGTGGATGTGGCGCTGGGCAGGCTGGAGCTGGCGGCGGTGCAGGTGGGCGAGCAGGTGGCTCGGGTACCAGACCTGGTTGCCTTGGAAAGGCTGGTGCGTGACGCGGATCTGCAACCTGACCTTGGGTAGGATGTAAGGCACAGGGCGTAGTCGTCTGGATGTGGGAATCGGGCTACCGCAACACCCTGTAGGAGCAGCCTTGTGCTGCGAAGAGGCCGGTAAGGCTGAAGGTCATCTTCGGCTGCTATGGCCTCTTCGCAGCACAAGGCTGCTCCTACAGGGCTTGTGTTTACCTTGAAATCGACACCGGGTGAGGCCATCAGCATCACATCAGGAACCCAGCCCACCTGAAGAGGTCTGTGTTTGCATGTATTACGGTGAACGTTTCAACGCCTGGACCCACCTGGTCGGTGCTGTCCTGGCCTGTATCGGTGCCATCTGGCTGATCGTGGTCGCGGGCCTGCAAGGCGACCCGTGGAAGATCGTCAGTTTCTCCATCTACGGCGGCACGCTGCTGTTGCTGTACAGCATCTCCACCCTGTACCACAGCACCCGCGGGCGGGCGAAGGTGATCATGCGCAAGCTCGATCACCTGTCGATCTACCTGCTGATCGCCGGTAGCTACACGCCATTCTGTCTCGTCAGCCTGCGTGGCCCCTGGGGCTGGAGCCTGTTCGGCGTGGTCTGGGGGCTGGCGGTGATCGGCATGTTGCAAGAGATCAAGCCGCGCTCCGAGGCGCGGGTCCTGTCGATCATCATTTATGCCGTGATGGGCTGGATCGTGCTGGTGGCAGTGAAGCCGTTGCTGCACTCGCTGGGCAGCGCCGGCTTTGCCTGGTTGGCCGCCGGCGGGGTGTTCTACACCGTGGGCATCATCTTCTTCGCGCTCGACAGCCGTTTGCGCCACGCGCACGGCATCTGGCACCTGTTCGTGATTACCGGCAGCCTGCTGCACTTCGTGGCGGTGTCGTTCTACGTGCTCTAGTTAAAAATCGCCCCACAATTGCTGTGCCACCGACAGCGCCACCACTGGCGCAGTCTCGGTGCGCAGCACCCGTGGGCCGAGGCGGGCGGCATGGAAGCCGGACGCTTTGGCCTGCTCGACTTCATTGTCGCTCAGCCCGCCTTCGGGGCCGATCAGAAAGGCCAGGGTCGCAGGTTTGTCGTGGCTGGTAAGCGGCTCGGCCACCGGGTGCAGGACCAATTTCAGGTCTGCCTTGGTGCTGCCCAGCCATTCGGTCAGGGTCACGGGTGGGTGGATGAGCGGCAAGGTGGAGCGGCCGCATTGTTCGCAGGCGCTGATCGCCACCTGGCGCCAGTGGGCCAGGCGCTTGTCGGCGCGCTCGTCTTTCAGGCGCACTTCGCAGCGCTCGCTGACGATCGGGGTGATTTCGTTGGCGCCAAGCTCGGTGGCTTTCTGGATCGCCCAGTCCATGCGCTCGCCACGGGACAGGCCCTGGCCGAGGTGCACGTGCAACGGTGAATCGGCCTGGCCGGCGAGGGCCCGGTCGAGGCTGACGCGTACGGTTTTCTTGCCCACTTCAAGCAACTGGCCGAGGTATTCCTGGCCGCTGCCGTCGAACAGCTGCACGGCGTCGCCGGGGGCCATGCGCAGTACGCGGCCGATGTAGTGGGCCTGGGCTTCGGGCAGGTCGTGCTCGCCAAGGCTCAGGGGGGCGTCGATGAAGAAGCGGGACAGTCTCATGGTAAGGCTCTGATTGATAGGTGCGTCCGATGGCCCTGGGGGCTGCTTTGCAGCCCTTTCGCGACACAAGGCCGCTCCCACATTCTAACGGCGTGCGCTGTGCCATTGTGGGAGCGGCCTTGAGTCGCGATCGAGGGCGAAGCCCTCGCAGCGATATCAGCCAGGGTCGCGGAAGTCGGGGTGGAAGTTGGCCGCTACGGCGACACTGACGCTGTCGCGGGTGGCGATGTCGATGCCTTCGCTGGCAACTTCTGCAAGGAAGTCGATTTGCTCCGGGGTGATCACGTACGGCGGCAGGAAGTACACCACGCTGCCCAGCGGCCGCAGCAGGGCGCCGCGGGTCAGGGCGTGTTCGAACACCTTCAGGCCACGTCGCTCCTGCCAGGGGTAGGCCACCTTGCCAGCTTTGTCCTTGACCATCTCGATGGCCAGGGCCATGCCGGTCTGGCGGATTTCGGCAACGTGTGCATGATCGGCCAGGTGCGCAGTGGCAGTGGCCATGCGCGTGGCCAGGGCCTTGTTGGCCTCGATCACGTTGTCCTGTTCGAAGATGTCCAGCGTCGCCAGCGCCGCAGCGCACGCCAGCGGGTTGCCAGTGTAGCTGTGCGAGTGCAGGAACGCGCGCAGGGTCGGGTAGTCGTCATAGAACGCCTGGTAGACCTTGTCGGTGGTCAGGCAGGCGGCCAGCGGCAGGTATCCACCAGTCAGGGCCTTGGACAGGCACAGGAAATCTGGCCGGATGCCGGCCTGTTCGCAGGCGAACATCGTGCCGGTACGGCCAAAGCCCACGGCAATTTCATCGTGGATCAGGTGCACGTCGTAGCGGTCGCAGGCCTCGCGCAGCAGCTTGAGGTACACCGGGTGGTACATGCGCATGCCGCCGGCACCCTGGATCAGCGGCTCGACGATCACGGCGCTGATCGAGGCGTGGTGCTCGGCCAGGGTCTGCTCCATGGCGGCGAACATGTTGCGAGAGTGCTCTTCCCAGCTCATGCCCTCTGGGCGCAGGTAGCAGTCGGGGCTGGGCACCTTGATCGTGTCCAGCAGCAACGCCTTGTAGGTTTCGGTGAACAGCGGCACATCACCTACCGACATCGCGGCGATGGTTTCGCCGTGGTAGCTGTTGGTCAGGGTAACGAAGCGCTTCTTGTCCGGTTTGCCGACGTTCTGCCAGTAGTGGAAGCTCATCTTCAGCGCCACTTCGATGCAGGACGAGCCGTTGTCGGCGTAGAACACCCGGTCGAGACCGGCCGGAGTCATGGCCACCAGGCGTTCGGACAGCTCGATGACCGGCTGATGGCTGAAACCGGCCAGGATCACGTGCTCCAGTTGATCGACCTGGTCCTTGATGCGCTGGTTGATGCGCGGGTTGGCGTGGCCGAACACATTGACCCACCAGCTGCTCACCGCGTCCAGGTAGCGTTTGCCTTCGAAGTCCTCCAGCCACACGCCTTCGCCGCGCTTGATCGGGATCAGCGGCAGCTGCTCGTGGTCTTTCATCTGGGTGCAGGGGTGCCACAGGACCTTGAGGTCGCGTTGCATCCACTGATCATTGAGGCCCATGGGCACTTCTCCTGGCTTTGCGGCGTGGTTCGACCGCGTAAGCCTAAGCAATGCCGCAAGGCAGGACAACCGCTGCCTTTCACTGGCGGTGGGTGCCGGTCCATTCGAGCCGCCGGATGTGTACGGTACCGGCCTGTGAAGTGGAGATGGTCAGGCGCCGGAACGGGCCGTCGATCACCTGGTGGTAGGGGTTCGTGGCGATGGGGCCAGAGCGCAGGTCGCGAAACCCGCTGCCTTCCACGGTGAGCCAGTAGAAGTTGCGCGGTATCGGGGTGGCCAGGTCGCAATCTACTCTTTCAGCATCGAATAGCATGTGCAGGTCGTCGCAGAGAAAATCGCTGACCACGTAGTATTCCAGGCGCAGGCACTCGACTTCTTGGGCGAACACGATTGCCACGTCGCTGTGTTCCCCGATGACCAGCTCGGTACTGTCTTCACCCTTGAACGCTTCATGGAAGCCGATCAATGAGGTGCTGTTGGAGCGGATACTCAGGCCGGAGGCTGTATGAAGTGTCTGCTTGTGCCATAGAAACTGCCGTTCGACGTGTTGGAAGTGCTCCTCGAAGATCATGCGCATGCCCTCCTGGTGGGGCTTCTGGCTATCTTGACCAGCTTCGCTTGCCGCCGTGTGACGTGGCTACTGGCAAAAATGTCAGTTGCCAAAAGGACTTGATGTCACTGCGCTGGCAGGGTGGTCGGACCTGACGTATTCTTAACGCATCTTCCCGGGGCATTCCTGCCTCTCCCCGTTTCTGTAACCTCTGACTCGGAGTCCGCCGACATGGCTGCTGCTTGGGTGCGCCTGTGCGCGTTGGTATTGATTGGTGTCTCCAGCGGCGCCGCGCTGGCTAAGGACAAGACGCCCACGGCGATTGTCGTGGGTGGCGGCCTGGCGGGCCTGACGGCAGCGTACGAGCTGCAGAACAAAGGCTGGCAGGTGACCCTGCTGGAGGCCAAGTCGGGCATGGGCGGGCGTTCGGGCCTGGCCACCAGCGAGTGGATCGGCAATGCCAAGGCGCAGCCGGTGCTCAACCAGTACCTTGACCGTTTCAAGCTAGAAACACTGCCAGCACCGGAGTTCGTGCGTACCCCCGGTTACCTGATCGACGGTGAGTACTTCAGCGCCACCGACCTGGCCACCAAGCAACCGGCTACCGCCGAAGCGCTCAAGCGCTACGAGAAAACCCTTGATGACCTGGCCCGTTCGATCGATGACCCGCTGAGCCCGCAGGCAACCAGCACGCTGTTCGCCCTCGACCAGATCAACGTCTCCACCTGGCTGGACAAACTTCAACTGCCGGCCACCGCCCGTCAGTTGGTCAACCAGCAGATCCGTACCCGTTACGATGAACCGTCGCGCCTGTCGCTGCTGTATTTCGCCCAGCAGACCCGTGTGTACCGCGGTGTCAGCGACCGTGACCTGCGTGCCGCGCGCCTGCCCGGTGGCAGCACGGTGCTGGCCCAGGCCTTCGTCAAGCAGCTGAAGACCATCAAGACCAGCTCGCCGGTCACCGCCATCGTCCAGGACAAGGATGGCGTAACGGTAAAAGTAGGCAGCGTCGGCTACCAGGCGGATTACCTGGTCATGGCCGTGCCGCTGCGTGCCCTGGCCAAGATCCAGATGACCCCGGGCCTGGACACCCAGCACGTGGCGGCGCTCAGAGGCACCAACTATGGATGGCGCGACCAACTGATGCTCAAGTTCAAGAAGCCCGTGTGGGAAAGCCGCGCGCGCATGTCGGGCGAAATCTTCAGTAATGCCGGCCTCGGCATGCTGTGGATCGAGCCAGCGCTCAAGGGCGGCGCCAACGTGGTGATCAACCTTTCCGGCGACAACGCCCGCCTGCTGCAGGCGTTCGGCGACAAGCAGATGGTCGATCAGGTGCTGATCCGCCTGCATGCGTTCTACCCGCAGGCCCGTGGTGCTTTCACCGGTTACGAGGTCAAGCGCTACAGCACTGACGCCGGTACCGGCGGCGCTTACCTGGCCTATGGCCCGGGGCAGATCAGCAAATACTGGCGCCTGTGGGAGCGCCCGGTGCAGCGCATCACCTTTGCCGGTGAACACACCGATGCCCTGTACCCGGGCACCTTGGAAGGCGCCCTGCGCAGTGGCCAGCGTGCGGCCAGCCAGGCACAGGACCTGTTGGCCGGGAAGTCGTTCGACCCCGCCAAGGCGGTGCCGGTTGCGGCGGCAGGAGCCGCGGCGGCCAAGGACAGCAAAGGCGGGTTCTTCTCCAATATGTTCGGTGGTTCGTCCGACAAGGCCGACAAGGCTGACAAACCGCCGGTCAAGGCTGAGCCGAAGCAGGCCGAAGAGGCCAGGCAGGACAAGCCAGGTTTCTTCAAACGCCTGTTTGGCGGGGCGGATACGCCAGAGGTGAAGGCTGAGCCAATCGCCAAGGCAGAGGAAGTGGCGCCGGCACCTGCGCCTGCTCCCCAGGCCGCGCCAGCTCCGGCAGCGCCTGCACCTGTCATCAAGGAAGCGGCTTCCAAGCCTGCGGCAACCAAGGCCGCCGCGACCAAGCATGCGCCGGCGCACAAGCCGGCGCACAAGCCTGCCGAAACCAAGAAGGCAACTGCCAAATCCGAGCCGACCAAGAAACCTGTGGCCAATACCCAGGCCAAGGCTGGCTGATTGATCGACAGTGCCGGCCCCTTCGCAGCACAAAGCTGCTCCTACAGGCACCGCATACCCCTGTAGGAGCAGCCTTGTGCTGCGAAGAGGCCTGCACTGGCAACCTCAACTTCCCCGACTATCGTTAATGTTTCCTTAATGGCAAGCTTACAGAATACATATCGGATTTCTCGATAAACCGAAGCAACTTTTTCCGCTTTTCTTCGATACGTTACGCGTTAGTCTGTGCACAGCTTTCACGGGGATACACGCCAACATGCAACTGCGCAATTCACCTTCTCGCTACGGCGTGGTCAGCATCATCCTGCACTGGGGCGTGGCGCTGGCAGTGTTCGGCCTGTTCGGCCTGGGCCTGTGGATGGTCGGCCTCGACTATTACAGCCCTTGGCGCAAAGCCGGCCCGGACCTGCATAAAAGCATCGGCCTGGTGTTGCTGGCGGTGATGCTGCTGCGGGTAGTCTGGCGTTTCATCAGCCCGCCACCACCTGCCCCCGCCAACCATGGCGCAGTCACGCGCCTGGCGGCCAAGCTTGGCCATCTGGCCCTGTACCTGGGTCTGTTTGCGGTAATGGCTGCCGGATACCTGATTTCTACCGCCGACGGCGTCGGCATTCCGGTGTTTGGCCTGTTCGAAGTGCCGGCACTGATCAGCGACCTGCCTGACCAGGCAGATGTTGCGGGTGTGATTCATCTTTGGCTGGCCTGGGGCCTGGTGATTTTTGCCGTGCTGCATGCCCTGGCAGCGCTCAAGCACCATTTCATCGACCGTGACGCGACCCTGAGCCGTATGCTGGGCCGCAAAGCTTGACTCTCAACCTCAATTGCAAGGAATAGAAAGGATGTTGAAAAAGACTTTTGCCGCTCTGGCGCTCGGTACCGCCCTGTTCTCCGCTGGCCAGGCCATGGCAGCCGATTACAAGATCGACAAGGAAGGCCAGCACGCGTTCGTCGACTGGAAGATCAGCCACCTGGGCTACAGCTTCATCCACGGTACCTTCAAGGACTTCGATGGCGCCTTTACCTGGGACAGCGCCAAGCCTGAAGCCAGTAAAATCAATGTCGACCTGAAAACCGCCAGCCTGTGGTCGAACCACGCCGAGCGTGACAAGCACATCGCCAGCGCCGACTTCCTGGATGTGAAGAAGTATCCAGACGCCAAGTTCGTGTCCACCGCTGTCAAATCGACCGGTGACAAGACCGCCGACGTGACTGGTGACCTGACCCTGCACGGCGTGACCAAGCCCGTCACCTTCAAGGCCACCTTCAACGGTGAAGGCAAGGACCCGTGGGGCGGCGAGCGTGCTGGTTTCAACGCCACCACCACCCTCAACCTGAACGACTTCGGCATCAAGGGGCCGGGTGCAACGTCGCAGACCCTGGACCTGGATATCAGTGTTGAAGGTGTGAAGCAGAAGTAATTGGCCCTGCTCTGGTGGAAATGAGCGCCGCCCCTGTGGGGCGGCGTTTTTACTTCATGGGTTATCAGAAAGCCCGATGTAGGGTTCGTGGTCGATCAGCCCAGTGGGGGGCAGTGGCAAGTCTAGCGCTTCCAGCGCCTTCCAAGTCGCATCGCTTTCTTCGATGACTCCCCAATCAGCAAAAAAGTTGGCCAGATTACATCTGGCGGCCTCGCATAGCGACGAAGTAAGTGTGATTAGAGTATTTTGCGCAGGCGGGTTTTCCCGGATAGTACGATTCCAATCGGTCAGAAAGCTCGTGCCGAATGCCACGCGCAATTGTTCAAAGAGCGCATAGTGGTCAGGAGCGTTCAGAAACTCCTTCTCCTCGCGGGGTTTAGCCAACCACTTTTTGATTGATGGCCATCGTTGGCGAAAATCATCGACGTGATCGTTTTTGTGCCTCCGGGCAACCGCCGCTGCATAAATATTCACGCTCACTTCATTGAACATAGGAGAAACGCTGTTCATTCGCGATTGAAAATGGTGACCGTACTCGTGCAAGGCTACCCAGCGCTGGTGTGCCTGGCCACCTACCAATGAATACATGTACGCATTGTTTGGGTCAGTTCCATGAGGGAGAGCAATGTAACCCGTGCTCGCGTGTGGGCTGAAGGATGACATCGACTCAACCGCGTAGATCCACATTTTGCTCTTGCTGTGAATGGGCGAGGAACCATCAAGGCCTGCGGCCTCAGCCTCGATTTCCAGAGCTTTCTCATGAGACCTTACAATATCCCCGACATCTTCAGGGGCATATCCTCGGTAGGTGTCAGCGTACGCGGCTATGACCACGTGATTTCCGACAAGCTCCACTTGGGTCATTCGGTCGCTTTCTTTAAGCATGCGGTGCCAGTCGTCTGGGGGGGTCTGGCCGAGTACAAAGTAAGGGATGGGTTCGGTTTGAGGGCCCAGTAAAACTCTAAAGTCATTTGAACCGTTGTTGCGAAAATGAAGCGCGCCGCCATTCGGGCCGGAGGTGAAGATGTTTTGCCCTTTCGTCAACGCGAGCTCAAGCATGTTCTCGGTCTGTTTGCTCCTGTCCCGTTTCTCCGCAAGGCCCTGGGTCCCGATACAGACAAAGCCCTCAGGATCATTACCAATCACCCAAATAATGAACAGAGTCTCGCGCGGTACCCAGTAGCCGCTAGGTTGATAGTCCGCCCATTGTATGTTCCAGTTGTAAAAATTTTGATCTTCAGCTTTGTTTGCGGTTGTGTGGACAGTAATGGAGCGCGGATGGACGAACGCATCTGTTGCACATAGCATTTGTGAAGTTAAACCGTTGCTTATGACTCGGGCATGAATATTTTTGCCCATCAGATACGTCGGCGGGACATCACTGTTGTGAAACGTGCCGTCTGAGGCGACGCTGGCGATGCCTTTCCATGTGCCGTGGGAGAATAGTTCAACAACCCCACCGCTCGCTGAGGTTGAGCCACGCACGTCAACGGTCTTCCCTATCCGGAGCGATAAGCTAGTAAAGAACAGGGTGTCGGAATGTGGAGTGTTTTGATCTGTTTGATGCAGGTGAGCTTTACTGTCCTGCACGCTGTTCGCACAAGTGCCGCATTGCCATTTTTGACTTGGGGAGCCTGCTATCTCGCTAGCTTCTTTCGAATACATGATGGCCAACTTCAGAGGTGTGAGTAATCAGTCTCATCCGTTTGCGATAGCGAGGCTACTGGCAAAAATAACAGGTACCAGGCTCGCCTATGGGCCGATTTGCGAGCTCCCAGGGGCATAAAAGCCGCCCAGTCAGGCGGCTTTTTCATAACAGCTATCAGCCCTTGCGGGTCAGCAGCGCTGGGCGCTCACCGCGCGGGCGGCTTGGCAGGTCATCCAGTTGCTCAGGCGTCGGGAAACGGTCGAGTTTGGATTCCTTGCGGATGATCACCGGCTGTTTTTCCGGCTGGCGCTGGTTGCTCACGGCCGGCTCTTGCCGGGCAGCATCGTCACGGTTCGGGCGACCACGGCCACCGCCGCCATCACGACGGGCACCGCCACCGTTGTTGGCGCGGGGCGGGCGTTTTTCGCCGCCGGCACTGCCACCATTGCGTTGCTGGCCGCCACTGCGAGCCTGGCCCTGGCCCCCGGTGTTGCTGCGTTGGCCGGTACCCTGGGCTTGGCCAGCACCACCGCCTGGGCGGCGATTGCGGCCCTGGTTCTTGCCTTGGTACGGGCTGACATAGTCGGCACGGTTGCCGAAGTTGTCGACGTCGTCGTCCAGGAATACTTCCGGGTCGCGGTTAACCTGTGCTTTAGGCTCGCTGTTGCTGCTGGCCTGCTGCTGTGGCTGGCGCGGCTTTTTATCACGCGGTTTACGCGGCTGCTGTTGCTTGTCGCCGCTCTTTTCCTTGTCGGCCGGCTTGTCGGCAGCCTGTGGCTTGGCCCTGCCTTTATCCTTGCCTTTGTCCTTGCGGCCGCCGTTGGAGTCTTTACCACCTTCGCCACGGGCCTGCTGGTTGCGACCGCCACGGCCGTTGCCCTGCGGGCGCTCGCGTACTTCGGGTTTCTCGGCTTCCACCTGGCTGGCGTCAAAGCCCATCAGGTCGCCGTCCGCGATCTTCTGCCGGGTTACCCGCTCGATGCTCTTGAGCAGCTTTTCTTCATCCGGTGCGACCAGCGAAATGGCCTCGCCCGAACGACCGGCGCGGCCAGTACGACCGATACGGTGTACGTAATCTTCCTCGACATTCGGCAGCTCGAAGTTGACCACGTGGGGCAACTGGTCGATGTCCAGGCCGCGGGCGGCGATGTCGGTGGCGACCAGTACGCGCACGCTGTTGGCCTTGAAGTCGGCCAGGGCCTTGGTGCGGGCGTTCTGGCTCTTGTTGCCGTGAATCGCGGCGGCGGTCAGGCCTTGTTTTTCAAGGTACTCGGCCAGGCGGTTGGCGCCGTGCTTGGTACGGGTAAACACCAGTACCTGTTCCCAGGCACCCAGGGTGATCAGGTGTGCCAGCAGCGCACGCTTGTGGCTGGCGGGCAGGCGGTAGACGCGCTGCTCGATACGCTCGACGGTGGTGTTCGGCGGCGTGACCTCGATACGCTCCGGGTTGTGCAGGAGCTTGTCGGCGAGGTCGGTGATGTCCTTGGAGAAGGTGGCCGAGAACAGCAGGTTCTGGCGCTTGGATGGCAGGCGTGCCAGTACCTTCTTGACGTCGTGGATGAAGCCCATGTCGAGCATGCGGTCGGCTTCGTCGAGCACCAGGATTTCTACATGGGCAAGGTCGACCTTGCCTTGGCCGGCCAGGTCGAGCAGGCGGCCCGGGCAGGCAACCAGCACGTCAACGCCTTTGGCAATCGCCTGGACCTGCGGGTTCATGCCAACGCCGCCGAAGATGCAGGCGCTGACCAGTGGCAGTTCACGGGCATAGACCTTGAAGCTGTCGTGCACCTGGGCTGCCAGCTCGCGGGTCGGGGTCAACACTAGCACGCGCGGTTGGCGCGGGCCGTGACGCTGCGACTTGTCGGGGTGGCCGGCCGGGAACAGGCGCTCGAGAATCGGCAGGGCGAAGCCGCCGGTTTTACCAGTACCTGTCTGTGCGGCAACCATCAGGTCGCGGCCTTGCAACACGGCGGGAATCGCCCGCTGTTGCACGGGGGTCGGCTGGGTATAGCCCGCAGCCTCGATAGCGCGGACAAGAGCCTCGGAGAGACCGAGGGAAGCAAAGGACATGGGCGATCCTGTTCTCGTGTGGGCTGGGCCCGTTGGGATGTTCTGCCTGGCGCGACGGGCATCGGTGGGATGCGATCGCGTCCGGTCCAGCTGGGCTTTCACTGCACATCCGGGAAACGGAGGGGAACGCCAGGGGGCGTCGGTGCCGATCGGGATGCCTGTTGCGAGGCCGAGCGTCCGGGCGTGAGCCGGGCGGGAAGGCCCGAGTATAACAGAGCTATGGCGCTGTGCTGCTTTCCTGCTGCTCAACGGCGTTGAGAATGTTTCCGATGTCGCCTGTGTACCGGTGGCTGATGGCGGCAAAGGCCGGTTCCTGCTTGAAACGCTGCAGTTCTTCGGCAAAGGCCAGGGCCAGTGTTTCGCGCCCCGGCTTGCGCACCAGTCCCAGGTACTGGGCCTGGCGGTTGATCACCAGCGGCAGTTCCTCGACTTGCTGTTCCATGCCCAGCTGCCGGATCAGGTAATGCCCGACCACGCGGTCGGTGATTGCCAGGTCGATACGGCCCAGCAGCAGTTTGCCGAAGTTGGCTTCCTGGGTCGGCGCTGCTTCACGTCGAAAATGTGTGGCCTGGTTGAACGCAGCGCCATAGGCGTAGCCGGGCGAGGTGCCTACGGTGAGGCCTGTGAGGTCTTCAGGGCCGGCCACGGCATGGCGGCGTGCACGGGCCTGGAACAGCACGAACTCGACCTCTGACATGGGTTCGGGGGCGTATACCAGATATGGGCGCCGGGTTTCGGTCTGGAAAATATCCAGAATCCCGTCCGCCAGGCCTTGCTCGATCATTGCCAGGCAGCGCTTCCACGGCAGGAACTGCCATTCCACCTCGACACCCAGGCGTTTGAATACCTCGGTGGTCACTTCGTAGTCGATACCGCGGGGCTGGCCGTCGTGCTGATAGACGTAGGGTGCCCAGTCATCGGAGACCAGGCGCAGGCGCTCGCCCAGAGCCAACGGGCTCAGGCAGGCGAGCAGCAGGATCCAGAACAGGCGGGCGACGAGTGGCATGGCCGCAGATTACGCGCTCGGCCGATTCAAGGCCAGCACCGGCCTGCTCAAGCCTGGGAAGACCTCAGCAGATATGCCTCGACATCTTTGCGACGTTCGCCCAGCGACAACCGCAGCCCCGGGTGGCGCAGGCATTGGCGCAGCCGCTCGGGCTCCATGTGGCCATGGCGTGCCTGGAGGTTTTCCAGGGCTTTGTCCCACCAGGCCGGCGCGCAGGCACGGTCGAATTCATTGGGATAGGGGTAGCAGCCATATAGCAGTTCGCGCGCGAACTGGCGCTCGTGGCTGGGCAGGGTCAGGCTCAGTGCCTTGTAACCCAAGCGGTGCAGGGTAGGGGGGCGCGGCAGTTGGTCGTTGACCAACGCAACGTCAGCCAGCGCTTTGGGGCCCAGCGGGTCATGGCCGTGCTTGCGCAGCCAGGCCTGGATCTTGGCGCGGAACTGGGCCTTGCGGCTCCAATAGTGGTGGATGACGTCGGTGCACTCGGCCACCTCCAGCGTGCGGTATGCCGCTACTGCCAGGCAGAACTCCTCGAGGGTATAGGCCTCGCGAGCCAAGGGGTAGAACTCGTCCATCATGTCGATGGAGCGGTCCAGGGTGCCGGCGTCCTCGGCTGTGAGGCCGATTACCCCAGAATTGACCAGTGGCATCTGGCAGTCGGCCAGGCCCCGGGTTTGCAGGATGGGCAGCAGGTTCCGGTACAGCAGGCATTTCTGGTTTGCGCCATAGCGCGAGCCGATGGCATTGCACAGCAGCTTGCCTGGGGCCACTCGGGCGAACAGGTGCAGCGGCGATGTGCGGAAGAAAGTGTCGGTGTCTATCAGCACTGCCAGCGGGTGTTGCTGCAGTACCTGGCGCAGCAGCACATGCTTGCTGCGAAAATGATAACCGTGAGGGGCGTTCCATGCCTGGCGCGTGGCTTCGTCCAGCAAGTGGACGGTGACGGGCAGCTTGGCGTAGGGCTGCGGGTTGTCGGTGTACACCTGGATGTCCAAGGCTTCGGCTGCTGTCGTCCCCAAATGGGCGAGCGCGCTGACGATGCTGAAGCAGGCTTCCTGATGATAGGTTGCCGGGCCAAAAGCCAGGTAGACAAGCTGTGGGCGCGATGGCTGGAAATGCTGCATGGCTGGCAAGACCTGTATAACCCGAAAATGATTAAGGCTTTAGTCTATGACCAAAGCCTTAATCATTTCTTAAGCAGACTTTGCCAAAAAGTTTCAGCGTGGCAGCTTCAGGTTGTTCCAGATCGCCAGGCTTGGCTCGGCCTGGTTCAAGGTGTAGAAGTGCAGGCCCGGTGCGCCGCCTTGCAGCAGCTGTTCGCACATGCGGGTAATCACTTCTTCGCCAAATGCCTGGATGCTGGCGGTGTCGTCGGCATAGGCTTCCAGCTGCTTGCGGATCCAGCGCGGGATCTCGGCGCCACAGGCGTCGGAGAATCGGGCCAGCTTGCTGTAGTTGGTGATCGGCATGATGCCGGGTACAACCGGGATGTCCACGCCCAGCTTCTGTGCGCGCTCGACGAAGTAGAAGTAGCTGTCGGCGTTGAAGAAGTACTGGGTGATGGCGCTGTCGGCGCCAGCCTTGACCTTGTGCACGAAGTTGGCCAGGTCGGTTTCGAAATTGCGCGCCTGTGGGTGCATTTCCGGGTAAGCGGCCACTTCCAGGTGGAAGTGGTCAGCGGTTTCCTGGCGGATGAACTCGACCAGGTCGCTGGCGTAGCGCAGTTCGCCACTGGCCATGCCCATGCCCGATGGCAGGTCGCCACGCAGGGCGACGATGCGCTTGATGCCGGCAGCCTTGTATTCCGCCAGCAGGGCGCGCAAGTCGTCCTTGGAGTCGCCCACGCACGACAGGTGCGGTGCGGCCGGTACCTTCACTTCGCTTTCCAGCTGCAGCACGGTGTTCAGCGTGCGGTCGCGGGTCGAGCCACCGGCACCGTAGGTGCAGGAGAAGAAGTCCGGGTTGTAGGTGGCCAGCTGGCGGGCGACGCCCATCAGCTTTTCGTGACCGGCGTCGGTCTTGGTCGGGAAGAACTCGAAACTGTAGCGGCGTTCTTGTGACATTACTCGTTCCTCAAGCAGCCTGCTTCAAGCGGCAGGCTGCAAGTAAAAGCCAGGGCGGTGTGGGCCGGCCTGGCTTGGGCATCGTTGCGAAGCGTTGCCTGCGACTACTTAGTAGCGGTAGGCGTGCGGCTTGAACGGGCCTTCGACGGTCACGCCGATGTAGTCGGCTTGCTGCTTGGTCAGCTTGGTAACCACGCCGCCGAAGCCGCGGACCATTTCCAGGGCCACTTCTTCGTCGAGTTTCTTCGGCAGTACTTCAACAGTCAGGCGCTCGGCTTTCTTCTCGGCCGACAGGTCGGCGTACTTCTGCTCGAACAGGAAGATCTGTGCCAGCACCTGGTTGGCGAACGAACCGTCCATGATGCGGCTTGGGTGGCCAGTGGCGTTACCCAGGTTGACCAAGCGGCCTTCGGCCAGCAGGATCAGGTAGTCGTCGTTCTGCGGGTCGAAGTCGCCAGCGCCGGTGCGGTGGATCTTGTGTACCTGCGGCTTGACCTCTTCCCAGGCCCAGTTCTTGCGCATGAAGGCGGTGTCGATCTCATTGTCGAAGTGGCCGATGTTGCAGACCACGGCACGCTTCTTCAGGGCCTTGAGCATGTTGGCATCGCAGACGTTGACGTTACCGGTGGTGGTGACGATCAGGTCGATCTTGCCCAGCAGGGCCTTGTCGATGCTGGCTTCGGTGCCGTCGTTGATACCGTCGATGAACGGCGAGACCAGCTCGAAGCCGTCCATGCAGGCCTGCATGGCGCAGATCGGGTCAACTTCGGTGACCTTGACGATCATGCCTTCCTGACGCAGGGACTGGGCCGAGCCCTTGCCCACGTCACCGTAGCCGATCACCAGGGCTTGCTTGCCCGACAGCAGGTGGTCGGTACCACGCTTGATGGCATCGTTCAGGCTGTGACGGCAGCCGTACTTGTTGTCGTTCTTGCTTTTGGTGACCGAGTCGTTGACGTTGATCGCCGGGACTTTCAGCTCGCCTTTGGCCAGCATGTCCAGCAGGCGGTGTACGCCAGTGGTGGTCTCTTCGGTTACACCGTGCACACGGTCCAGTACCTGCGGGTACTTCTTGTGCAGCAGCTCGGTCAGGTCGCCGCCGTCGTCGAGGATCATGTTGGCGTCCCATGGCTGGCCATCTTTCAGGATGGTCTGCTCCAGGCACCACTCGTACTCTTCTTCGGTTTCACCTTTCCAGGCGAATACCGGGATGCCGGCGGCGGCGATGGACGCGGCGGCCTGGTCTTGAGTCGAGAAGATGTTGCAGGACGACCAGCGCACTTCGGCACCCAGGGCTACCAGGGTTTCGATCAGCACGGCGGTCTGGATGGTCATGTGGATGCAGCCCAGGATCTTCGCACCCTTGAGCGGTTGCTCGGTCAGGTACTTGCGACGCAGGCCCATCAGGGCTGGCATTTCCGATTCGGCGATGATGGTTTCGCGACGGCCCCAAGCGGCCAGGGAGATGTCAGCGACTTTGAAATCGGTAAAACCAGCAGGCGTGTTTACAGCGCTCATGAGAGCCTCCATTCGTAGTGTGCGAATGGGCGCCGTTGTGCGTTAAGCGCCCGCGAGAGCGAGCAACGCCCCATCCGAGCCTGACAGGCCTAGCCTGCTGCAGCGCCCCTCGGACAGGTGGCGGGCATGGCGCCGCAGTGGGCGACCATGTGAAACGGCGCAGATTATAGCCGCGCGCGGCCACTTGCCCAAGGTTTTCTGTCGATTAATCGAGACGATAGTCGATGTTCAATGGAGCGATGGCGGCCGCTCTGCCATCATTGCTACACGTTAGCCAAGCAGGTCAGGAGTACAGATGAACTTTCACACCCGCAAGTGGGTTAAACCCGAAGACCTCAACCCCAATGGCACCCTGTTCGGTGGCAGCCTGTTGCGCTGGATCGACGAAGAGGCGGCCATTTACGCCATCGTCCAGCTGGGCAACCAGCGCGTCGTGACCAAATACATATCGGAAATCAACTTCGTCAGCGCTTCGCGCCAGGGTGACATCATCGAGCTGGGCATCACTGCCACAGAGTTCGGCCGCACCTCGATCACCCTCAAGTGCGAAGTGCGCAACAAGATCACCCGCAAGAGCATTCTGACCGTCGACAAGATGGTGTTCGTCAACCTCGGTGAAGACGGCTTGCCGGCAGCGCACGGGCGCACCGAGATCAAGTATGTCCAGGACCAGTTCCCGGACTCGGCCGTCGAGTGACGTTTTTTTGGGGCCGCAAAGCGGCCCCGAAGATCTTACGGCTGGGCGCTGACCTTGCGCACCACCCGCCCGATGCTCAAGCCCTGCACCAGGATCGACGACAACACCACGATGTAGGTGATCGACAGCAGCAGGTCACGCTCCGCGCCCAGTGGCAGCGACAGCGCCAGTGCCACCGACACCCCGCCACGCAGGCCGCCCCAGGTCAGCACCCGCACCGTGCCTTTGGGCACCGGGCGCCAGCGGCGCAGCAACACAATGGCCGGGGCCACGGTCAGCAGCCTCGACAGCAGCACCGCCAGCGCCAGCACACTGCCGGCCGCCAGGTGCATCCAGTTGAACGGCAACAGCAGCAGCTCAAGGCCGATCAGCGCGAACAGCAGGGCGTTGAGCATGTCATCGATCAGCTCCCAGAAACCGTCCATGTAGCGACGGGTCATGTCGTTCATCGCCAGGTTGCGCCCCAGGTTGCCGATGATCAGGCCGGCCACCACCATGGCGATCGGCGCCGAGACGTGCAGCTCGTAGCACATGGCCGAGCCGCCGATGACCAGCGCCAGCGTCAGCATGACTTCCACCTGGTACTGCTCGATGCTCTTGATCATGCGGTAGGTGGCGTAGCCGATCAGGCCACCAAACACCACGCCGCCAATGGCCTCGCGGGCGAACAGGATCGCCGTGTCGGTCATGCTCGGCGTTTCACCCAGCTGGATGATGCCCAGCAACACGGTGAACACCACCACCGCGGTGCCATCGTTGAACAGTGACTCACCGACGATGGTGGTTTTCAGCGGTTTGGAGGCGTTGGCGGTACGCAGCGCGCCCAGCACGGCAATCGGGTCGGTAGGCGAGATCAGCGCACCGAACAGCAGGCAGTAGATCAGTGGCACTTGCCAGCCGAACATCGCGAATACCCAGTGCGACAGGTAGCCGATGACCACGGTGGCAATCAGCACCCCGATTGTCGCGAGCAAACCGATCGGCCAGCGATAACTGCGCAGATCGCTGAGGTTCACGTGCAGTGCGCCGGCAAACAGCAGGAACGCCAGCATCCAGTGCATCAGCAGGTCGTTGAAATCGATCTGGTTCATCAGCCCTTCGACGCGTTCTTCCAGGCCAGGGAAGCCGATCAGGCTCAGGCCTTGCAGCATCAGGGAGAACAGCAACGCCGTGACCATCACGCCGATGGCGGGGGGCAGGCCGATGAAGCGGTAATTTACATAGGTAAGGAGGGTGGTGAGGCAGATAAACGCGGCAACTAATTCAAGCATCCCGAATCCTGTGACAGTGGCTTCCAAGTCGTTACCCGAATGGCTCGGGCAGTTCTTTGATGACCTGGCGCGGGGTTCGGGACACAAGCTTTGACCGGATTCGTTCCAATCGTTCCCATGTAAGGGGGCTGCTGCGCAGCCCAATCGCCGGCAAGCCAGCTCCCACATGTACTGCATCAACCTGGAAAGTGGCGCGGTCAATGTGGGAGCTGGCTTGCCGGCGATTGGGCCGCACAGCGGCCCCCGAACGCTATATATTCACAGCCTGAAAAGCCATAAGGACAAGAAGGCGTGTTGGCAACATCCCTGGTGCTGGTCGCCGCCCTGCTGCATGCGACCTGGAATACCCTGATCAAATTCAGCGGCGAGCGCTTGCTGGTGATCGCCAGCATGGACACGGTGGCGCTGGTATTCGCAGTGCTGGCTGTGGCCTTCGTCGATGTGCCGCCGGCTGAGATATGGCCTTGGCTGATAGCCTCGGCGCTGGCCGAGCAGTTGTACCGCTACCTGCTGATCAAGGCCTACCGCGTGGGCGACCTGGGGCTGGTCTATCCTCTGATGCGCGGGCTGTCGCCACTGGTGGTGCTGGGGCTGACGCTGGCCTTTGCCGGGGAGTCGCTGAGCCAGCAGCAGATCATCGGCATCCTGCTGATCCCGTGTGGCATGGCCTGCCTGTTGTGGCAGGGCGGCGGCGGTGACCGGCTGCCTTGGTCGATGCTGCCGGTGGTGGCCCTGATCGGCCTGTGCATCGGCTGCTACACCTGGTTCGACGGCCAGGCCGTGCGCTTGTGGGGTAAACCGTGGGACTACCTGGTATGGCTGACATTGCTCAGTGCCTGGCAATTCCCGCTGCTGGCCAGTGTGGCGCGGCGGGCACCGTTCGTCCTGTTCTGGCGAACGCAATGGCGCCTTGGGCTGGCGGTGGGGTTCTGCGTATTGTTCAGTTATGCCCTGGTGTTGTGGGCCATGCACCTGGGGTCAGTGGCCGAGGCGGCCGCATTGCGGGAGTTGAGCGTGATTCTGGTGGTGCTGCTGGGTATGCGCTACCTCAAAGAACCTTTTGGCGGGCCGAGACTCCTAGCTTGCGGGCTGGTCCTGGCAGGCATGCTGGTGATGAAGCTCTAACCCATTATCGAACAAGGAGTCTGAGCATGACCGTTGCCCTGTGGTGCATCCTGATCGCGCTGCTGCTGAACCCGCTGTGTGCCTTGATCGCCAAGGTGGCCAGCGGCCGGTTCGGCCTCAAGGACAATCACGACCCGCGAGCCTTCCTTGATACCTTGTCGGGCTTGCCACGGCGTGCCCATGCGGCGCAGCAGAATGGCTACGAGGCATTCCCGGCGTTTGCGGCTGCGGTGCTGGTGGCGGATATCGTCGGTAATGCCGAGCAGGTGACGCAGGATGTGCTGGGGGTGATGTACATCACCAGCCGCTTGCTTTACATCATCTGTTACCTGGCCGATTGGGCGGCCTTGCGCTCGCTGGTGTGGTTTGCCGGGTTGGCAATTATCGTGTCGTTCTTCGTGGTTTCCATCTGAAACCGCGTTGCTTTGTTCGCGGGCTTGCCCGCTCCCACAGGTACACCACAGTATTCAAGGGCTGTGGTGTACCTGTGGGAGCGGGCAAGCCCGCGAAGAATCCACCGCCGATCAAGGTACCTTAGGTACCTCAGGTAGTGGCTGGCCTTTAGGCCAGAGCATCCAGATCTGCCCCTGCTGCTTCATGTTCCCCGCCAGCTCGCCGGCTTCCGGCCCGGTGCCCCAGAACAGGTCGGCACGCACTTCGCCCGCAATCGCCCCACCAGTGTCCTGCGCACCCACCGGGCGCACCACTGGCGAGCCGTCCGGGCGCGTAGTGGAAAGCCACAACAGGCTGCCCAGCGGAATTACCTTGCGGTCGATGGCCACGCTGTAGCCCGCTGTCAGCGGTACGTTCAACGAACCGCGCGGGCCTTCGTTGCTGTCCGGGCGGGTGCTGAAGAAGACGTAGCTTGGGTTGCTGGCCAGCAGTTCTGGTACGCGTTGCGGGTTGGCCTGGGCCCAGGCATGAATGGCGCCCATGCTCACTTCTTCTTTTTTCAGCTGGCCCTGTTCCACCAGCCAGCGGCCGATCGGCCGGTAGGGGTGGCCGTTCTGGTCGGCGTAGCCCAGGCGCAGCTGGCTCCCGTCTTCCAGTTGCACCCGGCCAGAACCCTGGATCTGCAGGAATTGCAGGTCCATGGGGTCGGTCAGCCAGGCCAGCACCGGGGCCTTTACGCCGTCACGGTTGATGACTTCGGCAGTGTCGTATGGTTTGAGCACCCGACCGTCAAGACGGCCACGCAGGCGCTTGCCCTTCAGCTCGGGGTAGACGCTGGCCAGGTCGACCACGATCATGTCATCCGGGGGGCCGTAAACCGCCACATGGTTGGTGGCTGATTGGCTCAGGCTGCCGGGGTAGACCGGCTCGTAGTAACCGGTAATCAGGCCGTTGGCATTGTTCTCGGCGGAGCGCAGGCCATAAACCTGCAGATTCTGCTCAAGGAAGGTACGCACCTGGGCAGCGCTCGCCGTGTTGCTGCCGGCGGCTTCGCAGGTGGCGGCCCACACCGGGTCGCGCTTGAGCTTCTCACAGCCGCTGCGCCAGGCGTAGAAACCGGCCAGCAGGTCTTCGTCGCTGACTGCGGGCAGGTCTTTCCAGGTGGCCGGGGCGTAGGTGGCGATGGCGTGGGGCTCTGGCTTGGCGCTTTCGCCGCCGTTGCAGCCGGCCAGCAAAGCCAGCACTGGGAGTGTCCAGGCCAGGTGGCGCAGGGCAGATGTCATGTGTGCATTCCTGTCATGGGCGAACATGAAAATTCGCCCCTGTTTTTTATGTGGCTATTGGTGTTTGGCCCTTGGGCAGCGATACTGGCCGCCCATTTGCGTAGGCCGAAGTGAGCGTGATGTTGAAGCGATTGACCGTTGTTCTGCTGGCCGCCCTGGCCCTGAGTGGTTGTGACCGGGTTGACCCTAACTCGCCACTGGGCAAACGCAAGGTGATATTCAAGGACATGCTCAAGACCAGTGAAGACCTGGGCGGCATGCTGCGTGGCCGGTTGCCGTTCGACGGGCTGAAGTTTGCCGACGGTGCGCTCAAGCTGGACAGCCTGTCGCATCAACCCTGGCAGCACTTTCCGCAGGTGCGCGATGGCGGTGACAGTGCCGCGCGCGCAGAGGTATGGGAGCGTCAGGCGCGTTTTCATGACCTGGCCCGGCAGCTGGAAAGCGTCACGGGCGAACTGGTCGATGTCAGCCGCAGCCAGCCGCTGGACGCTGCACGGCTGAAAGCGCCGATGGACAAGGTCGAAGCGGCGTGCAAGGCGTGCCATACCGAGTTTCGTAATCATTGATGGCCTGCTGTGGCCTCATCGCCGGCAAGCCAGCTCCCACAGGTACTGCGCAGTAATTGAAGGCAGTGTGATACCTGTGGGAGCTGGCTTGCCGGCGATGAGGCCAGTAAGGGCAACGCAAATCGCTGTTAGCGATCCAGATCGTCCACGGCTTCCTGCAGTTCCTTACGCGATTCGGCAAGCTTGTCCTTGCGCTTGTTGATCTTCTCCGCGTCGCCTTTTTTCTCGGCTTTCTTCAGGTCTTTTTCCCGCTGCGCCACTTCGTGACGTGCATCCAGCACCTTCTGCTCACGCTCTTTGCGCAGGCTCGCGTCGGTGCAGTTGTCCACGCCACGCAGTGCTTCCTCCAGCCCGGCGACCTGGTCGCTGTTGCCGTGGTCGCGGGCGATTTTCAACTGGTTCTCGATGGCGCTGCGCTTGGCGGCGCAACCGGTCAGGCCTGGGTCCGGCTGGGCCGCTTGTACAGCTCCCGCAGCCAAACCCAGTGATGCGAGCAGGATAAGAGTCGAAATGCGTTTCATGAAAAGCCTCCTGAACGGGGCGGGGCAGCAAAAGTTGGTGGAAATCCTGCCTTGGTTTTGCCCATTTAGGAACCCTTGGTGAGGTTTTCGGCTTTAATCTCGGGTTTTTCCTACGAGCTAAATGGTAAAAAATCATTGCTCAATGCGCTGGGGGCTCGCGGGGAACCCCTCTATGCCGGTTTTCGCCAACCGTGCAGCAACGGCCTGCACCTCAGGAGCCGCGAAGAAATCCACAAGTTGGCGCGAGCGTTTTGCGCCGATGCCGGGCACGGTTTGCCATTGCCCGGGACTGCGTGAAGCCAGCTCTGCCCAGTCGCCTGTCAGTTGAAGATGCTTGCTGACGGGCGCGCCAATGCCGCGCAGCCACTGATCGAAAGGGCGTGAGCGCGCTTGGTCGAAGCTGCCCAGCAGCTGTGCCGCCGTCAGGCTGCTTATGCCGGGTACTTGCTGCAGGCGCTCGGCATCGAGATGCAGCCAGTCGGTCATCGACGTTACCAGGCCCGCTTCGACCAGCCGGCGCCATGTGCCGGGCCCGGTACGCGGCAAGGCCAGGCCTTGTTTTCCGCCAAGCCAGGCAAGCCGGGCAATGAACTGCTCTTCACAGCCTTCGCTGGCCTGCCAGCAGCTGTGGGCATGATGCTGGTCGGGTGCAGGCACGGCCAGTGGCTGGCGCTCGACAGCGCGGTGCACGACGTGGTCCAGGCGTGGAATGGTCAGCCCGGCCAGGCTGATGGCCACCTGGTCGCCGGGGCGAATATCCAAGGCTTGCCAGCGCCCCAGCGAGCCAAGGCTTACCTGGGAAATGCGCCGGTCATCGAGGGTTACCGGCTGCACATGCACAATGGGCGTGACCCTGCCGGTGCGGCCAACCCTAAAGCGCACGTCGCGCACCTCGGCCAAGGCTTGCACATAGGGGTATTTCCAGGCCGCGATCCAGTACGGCGCCTTGGCTTGCCAGCGCTGCGCGGGCGGCCGGCTGCCCTGGCGCAGGATCACACCGTCGGTGGCAAAGGGCAGGGGGGAGCGGTACCAGTGCTCACGCCAGTGTGCTGCGTCCTCCAGCGTGTCGATGGCGATGCTGTAACGCAGGCTGTCCGGGAACCCCAGTTGTGCCAGCTGTGCGAGGCGTTCTGCCTGTTGCCCGGGGCCCTGCGGCCAGCTCCACACAAACAGGCCGATCGTGTCCCCTTGCTCGGCGGTCAGGTGCTTGCGTGCGAGCAGCCCGGCCACAGTGCCGCGGGCGTTGGCACTGCCTGCCTTGGCTTGTACGTGTTCGTTCAGGCGCAGATACAGCTCACCTTGCAAGTGCTGGTCTACCGGCATGGGCAACTGTCGGGTGATTGCGCCGAGTTGTGGAATGTGTCGGCTCCAGTCATGGCCGTGTACACCGTCACCCCGGCTGGTCAGCTGTACCAATCGGCCCTGCTGGTAAGTGAGGGATACTGCAACACCATCGACCTTGGGCTGTACCCACACGCCGGTCTTGCCGGCCATCCATCGCGCCACGGCCTGGCGGTCTGCCAGCTTGTCGACGCCGGTATGGGGCACGGGGTGGGGGACCGGGCCGCGAGCGCTGGCCAAGGGGGAGGGGCTGCTGCCAATCGCGAAGCACTGCTGCAGGTGATTCAGGCGCTCGCGGCTCTGGTCGTACAGTTCGTCGGCCACGAGGGCTATGCCCTGGCGATGGTAGTGCCCGTCCCATCGGGCAAGCGTGGCGCGCAGTTGCGCAACTTCGGTCTCGGCCTGTTGCGGGGTCCAGTCGGGGCATGAGGTGGCGCTGGCCAGTGGGGTGTGTAGCGCAAACAGCAGGACAAGCAGCAGGTAAGGCATGGCCAGCATCCTTGCATGGCGGGTGAGTCCTCCAGCCTAGGCAGGTTTGCAGGCGCTTGCCGCCGCGCGATTGTCAGCCGATATGTCACAAAAAAGCCCCTGCCGATCGCTCGGCAGGGGCTTTCGTCTGGCGCTGTAGGAAACTTACAGGCCGGCAGCGTCACGCAGCGACTGGGCGCGGTCGGTACGCTCCCAGGTGAAGGTGGTGAAGGTGTCGTCGCCGACAGTCTTCTGCTGCGGCTCGCGGCCGAAGTGGCCGTAGGCAGCGGTTTCCTGGTACATCGGGTGCAGCAGGTCGAGCATGGTGGTGATGGCGTACGGACGCAGGTCGAAGCACTCACGCACCAGCTGGATGATCTTGTCGTCGGAGACCTTGCCGGTGCCGAAGGTGTTGATCGAGATGGAGGTCGGCTGGGCCACGCCAATGGCGTACGACACCTGGATCTCGCAGCGCTCGGCCAGGCCAGCGGCAACGATGTTCTTGGCTACGTAGCGGCCGGCGTAGGCAGCGGAACGGTCGACCTTGGACGGGTCCTTGCCGGAGAACGCGCCACCACCGTGGCGGGCCATGCCGCCGTAGGAGTCGACGATGATCTTGCGGCCGGTCAGGCCACAGTCACCCACCGGGCCACCGATGATGAAGTTGCCGGTCGGGTTGATGTGGTACTGGGTGCCCTTGTGCAGCAGCTCGGCAGGCAGGGTGTGCTTGACGATCAGCTCCATCACGGCTTCTTGCAGGTCTTTCTGCGACACTTCCGGGTTGTGCTGGGTCGACAGCACCACGGCGTCGATACCGACTACCTTGCCGTTTTCGTAGCGGCAGGTGACCTGCGACTTCGCATCCGGGCGCAGCCACGGCAGCAGGCCGGACTTGCGCGCTTCGGCCTGGCGCTCGACCAGACGGTGCGAGAAGCAGATCGGTGCAGGCATCAGCACTTCGGTTTCGTTGCTGGCATAGCCGAACATCAGGCCCTGGTCACCGGCGCCCTGGTCTTCTGGCTTGGAGCGGTCCACGCCCTGGGCGATGTCCACCGACTGCTTGCCGATGATGTTCATCACGGCGCAGGTGGCGCCGTCGAAGCCGACGTCGGAGCTGTTGTAGCCGATGTCGATGATGACCTTGCGCACCAGGTCTTCCAGGTCGACCCAGGCCGAGGTGCTGACTTCGCCGGCGATGATGGCGACACCGGTCTTGACCAGGGTTTCGCACGCTACGCGGGCGTATTTGTCCTGAGCGATGATGGCATCAAGGACGGCGTCCGAAATCTGGTCGGCGATCTTGTCCGGATGCCCTTCGGACACGGACTCGGAGGTGAAAAGGGAGTATTCGCTCATCTCGAAGGTTCCTGAAATTTACCGATGGTGTATGTCGCCAGCCGTCCGCTGGAAATGGCGGACCTGGATCTGGAAACCGTTACGCAAGCCCACGTACAGGCTGTCCCCATGGGCCAGCCCGGCAGCGTTGGCCCAGCGGGCCAGGTCGTCCTGTTCAAAGCCAAGCCACAGGTCGCCGCAGGCGACCCGCGCCCACCCCTGGTCATGGCTGCACAATTCGGTGACCAGCAGGCTACCGCCTGCCTTCACCCGTTTGGCCAGCTGGCGCAAGGCCAGGGCCGGGTCGCTGAAATGGTGCAGCACCATGTTCAGCACAACGCAGTCGGCGGACACATCCGTTGCACCTAGTGCATCGGCCAACTGCAGGTGCACGTTGTCGAGCCCCTCGCGCTGGCATACTTGGCGCGCCAGTTCGAGCATGGTCGGGCTGTTGTCCAGGGCGGTCACCTGGGCGAAGCGCCGGGCCAGGTCGGGGAGGAAGCCGCCGTCACCGGGGCCGACCTCCAGGGCGCTGGCGGCCGGGTCGAAATGCAGTTTGTCGAGTAGCGCAAGCAGGCTTTCGCGGTACTGCGGCAGGCCGGCGATCAGGTCTTGCTGGGCGCGAAACTTTTCTTCAACGCGCAGGAAGAAGTCCTGGCTGGTGGCCGCACGGCGCTGCTGCACCTGGGCGATCCGCGCCTGCACATCGGGCGGCAGGACCAGGTCGTCGACTTCATCGAGCAGCGCCGCATGCAGCCGGCCGCCCAGGCGCAGGCCGTCGGGCAGGGCACGGCGATAGAAGATGGCGTTACCTTCGCGGCGGGTTGCCACCAGCTCGGCCTGGGCCAGCACCTTCAGGTGGTGGCTCATGCCCGACTGGCCGATGTCGAAGATCTGCGCCAGCTCCAGCACGCCGAACGAATCGTTGGCCAGTGCGCGCAAAACATTCAGGCGCAGCGCGTCGCCACTGGCTTTGCACAGGGCGGCCAATGCTTCGCGTTGCTCGGGAATCGATTGCGCACGGAGGTTCATGGGGCGGCAGTCTAGACAGGCATCGATGCCCTAGCAAGGCCAATATCAAAAAGTTTTGATATTGGGTGATGGGCGGGGCGGTTAACCCGGTTTTGCCCCGAATTGAATGCCAATCACAGGAAAATCCCCCGACTGCGACCATACGTCATTGCCCCGAGCCCCCCCAGTGGGCGAAAATGGCCGCCTTTTTCGTAACACTACCTATTCAAGCCCCCAGGAGATCAGCGATGCCCAGCCGTCGTGAACGTGCCAACGCCATTCGTGCACTCAGCATGGATGCCGTGCAAAAGGCCAACAGCGGCCACCCAGGTGCCCCCATGGGCATGGCGGATATCGCCGAAGTGCTTTGGCGCGACTATCTGAAGCACAACCCGAGCAATCCGAGTTTCGCCGACCGTGACCGCTTCGTGCTGTCCAACGGCCACGGCTCGATGCTGATCTACTCGCTGCTGCACCTGACCGGCTACGACGTCACCATCGATGACCTCAAATCGTTCCGCCAGCTGCACAGCCGTACCCCGGGCCACCCGGAGTTCGGCTACACCCCGGGTGTGGAGACCACCACCGGCCCGCTGGGCCAAGGCCTGGCCAACGCCGTGGGCTTCGCCCTGGCCGAGAAGGTACTGGGCGCCCAGTTCAACCGTGAAGGCCACAACGTCGTCGACCACAACACCTACGTGTTCCTGGGCGACGGCTGCATGATGGAAGGCATCTCCCACGAAGTCGCCTCGCTGGCCGGCACCCTGGGCCTGAACAAGCTGGTTGCCTTCTATGACGACAACGGCATCTCCATCGACGGTGAAGTGGAAGGCTGGTTCACTGACGACACGCCGAAGCGTTTCGAGTCCTACAACTGGCTGGTGATCCGCAACGTCAATGGCCACGACGCCGACGAGATCCGTACCGCCATCGACACCGCCCGCAAGAGCGATCGCCCGACCCTGATCTGCTGCAAGACCATCATCGGTTTCGGTTCGCCGAACAAGCAGGGCAAGGAAGACTGCCACGGTGCTCCGCTGGGCAACGACGAAATCGCCCTGGCGCGCAAGGAACTGAACTGGAACCACGGTCCGTTCGAAGTACCTGCCGACATCTACGCCGAGTGGGATGCCAAGGACGCTGGCGCCAAGGTCGAAGCCGAGTGGAACAAGCGCTTCGACGCCTACGCCGCTGCCTTCCCTGAGCTGGCAGGCGAACTCAAGCGCCGCCTGAGCGGTGAGCTGCCAGCCGACTTCGCGGAAAAAGCCGCTGCCTATATTGCTGAAGTCGCGGCCAAGGGCGAGACCATTGCCAGCCGCAAGGCCAGCCAGAACACCCTGAACGCTTTCGGCCCGCTGCTGCCGGAACTGCTGGGCGGCTCGGCCGACCTGGCTGGCTCCAACCTGACCCTGTGGAAAGGTTGCAAGGGCGTCAGCCATGAAGATGCCAATGGCAACTACATGTACTACGGCGTGCGCGAGTTCGGCATGACCGCCATCATGAACGGCGTTGCCCTGCACGGTGGCCTGGTGCCTTACGGTGCGACCTTCCTGATGTTCATGGAATACGCCCGCAACGCCGTGCGCATGTCTGCCCTGATGAAGCAGCGTGTGATCCACGTCTACACCCACGACTCCATTGGCCTGGGCGAAGACGGCCCGACTCACCAGCCGATCGAGCAGCTGGCCAGCCTGCGCAGCACGCCGAACCTGGACACCTGGCGCCCAGCTGACGCCGTTGAGTCGGCGGTTTCCTGGAAGCACGCCCTGGAGCGCAAGGATGGCCCTTCGGCGCTGATCTTCTCGCGTCAGAACCTGCAGCACCAGGACCGCGACGCCCAGCAGATCGCTGACATCGCCCGTGGCGGTTACGTGCTGAAAGACTGTGCTGGCGAGCCTGAGCTGATCCTGATCGCTACCGGTTCCGAAGTGGGCCTTGCCGTTCAGGCGTTCGACAAACTGACCGAGCAAGGCCGCAAGGTGCGCGTGGTGTCGATGCCAAGCACCAGTGTGTTCGACGCCCAGGACGCTGCCTACAAGCAGTCCGTGCTGCCGTTGGAAGTGGGGGCGCGCATCGCCATCGAAGCCGCCCATGCCGACTTCTGGTACAAGTACGTCGGCCTGGAAGGTCGTATCATTGGCATGACCACCTACGGTGAGTCGGCCCCGGCCTCTGCACTGTTCGAAGAATTCGGTTTCACCCTGGAGAACATCCTGGGCACTGCCGAAGAGCTGCTGGAAGACTGATACAAGGAAGGCGAGGGCCTTTGGCCCTCGTTCGCGGCACAAGGCCGCTCCTACAGGGTATTGCATACGCCGTCCCCTGTAGGAGCGGCCTTGTGCCGCGAATGGGCCGCGCAGCGGCCCCGTTCAACTGCCGGAGTTCAAGAGCTACCTATGCCCCACCTGCGTCCCTACAAAGTTGCACTCAACGGTTATGGCCGCATCGGCCGCTGTGTCCTGCGCGCGCTGTTCGAGCGGGGGGCGAAGGCCGGTTTCGAGATCGTCGCGCTGAACGACCTGGCCGACCAGGCCAGCCTGGAATACCTGACACGCTTCGACTCCACCCACGGGCGTTTCCCCGGCGAGGTGAAAGTTGACGGCGACTGTCTGCATATCAATGGCGACTGCGTGAAGGTAATGCGCAGTGCCACCCCCGAAGGCATCGACTGGGCCTCGCTGGGTATCGACCTGGTACTGGAGTGCTCGGGTGCCTATAACACCCGTGCCGATGGCCAGCGTTTCCTCGACGCCGGCGCGCCACGTGTGCTGTTCTCGCAGCCCATGGCCAGCGAGGCCGACGTTGACGCCACGGTGGTCTACGGTATCAATCAGGCCTGCCTGACCGGCAGCGAACGCCTGGTGTCCAATGCCTCGTGTACCACCAACTGCGGCGTGCCGCTGCTACGTGTGCTGGACCAGGCGTTCGGCATCGAGTACGTGCAGATCACCACCATCCACTCGGCAATGAACGACCAGCCGGTGATCGACGCCTACCACCACGAAGACCTGCGCCGCACGCGTTCGGCCTTCCAGTCGGTGATCCCGGTGTCCACTGGTCTGGCACGTGGCATCGAACGCCTGCTCCCGGAACTTGCCGGGCGAATCCAGGCCAAAGCGGTACGTGTACCGACCGTCAACGTCTCGTGCCTGGACATCACCCTGCAGACCGCCCGCGACACCAGTGCGGCCGAGGTCAACCGGGTGCTGCGCGAGGCCGCGCTGGAAGGCCCGCTGAAAGGCTTGCTGGCCTACACCGAGCTGCCGCACGCCAGCTGTGATTTCAACCATGACCCGCATTCGGCGATTGTCGATGCCAGCCAGACCCGCGTTTCCGGCCCCCGCCTGGTGAACCTGCTGGCCTGGTTCGACAACGAATGGGGTTTTGCCAACCGTATGCTCGACGTTGCCGAACACTTTCTGCACGTCGTTCACCCAACCCGCAACAAACAGCCCTGAAGGACTGCATTCATGACCGTGTTGAAGATGACCGACCTCGACCTGCAAGGTAAGCGCGTACTGATCCGCGAAGACCTCAACGTGCCTGTGAAGGACGGTGTGGTAACCAGCGACGCGCGTATCCTGGCAGCGCTGCCGACCATCAAGCTGGCCCTGGAGAAGGGCGCGGCGGTAATGGTCTGCTCGCACCTGGGCCGCCCGACCGAAGGTGAATTCTCTGCCGAGAACAGCCTCAAGCCGGTTGCCGACTACCTGAGCAAGGCCCTTGGCCGTGACGTGCCACTGGTTGCCGACTACCTGGACGGTGTCGCGGTACAGGCCGGTGAGCTGGTGCTGTTCGAGAACGTGCGCTTCAACAAGGGCGAGAAAAAGAACGCCGACGAGCTGGCGCAGAAGTACGCTGCCCTGTGTGACGTGTTCGTCATGGACGCCTTCGGCACCGCCCACCGCGCCGAAGGTTCCACTCACGGTGTAGCCAAGTTTGCCAAAGTCGCTGCTGCAGGCCCGCTGCTGGCTGCTGAACTGGACGCCCTGGGCAAGGCCCTGAAGGCCCCGGCCAAGCCAATGGCAGCCATCGTTGCCGGTTCCAAGGTATCGACCAAGCTGGACGTACTGAATAGCCTGAGCTCGGTCTGCGACCAACTGATCGTTGGTGGCGGGATTGCCAACACCTTCCTGGCCGCTGCTGGCCACCCGGTTGGCAAGTCCCTGTACGAGCCTGACCTGGTCGACACCGCCAAGGCCATCGCCGCCAAGGTCAGCGTGCCGCTGCCCGTCGACGTGGTGGTTGCCAAGGAGTTCGCCGAGAGCGCCGAAGCTACCGTCAAGGCCATCGCCGACGTTGCTGCCGACGACATGATCCTGGACATCGGCCCGCAAACTGCAGCCAACTTCGCCGAGCTGCTGAAGTCGTCGAAGACCATCCTGTGGAACGGCCCGGTCGGCGTGTTCGAGTTCGACCAGTTCGGCAACGGCACCAAGGTGCTGGCAAAAGCCATTGCCGAGAGCGCAGCGTTCTCCATCGCCGGTGGCGGTGACACCCTGGCAGCCATCGACAAATATGGCGTCAGCGAGCAAATC
Organism: Pseudomonas sp. TSO6; assembly: GCF_056098905.1. Classification (NCBI taxonomy): domain Bacteria; kingdom Pseudomonadati; phylum Pseudomonadota; class Gammaproteobacteria; order Pseudomonadales; family Pseudomonadaceae; genus Pseudomonas; species Pseudomonas sp. TSO6. Next base: position 130,702 of record NZ_JBLZWV010000069.1, on the reverse strand, counting down.
TCCTACATTTCTACCGGTGGTGGTGCTTTCCTCGAGTTCGTCGAGGGCAAGGTCCTGCCAGCGGTGGCAATCCTGGAAGAGCGGGCCAAGGCCTGATGACGTCGGCGCTTGGCAAAGGGAGTGGCCTGATGGTCAAGCAATTGCCTGTGATGATGCTGGCTGGCCTGCTGAGCGCCTGCTCTGGCAGCCCGGCCTCGGATGGCGACCCGGCGCATCCGCCCAAGGGTGGTTGCTACCAGTCCGAGTGGCAGGCCGAAACCGTGCCGGTCATCAGCAAGCGCGTGGGCCCGGAAGGCCTGGAAAAGTACGACGAAGACCACCAGCGCAAGGCGCCGGGTTGCCCTTGATCGGGTGATAGGCAACCTGAAGGTTGATTTGTGGTCTTGGAGAAGGGGCCGCTGTGCGGCCCTTCGCGGGCTTGCCCGCTCCCACAGGTACAGTGCGGTCTCTGTGGGAGCGGGCAAGCCCGCGAAGGGCTGCACGGCAGCCCCAAATCGAGGAAACTGAATGAAAGCGCTTTTGGCCGTAACGGCCCTGGCGACACTGGCAGGATGCTCACTGCTGCAGCCGGCGCAACCCGCCCCGGCAGACAACTGGACCCGTTGGGTCTGCGACACCCAGGCCGAAGTGCTGTGGCGCTTCGCCGATGCACGGCGCGACCAGGTCGACGTACGCCTTGGCGGCGGTGACCAGGTCTACCGGCTCAAGTCCGAGCCGGGTGCTTCGGGTGCGCTGTACAGCGATGGCATGCTGGCCTTCCACACCAAGGGCGAAGAAGGCCTGGTGTATTGGGTGGCAACCAACGACCTGATTGGGCGGGGCTGCAAGGCACCGTGACTGGCCGGGCCGCGTGAATGGCCCACACTACTTGAACAGCAACCGCCCCTGCGGCAGGCTTGCACGAAACAAACGACGCTTGTCGGGAGAGAGATACACAATGGCACTCATTAGCATGCGCCAGATGCTGGACCACGCCGCCGAGTTCGGTTACGGCGTACCAGCTTTCAACGTCAACAACCTTGAGCAGATGCGCGCCATCATGGAAGCGGCTGACAAGACCGACTCCCCGGTGATCGTCCAGGCCTCGGCCGGCGCCCGCAAATACGCCGGTGCCCCGTTCCTGCGTCACCTGATCCTGGCTGCGATCGAAGAATTCCCGCACATCCCGGTGTGCATGCACCAGGACCACGGCACCAGCCCTGACGTCTGCCAGCGCTCCATCCAGCTGGGCTTCAGCTCGGTGATGATGGACGGTTCGCTGGGCGAAGACGGCAAGACCCCGACCGACTACGAGTACAACGTCCGCGTTACTCAGCAGACCGTTGCCATGGCGCACGCCTGCGGCGTTTCGGTAGAAGGCGAGCTGGGCTGCCTGGGTTCGCTGGAAACCGGCATGGCCGGTGAAGAAGACGGCATCGGCGCCGAAGGCGTGCTGGACCACAGCCAGATGCTGACCGATCCGGAAGAAGCGGCCGACTTCGTCAAGAAGACCCAGGTCGACGCCCTGGCGATCGCCATCGGTACCAGCCACGGTGCCTACAAGTTCACCAAGCCACCTACCGGTGACGTGCTGGCCATCGACCGCATCAAGGAAATCCACAAGCGCATCCCCAACACCCACCTGGTGATGCACGGTTCTTCCTCGGTACCGCAAGAGTGGCTGGCGATCATCAACCAGTACGGCGGCGACATCAAGGAAACCTACGGTGTACCGGTCGAAGAGATCGTTGAAGGCATCAAGCACGGCGTGCGCAAGGTCAACATCGACACCGACCTGCGTCTGGCTTCCACCGGTGCAATGCGTCGCTTGATGGCGCAGAACCCGAGCGAGTTCGACCCACGCAAGTTCTTCGGTGAAACCGTCAAAGCCATGCGTGACGTGTGCATCGCCCGTTACGAAGCCTTCGGCACTGCCGGTAATGCCTCGAAGATCAAGCCGATCTCCCTGGAAGGCATGTACCAGCGCTACCTGAAAGGTGAGCTGGCCGCCAAGGTCAACTGATCGACTGGCAGCAGTGAAAAAAACCCGCAGCGATGCGGGTTTTTTTATGGCCGACAAAAAGCCGGAACATAATTCCGGCAGACCGACCGTTAGTCGGCTACCGTACAGTTGAACCGCTGATAGCGTTCTGATTGCATTGCGTGTTACCACCTCAGGTCTAGAGTACTAATGGATCCAACCGTATTTTGAAGTCGGTCACATAATCGAGAAGCAGCATGGATGGCGCTCAAGCTCAAGTTCAACCCCAGCCACTGGATGGCAGCTCGGTTCTACTGGTGGTAGATGACTACCCGGAGAACCTCATCAGCATGCGGGCGTTGCTGGCCCGGCAGGATTGGCAAGTGTTGACGGCAAGCTCGGGGACGGAAGCCTTGAGTGCGTTGCTCGAACACGATGTCGACCTGGTCTTGCTGGATGTACAGATGCCGGAGATGGATGGTTTCGAAGTCGCCCGGCTGATGCGTGGCAGCCAGCGCACCCGGCTGACACCGATCATATTCCTTACCGCCAACGAACAGTCCGAAGCCGCCGTGCTCAAAGGGTACGCCAGCGGCGCTGTGGACTACATGTTCAAACCGTTCGACCCGCAAATTCTCAAGCCCAAGGTCCAGGCCTTGCTCGACCAGCAACGCAACCGGCGCATGCTGCAGCGCCTGACGCGCGAGCTGGAAGCGGCCAGGGCGTTCAATGCGTCGATCCTGGAGAATGCCGCCGAAGGCATCCTGGTGGTGGATGCCCAGGGCATCATCAGTTTTGCCAACCCGGCCATTTCACGCTTGCTGTCTGCCCCGATGCAGCAACTGCAGGGCGTGCACCTGCTCGACCTGGTACAACTGGCCAGTGCCAGCCTGTGGGGTGATTCTGACTTCTACCAGGCCTACCTGGGGCGGCGTATCTTCCGGGTGCATGATGCCCAGCTGCGTACCCCCGGCGGCGAACTGGTGCCGGTGGCATTGTCCTGCGCCCCGCTGCCGGCTGACCAGCAGGCCATGGTGGTCACCGTGCTGGACATGTCGGTGGTGCGCAACCTGCACCAGCAGCTGGAATACCAAGCCGTGACCGACCCGCTCACCGGCCTGCTCAACCGCCGCGGTTTCTACCAGGCTGCCGAAGGTGCGCTGCTGCGCAACGAGCGCTCGGACAAGGCGCAGGCATTGATGTACATGGACCTGGATGGCTTCAAGCGCATCAACGACTCGTTGGGCCACGACACCGGTGACCGTGTACTGCGCTGGGTGGGCGAGCAACTCAAGGATTGCCTGGGCAGCGAGGCCTTGCTGGCACGCATGGGCGGTGACGAATTCACAGCGCTTTTCGACAGCCTGCCGTATCCCGAACAGGCCGGGCGCTATGCCGAGCAGTTGCTTGAGCGTATTTCGATCAGCCACCAGATCGAAGGGCTTGATGTATGCCTTGGGGTCAGCATCGGCATCGCCACCTACCCGGACTGCGGGGCCAATGTGGAAGGCTTGCTGCGCGCAGCCGATGCGGCGATGTACGCCGCCAAGCAGGCCGGGCGCCAGCAGTACCGTTTCTACGACCAGGAGCTCAACGGCCGGGCGCGTTCGCGGCTGATGCTGGAAGACAGTGTACGCGCCGCCATCGAGCAGCAGGACTTCACCTTGGTGTACCAGCCGCAGGTGTCCTTCATTGATGGCCGACTGCGTGGCTTCGAGGCCTTGTTGCGCTGGCAGCACCCCAGCGTCGGCGACGTGCCGCCGGGGCTGTTCATTCCATTGCTGGAAGAAGCCCGCCTGATCAACCGCCTGGCCAGCTGGATCTACCGCCACGGGGCCGCCCAGCGCCAGGCCTGGTACGACCGGTTTCCCGCCGACCTTGTGCTTGGCATCAGCCTGAGCCGCGCGCAGTTTGTCATGCCCGGCCTGGTCGAGGAGTTGCAGCGGGTGATCCAGCTTTACCAGCTGGACCCGGCGCAGCTGGAGGTGGAAGTCGCGGAAACTTCGCTGATGTACAACATCGATGCGGCGGTCAAACAGATACACCGCTTGCGCGAGCTGGGGGTGCGGGTGGCTCTGGACGATTTTGGCGCCGGCGACTGCTCGTTGCGCATGCTGCGTGACTTGCCGATCGACACCTTGAAGCTCGACCGCCACCTGGTGGCGCGCGTGCCCGATTCGGCAGTGGATGCTGCCCTGGTCCGCAGCGTCATCGGCCTGTGCGCCGACTACGGCATCACATTGATCGCCGAGGGTGTGGAAACCCCGGCCCAGGCGGCTTGGCTGAAGGCCAATGGTTGCGAGTACGTGCAGGGCTTCCTGGTGGCGTACCCGATGACCGCGGCGGATGCCAGCGGCTTCCCGGCGATTTTCTCCTGGCCTGGGCCATGATTGGCTAGAATCGGCATTCGTTACGCCGAATGCAGCGCCATGACCGTATTACGTTACTTGCAAGCCTACCCCCCGCACCTGCAACAGCAGGTGCGGCAGATGATCGACAGCGACCGCCTGGGCGAATACCTGCAGCGCCGCTACCCCGACCGCCATGACGTGCAAAGCGACAAGGCGCTGTACAGCTATGCCCAGGACCTGCGCCAGCAATACCTGCGCAGTGCGCCGAACCTGGACAAGGTGCTGTTCGACAACCGTCTCGACCTGACCCATCGGGCCCTGGGCCTGAACACGGCGGTGTCGCGGGTGCAGGGCGGCAAGCTCAAGGCGAAGAAGGAAATCCGCATTGCCTCGCTGTTCAAGGAGGCTGCGCCGCAGTTCTTGCGCATGATCGTGGTGCACGAACTGGCGCACCTGCGCGAACGCGACCATAACAAGGCGTTCTACCAGCTCTGCCAGCATATGGAGCCGGACTACCACCAACTGGAATTCGACCTGCGCGTCTACCTGACCTATAGGGAGCTGCCGGGCAACTGTTAAGGACTACGCAGCATGGAAGTGAGCAAGACCAAGAGCAGCTTCTACCGTCGCCTGTATGTCGCCTGGCTGATCGACAGCCAGACCGCGACCAGCGTGCCCGCCCTGATGGAGGCCACCGGCATGCCGCGGCGCACGGCTCAGGACACCATCGCTGCCCTGGCCGACCTGGACATCGTCTGCGAGTTCGAACAGCAGGAAGGCGCACGCAACCACGCCGGGCATTACCGCATTCATGACTGGGGGGCGATCGACAAGCAGTGGATCATCCGCCATCTGCGGCAGATCCGCGAAGTGCTGGGTTACCCCTGAAGCATTTGGGGCTCAGGCCTGTGGGTAACCTGCGGGAGCTGGCTTGCCGGCGAAAGGGGTGCAAAGCACCCCCGGCAATATCAGCCTTTGCGCATCCCGATGTGCGGGATGTCATCTTCAAGATGTTCCTCGCCCACCACCGCAAACCCATGGCGGGCATAAACCCCCTGCAAATGCGCCTGCGCCGACAGGTAAACCGGTACTCCCGGCCAGCAATGCTCCGCTGCCTCAAGCCCCTTGAGCAGCAAGTGTTCTTCAAGCGCCAATTCGCGCGCTTCAGGTGATGTCACCATCCGCCCGATTACCACGTCCCCGCCTTGGGACTGCGGATCGAGCAGGCGCAGGTAGGCCACCAGCTGGTCATCCTGCCAGGCCATGAGGTGCAGGGTATCGTCAGTCAGATCCTGGCCATCGACGTCCTGATAGGCGTAGCGCTGCTCGACCACCAGCACTTGCATGCGCAATTGCAGAATTGCGTAGAGCTGGTCCTTGCCGAGGTCGGTGTGGTGCTTGCAGATCCAGTCGACGGACATTGGCGCGAACTCCTTGAGTGGGCCTTCGATCATCGCATGGTGTACGGCCTTCGGCCAAAATAGAGGCTAAATGACACTATTGGCCGCTGCCCTTGGTAACAGCTTTGTGTAATCTCTTCGGCAGTGTGTGCCCACCATTGCGAAAGGACTTGAGCATGCGGCCACTGCTTTGTGTTCTGGGATTATTGGCAATGCTGGTGGCCACGGCCGCCCCGGGTCACGACAAGCTACGCCTGGTGGCTGACAACTGGCCGCCGTTCACGGATGCCAACATGCCGGGCGGCGGCCTGGCGACCAGCATCGTCACCACGGCGCTGGCCCGTGCCGGCTACAGCAGCAGCTATGAAGAAGCGCCCTGGGCGCGGGCGCTGCTGGGGGTAGGTGAAGGGCGCTACGACATACTGATCAATGCCTGGTACAACGACTCGCGCACCAACATCGGGCAGTTTTCCAGCGCCTACCTGACTAACCGCATTCGCCTGCTGCAACGCACGGGCGAAAATTTCCACTACAAAGGCCAGTCGGATTTGTACCCCTACAGCATCGCGGTGGTACGTGATTACGCCTATTCCCCGGAATTCGACGCCGATACCCGTCTGCACAAGGTGCCGGTGCGCAACTTTTCGTCGGCGGTACGCATGCTGGCGGCAGGGCGGGTGAACCTGGCGGTGGAAGACGAGTACGTGGCCCGCTACAACCTGCAGCGTGAGCCGCAGGAAGTGCGTGACGGGGTAATGCTGGTGGAGCCGCCGCTGGGGGAGAACACCCTGCATATCCTGGTGAGCCTGAAGCACCCGGAGCATAAGCGCATCGTCGAGCGTTTCGAGCAGGGCATTGCGGCGATGAAGGCCGATGGCAGCTATGACCGGCTGTTGCGCCAGCATGGCTTCTGATCTGAATCGCTGTGCTGGCCTCTTCGCGGGCTCGCCCGCGAAGAGGCCAGCACAGGCAACAAGGCAATCAGGCCGGAGCACCTTCCTTGATCAGGTGTGCCGCCAAGGTCCGCAACGGCCCCAACTGTCGGCAAATCAACGCCAACTGTGTCTGCACCAACCGCTGATGTTCATCCAGCTCTTCCGGCATCTGCTCCAGGGCATTGGCCAGCGCCTCTTCGGCATCGCTGTGAATCGCCACCGGTAGCCGTGCGGCCAGGCCGTTGGCAATCTCGTCCAGGCTGCTGGCCAGGCTTTGCCCGGCGCCCTCGATCAACTGCTCCTGCACCTCTGCCGGCAAGGCCGTGTCACGGTGCGCGCCCAGCCCCGAGAGGTAGCTCAGCAAGGTGTGCGACAGCACCAGGAAGCGGAAGCCGACGTCGGCTTCCTTACGGAAGTGCCCAGGCTCCATCAGCATGTTGGCCAAGGTCGTGGACAGCGCGGCGTCGGCGTTATGGGCATTGCGCCGGGCCAGGCGGTAGGCCAGGTCGTCGCGCTTGCCGTGGGCATACTGCTGCATGATCTGGCGCAGGTACACGCTGGCGCAGGCCAGGGTATTGGCCAGCGCCTTGTTCAGCCGTCGCCCTTGCCAGTCCGGCAGGAACAGGAACACCGCCAGGATGGCGATCAGGCTGCCCACCAGGGTATCGAACAGGCGCGGCAGGAACAGGCCGTAACCATCGCCGATCTGGTTGAAGCAGAACAGCACCATCAGCGTGATCGCAGCCGTGGCCAAGGTGTAGCGGGTGGTGCGATTGACGAAGAACACCACCCCGGCAACCACGGCGAACAGCGACTGGATGACCGGGTTGGGGAACAGGTCGAACAACGCCCAGCCCACTGTCAGGCCGACGGCGGTGCCGAAGATTCGCTGCACCAGCTTGCGCCGGGTTGCACCGTAGTTGGGCTGGCACACGAACAGCGTGGTGAGGATGATCCAGTAGCCCTGGGTCGGGTGGATCAGGTGCACCATGCCGTAGCCGATCGACAGTGCCAGCGGCAGGCGCAGGGCGTGACGGAACAACAGCGAAGTCGGCGTGAGCTGGGTGCGCAGGCGCTTCCACACGTCCTTCAGCGAGCGTGGCGAGCGGTCGAGCAAGCTGCTGTCGCTGGTATCGGCCAGGCTGTCCGGGTTGCTGGCGGCGCTTAGCAGGCGGTCCAGCGTTGCCAGGTTGGCGGCCAGTGCCCGCAGCGAGCGCAACAGGCTGCGCCAGGCCGGGTTGTTCTGGAGGCGCAGGTGCTCCAGCGAGGCGTTGAGGTCTTCGAGGGCTTCTGGGTAACCACTGGCCAGCACAAACGGCTGGCGCAGGCGGATCGAGCGGGCCAGCTCCTGGCAGGACGAGCCTTGTTTACGCAGCAGGCGCTGGCAGCGGAACATCACGTCGCTGTGGAAAAACGCTTCGGTCAGGCCGTTGTAGGGGTAGTGCGAGGCACTGACACGCTCGTGAATGTCCTGGGCCAGGAAGTACAGTTTGAGGTAGCGGCTGACCTTGGAATTGGGCTGGCTGTTGCCTACCCGGTGCAGGATGATCTCCTTGGCTGCGTTGAGCGCTGCCACCACCTTGCCGTTCTGCTGGGCCAGCTCCAGGCGCCGGGCCTCGACGTCGAGGGTGCGGATGGGCTCGAACAGGCTGGCCTTGAGCTTGAGGTAGCTGCCCAGTTCGAAGAACAGCTTGGCCAGGCTCTGTTGCACCGGCTGGTTGGAAAACAGCGCCTGCCACAGTACCGAAAGCAGCCCGTACCAGGCCGCACCGGCCACCAGTAACAGGGGCTCGTGCCAGAAGTCCGTCACTTGGCCACCGCGCTGGTCCACACCGATCATGGTGTAAACCGCCGTGATCAGTGTCGCCGAGGCAATCGCACCATAGCGCTCGCCCAAGGCGCCGAGCATGGTCAGGCCGAACGCCGCCAAAGCCAGGGCGATGGCGAATATCCAGGGGTAGGGGAACAGTAACTCGACCGCCAGTGCAGCGATGGCGAAACACACCAAGGTAACGGCGAGGGCGCTGAGGCGGCCCTGCCAGCTGTCGTCGGTCTCGGCCAGGGCGCTGGCGATGATGCCGAGGAACAGCGGAATCAGCAGGGCCATCTCGTTCTGGTACCAGCACAGGGCCAGGCTGCCGGTGAGGGCGATGGTGACCCGGATGCTGTAGCTGAACTTGTCTTGGCCCCACAGGCGACGCAGTGACTGACGGAACGAGCTCGATGACATGATGGCCTGCTAGGCAGTGAGCGAAGAATGCATTGCAGCACGGGCCAGCAAGAAGCGTTCCGTGCTGCTGAATGGATTCTACTCTACACGAACTGCGCTGCGGCGTTGGCTGATGCCCAGGCCCACTGGAAGTTGAAACCGCCCAGGTGGCCAGTGACATCCAGCACTTCCCCGATGAAGTAAAGCCCGGGGCTTTTCAGCGATTCCATGGTCTTGGACGACACTTCACGGGTATCCACGCCGCCCAAGGTCACTTCGGCGGTGCGGTAGCCTTCGGTGCCGGCCGGCACCACTTGCCAGTTCGCCAGTTTTTCGGCGATTTGCGCCAGTTCCGCCGGGGTGTACTGCTTCATCGGCCTGGACTCGAACCATTGCTCGGCCAGCAGGTTGGCCAGCTTGCGGGTGAATACCTCACCCAGCACGGTCTTCAGTTCGGCGTTGGCACGTTCGGCCTGCATCTGTTGCAGCCAGGTGAGCGCATCGCGGTCCGGCAGCAGGTTGATTTCGACCGTGTCACCGGCTTCCCAGAACGACGAAATCTGCAGGATCGCCGGGCCGCTCAGCCCGCGGTGGGTGAACAGCAGGTTCTCGCGGAAGCTGGTGCCGTTGCAGCTGGCGGTGCAGTCCAGCGAGGTACCGGACAACTCGGTGCACAGTGCCTTGAGCTGGGGCTCGGTGATGGTGAACGGCACCAGCCCGGCGCGGGTTGGCAGCAGGGTGTGGCCAAACTGGCGCGCCACCTGGTAGCCGAAGCCGGTGGCGCCCAGGGTCGGGATCGACAGGCCGCCGGTGGCGATCACCAGCGACTGGCAGGCGAACTGGCCGCCGCTGGTCTGCAGCAGGTAGCCGCTTTCGGTCTTCTCGATGTGTTCGATGCTGGTGTGCATGCGGATCTCGGCGCCGGCCTCGTCGCATTCGGCCAGCAGCATGTCGAGGATGTCGCTGGCCTTGTTGTCGCAGAACAGCTGGCCGAGCTTCTTCTCGTGGTACGCCACGCCGTGCTTGCACACCAGCTCGATGAAGTCCCACTGGGTATAGCGGGCCAGGGCCGACTTGCAGAAGTGCGCATTGTGCGACAGGAAGTTGGCGGGCTCGGTGTACATGTTGGTGAAGTTGCAGCGCCCGCCGCCGGACATGAGGATTTTCTTGCCCGGCTTGTTGGCGTGGTCGAGCAGCAGCACCCGGCGGCCACGGCGGGCGCTGAGCTGGGCGCACATCAGGCCGGCGGCGCCGGCGCCGAGGATGATCACGTCGGTGGAGTGCACGGTGTTACCTCATGGGTAGTTTGGGGCCGCTGTGCGGCCCATCGCCGGCAAGCCAGCTCCCACAGGCCCTGCACAAGCCTGAGGCCTGTGGTGATCCTGTGGGAGCTGGCTTGCCGGCGATGGGCTGCACAGCAGCCCCAAAAAATGTCAGAGAATGCGGACTTTCAGGGCGCGGCCCTTGATCTTGCCGCTGTTCAGCCGCTGCATGGCCTGCTTGGCGAGCGCGCGCTCCACGGCAACAAACGCCTGGAAGTCGAAGATGGCGATCTTGCCCACCTGCTTGCCGGGGATACCGGCATCACCGGTCAGTGCCCCCAGGATGTCACCAGGGCGCAGTTTGTCCTTGCGGCCTGCGGCAATGCACAGCGTGGTCATCACCGGCAGCAGCGGTTCACCGCCCTTGTTCTTCAAGCTGTCCAGCGAGTCCCAGCGCAGCGGGCTTTTCTGCAGGTCTTCGATGGCCTGGGCGCGGTGGCCTTCTGCCGGTGCCACCAGGCTTACCGCCACACCTTTCTCGCCGGCACGGCCAGTACGGCCCACGCGGTGCACGTGGATTTCCGCATCACGCGCGAGCTCCACGTTGATGACCATGTCCAGGCCATCGATATCCAGGCCGCGCGCGGCCACGTCGGTGGCCACCAGCACCGAGCTGCTGCGGTTGGCGAACATGGCCAGTACCTGGTCACGGTCGCGCTGCTCCAGGTCACCGTGCAGGGCCTGGGCGACGATGCCCTTGGCCGTCAGGTGGGCAACCACGTCCTCGCACTGCTGCTTGGTGAAGCAGAACGCCACGCAGGATTGCGGGCGGTAGTGGCCGAGCACACGGGTGACGGCTTCAAGGCGGTGCTGTGGGTCGATCTCGATGAAGCTCTGTTCGATCTGGTTGTCGGTGTGAAGGCTCTCGACCTTGACCTGCTGCGGGTTGCGCATGAAGTCGGCGGCCAGCTGCTTGATGCCGGACGGGTAGGTGGCCGAGAACAGCAGGGTCTGGCGGCGCGATGGGGTCTTGCCGATGATGCTGGCGATGGCGTCGAAGAAACCCATGTCGAGCATGCGGTCGGCTTCGTCCAGCACCAGCGTGTTCAGGCCGTCGAGCACCAGGGTGCCTTTGTCCAGGTGCTGCTGGATGCGCCCCGGGGTACCGACGATGATGTGCGCACCGTGCTCCAGCGAAGCGATCTGCGGGCCCAGCGAAACGCCACCGCACAGGGTGAGGATCTTGATGTTGTCCTCGGCGCGGGCCAGGCGGCGCAGCTCTTTGGCCACCTGGTCGGCGAGCTCGCGGGTTGGGCACAGCACCAGCGCCTGGCAGCCGAAGTAGCGCGGGTTGATCGGGTTCAGCAGGCCGATGCCGAAGGCGGCGGTCTTGCCGCTGCCGGTCTTGGCCTGGGCGATCAGGTCTTGGCCCTTGAGGATGACGGGCAGGCTCTGGGCCTGGATCGGCGTCATCGAGGCATAGCCGAGGGCGTCCAGGTTCGCCAGCATGGCGGCGGACAACGGCAAAGTGGCAAAGGCGGTGGATTCGGTGGTCACGAGGCGGGCCTGCGTTGCGAAGCGAAAAAATGCCGCACAGTCTACCAGCCTCGTGGCCATTCGCCCTACGGTTCCATGTGTTGTTCCGGACGACGGGCACGCCTTCCGTCCGTCGGCGCCAGTTGCAGGAAGATCGCTGCCGCCAGCATGGCCATCACGCCGATGGTGACAAACGTCAACTGGAAGGCGCCAAGGGTGCTTTCCACACCCTCGGCGCTACCGGCGGCGGTAAAGCCTCCAAGCAAGGCGCCGGCACAGGCCACGCCCAGGCTCAGCGCCAATTGTGCGACCACCGACAGCAGGCTGTTGCCGCTGCTGGCGCTGGCGTCATCGAGGTCGATCAGGGTTACCGTGTTCATGGCCGTGAACTGCATGGAGTTGACCGCGCCCAGCAGGCCCAGCTGGATCAGCAGCACTGCGTACGGTGTCTGCTCATCGACCAGGCCGAGGCTGGCCAGCAGCAGGCCCAGCAACAAGGTGTTGCCGGTGAGGATGATGCGGTAGCCGAAGCGCTCGATCAGCGGCCTTGCGACAGACTTGGCCAGCATGGCCGCTGCCGCCAGCGGGATCATGCTCATACCGGCCTGGGCGGGTGAGTAGCCCAGTGCCACCTGCAGCAGCAAAGGCACCAGGAACGGCAGGGCGCCGCTGCCCAGGCGGGCGAACAAGTTGCCGAGGATGCCGATGGCGAAGGTGCGCACGCGGAACAGGCTGGGCGAGAACAGCGGCTCCGGGTCGCGCCCGGCGCGCAGCCAGTAGGCGGCCAGGCAGGCCATGCCGGCGAACAGCAGCAACATCACCCGCAGGTGCGGCAGGTGCAACTCGCCCAGGCCTTCCATGGCGATGGTGATCAATACCATCGCTGCGCCAAACAACAGGAACCCAGGGCCGTCGAACGAGGTTCGCTCGGCACCGCGCAGGTCCGGGATGAACTTCCAGACGGCAATGCAGCCGATCAGGCCGACTGGCAGGTTGAGCAGGAAGATCCAGTGCCAGCTGAGGATTTCCACCAGCCAGCCGCCGACGGTTGGCCCCAGCAGTGGGCCGAGCAGGCCAGGGATGGTGATGAAACTCATGATCCGCACCAGCTCGCTGCGCGGGTAGGCGCGCAGCACCACCAGCCGCCCGACCGGCAGCATCAGTGCACCGCCCAGGCCCTGGACGACGCGGGCGAAGATCAGGAAGCCGAGGCTATTGGCTGCTGCGCACAGCAGCGAGCCGAAGCTGAACAGCAGGATGGCGCTGAAGAAGATGCGCTTGGTGCCAAAACGGTCGGCGATCCAGCCCGAGGCGGGGATCAGCAGGGCCACGGTGAGCATGTAGGCGATGATCACACCCTGCATGCGCAGCGGGTCTTCGGAAAGCGAGCGGGCCATGGCCGGCAGCGCGGTGTTGAGGATGGTGCCGTCCAGGGACTGCATGAAGAAAGCGATGGCCACCACCCAGGGGATCCAGCGGGCGGTGACGGGGTCCAGCGGGGTGCGCTCAGGCATGACTTCCTCGTTTGTCAGTGCCGCCCCTTTCGCGGCTAAAGCCGCTCCCACAGGGATATCACTACATTTGAGGGCAGTGGAAATCCTGTGGGAGCGGCTTAAGCCGCGAAAGGGCCGGCAAGTCCAGTCACAATGTCAGGGTCAGGCCTTTGACCAGTGCCCCGGGCAAATGGCTCGACCCGGTACTGCGCTGGCCATAGGTACTGGTCGACAAGATCATCTCGCGCTCCCGGGTCAGGTCCTCCAGCTGGCTACCCAGCAAGCTGTAAAGGCTGTCATCGAAGCGCATGGTGCTCACCGGCCCCTGGATCTGCCCGTTTTCCACCCAGAAGGTCGCGAAGCGGGTCAGCCCGGTCATGCGCGCTGCCGGCAGGTCAGAGTAGTTCAGGTACCACAGGTTGCTGATGTACAGCCCGGTGCCAAGCCGCTCAAGGACCTGCTCATTGGCCAGGTTGCCTGGCGCCAGGCTGAGCGCGCAGGGCGACTCGTAGCTGTCGGCGCCATTGGCCAGCAGCTCGAACTCGACCGCGCTGCGTGCGCAGATCAAGCGTTGCTGCGCCGCGCCTTGCTTGATCAACGGCACATCCAGGCGTGGCGCCCCTTCATCGGAAAACGCCGGGCTTAGCGAGCCGCTGACCTGCTCGGTGAAGCTTACCAGCGGGCTTAACCGTGCATCGCCGTTGTACAGGCGCTGCAAGGCGCTGTTGCCGGTGGCGAGGGCCTGTGCGGAAAAACCGCCCCAGCACAGCATGCCGGCGATTTCGTCCATGGCCGCAGGCGCCAGGTAGGCGCGGTAGCTGCCGGGTTTGAGGGTGACCGCAGGGCGACCGAGGAAGCCTAGCTGTTCACGTGCCTGGCGCAGGCGCTCGGTGAAGTCGTCGGCGCTCCACTGCTGGCCGGCATAGTTGGCCTTCACCGCCTGGCCGTTTTCGTGGAACAGGCTCCAGTCAACGTTGAAGCTGTTGGCCTGGTGCCAGCCAAAGGCCCCGAACGAACTGGCGAAGCCCCGGCAGATCGGGCCGGCGGCGTAAATGCCGACCAGGTCCAAGTCGCCAGCTTCACGGTCGAGCAGGGCCAGTACTTCGTCCAGTGCGGGCAGGGGATGGTCCAGCAGGCTGTGGCTGTGCCAGGCGCTTTCGTCCAGGCGCAGGTACGGGTCGAGGGCCAGCAACGGCAAGGTGTGGCGCAGTTGCTCAAGGGCATCGCTCAGGCGCTGGCGGTCCAGTTGCACGTCGCCACTCAAGGTCACTTGCTGTTCCGCCTGGCGGCCATCGCGCACCAGCCGCAGTTGCGCGCTTGCCTGGCTCACTTCACCGGCCTGGCGCACCTTGGCGTGGTTGAACCGCACGAACTGCGACTGTTCTGCGCTGTAGCCGAGGGTGAACTGCTCGCCTGCTTGCAGGGCAGCGCGTACATCCCCGACAAGCGTTTCGAAAGCGTGCTTCATCAGGCGTCTCCTCCGAATACATCGATCTGGCGGAACACACAGGCCGGCGAGGCGTGCCCGACCCGCACCACCTGGTTGGGTTCGCCCTTGCCGCAGTTGGGCGTGCCCAGCACCTGGAAGGTACTGCGGTCGCCGACCGCCGACAGGTTGCGCCAGAACTGCGCGGAGATGCCGCGGTAGTTGGGGTTCTTGACGATGCCCTTGAGCTCGCCGTTTTCAATCAACTGGCCATATTCACAGCCGAACTGGAACTTGTTGCGCGCATCATCGATGGACCACGAGCGGTTGGTACGCATCAGGATGCCGTGCTCGATGCCTTGCACCAGTTGCTCCAGGCTCTGATCACCCGGTTCGATGTTGAGGTTGGCCATGCGGTCGATCGGTGCACGGTTCCAGCCACAGGCGCGGCTGTTGGCCACGCCGTCCAGGCCAGAACGGAACTGCGACAGCGCGCCGCCCAGTGGGCGCAGCAGCAGGCCGTCGCGGATCAGGAACTGCTTGCTGGCCGGGCTGCCGTCATCATCGAAGCTGTAGCTGGCCAGCTCTTCGCCGATGGTCGGGTCGAAGGTCACGTTCAACAGGCTGGAGCCGTACTGCAGGTGGCCGAAGTCGCTGGCTTTGACGAAGCTGGTGCCCGCGTAGTTGCGCTCGTCACCGAGAATGCGGTCCATCTCCAGCGGGTGGCCGATCGATTCGTGGATCTGCAGCATCATCTGGTCGGGCATCAGCAGCAGGTCGCGCGGGCCGCTGGGAGTGTTGGGGGCCAGCAGCAGTTGCAGTGCCTCGTCGGCCACCTGCCGGGCGGCGCCGACCAGCCCGCAGCGCTCGATGATCTCGAAACCGCCCTGCTGGCCGAAGTTGTCGCGGCCCAGGCTGCGGCTCTGGCTGTCCTTGCCGTCGCTGGCGGTTACGCCCAGGCCCGGGAACAGAAAACGCTGTGCATGGCGCAGTTCTGCGCCAGCGGAGTTCAGGTAGGTTTGCTCGACCAGGCTCATACCCAGACTGGCCTGCCAGTCCACCAGGCGGCTGTCTTTGGGCACGCTGGCCGATTCGGCGGCGAGCAGGCCAAGGCAGTCGGCGAGGCTGGGTACGGGCTGGTCGAAGTTGGGCGAGATATGGTCGTGGCGTGCGCTGGTCACCGGCTGGTTGCGCAGGTCCAGCAGGCTGTGTGGGGCAATCTGCCGGGCCAGCGCCTCGGCTTGTTCCAATGCGCGTTGCAGGCCAGCCTCGGAGAGGTCGGCGGTGGCCGCATAGGCCTCCACGCCGTTGACCCGCACGGTGAGCATGGCGCCTTCGTCCTGGCTGAAGAAGGGTGGCTCGGCGACATTGCGGCGAACCGACAGCGCCTGGTGCGACTGTTTCACATGGCGCAGGGAAAACAACTCGGCCGTACTGCGCAGCGCGGCAAAGCGCTGGCGCAGCAGGGCGCTGGAATCGAACATGCAAAAGCCTCCGTGTACACGGTGGCTCCCCCTTAGAACCACTCGTCCTGCATGGTGAGGCAAGTGTCGTCGCGCGCCTCTAGCAATGCCAGCTCATTATGGCAGCCCGGTACTTCCCAGGTCAGGAAATAACACCGGTTGCTGACAGCCCATCTTTCTGAATGGCAGCTTTCAACATTTCGTTCAGTTGCAACGCGACATGGTGGGAGGTATCCGTCAGCAGGTAAAGGTGATGTTCCGGGAGCGCGGGCAGGCCCTTCCCTTCCATGAACGCGAGCGATGTATCGCCGCTGTCCAGCCCTTCGACGATGCCGACGGCCAGGCCACTGCGCATGCATGCCAGCACCGCATGCCAGTTGGCGCTTTCAAGCAGGATACGGTAGGCAATGCCGTGAGCCTTCAACGCCTGCAGGGCCGCTTCTCGGTAGGGGCAGCCCTTCAGCTGCAGTGCCAGTGGCAAGGGGCGACTGGCATCGTACTCGAACCCAGGCGCAGCGGCCCAGCGCGGCTGGGTGGTGCGAAGCCATTCACCTTGCTGCCAGTGTTCACTGCTGACCGCCACTGCCAGGTCCAGTCGTTGTCGCGCAAACAGGTCGATGAGTTCTGCGCTGGAGCATGCCACCGCTTCCAGTTCCAGTTTCGGGTTGCTGGCGACGAACACCGGTAAAAAATCGCTCATGAGGTTGGCGGCATAGCCGTCCGGTACACCCAGGCGAACCTTGCCCGTGATCTGCTGCGACGACAGCGTAGCCAGCAGCCGGTCATGGGCCATCAAGAAGCGGGTTGCCTCACCCAGCAAGTGCCGGCCTGCCGAGGTCAGCTCCACCGACTGGTTGCTGCGGGCAAACAATTGTTGGCCGACCTTCTCCTCCAGCTTCTGGATCTGCGTGGTCACTGCCGATGGGCTGCGGTGTACGTAGTCGGCTGCATCCTTGAAGCGACCAAGCCGGGCGACTGCCTGGAAGGTTCTCAATACGTCTATGTCGAGGGCTTTACCCATGTAACCACCTGATTTGGTCGGATCGAACCAGCACTTCGATTTAATCAACTGTACAGGCTTTATACCCCCTCCTACTGTGTGGCTACAGCATGGTTGCCCCTCAAAAATGCAATGGAATGATACGGATGAGTAACAGGCCACGCTGGAGTCGGCATCGATTCGGCTACAGATGTCTGCTGAGTTTTGGACTTTTCATTGAGGTTTGAGTGATGTGTTGTCTGAACGGGCCTTTTCGCGGGTAAACCCGCTTCTACAACGCTCATCCCATGCCATGGCTTGCGGTGGACTTTGGAGCGGGTTTACCGGCGAAAGGGCCGCACAGGCAGTCGATAAATTCCAGGGGATTTGAGCAATGACAACAGAAGACACGCAGTTGACCGTCGGCAAGACTACCTTCTACCAAGGCGAAAACGGCGCCCACCCACTGTTCCGCATCGAGCCCGGCATCCCGTGTAGGGACGCCCGCGAGCAGTCTTCTGAATTGATGGGCTATGTGCGCGAACTGACGATCACTGGGTTGATGGATGAAAAGCCGATGATGATCTGGGCTGCCCACTATCTGAGCGCGATGGCCAAGGCGCTGATGGACGATGCTGAGTTGGGGATGAAGCAGTGAGGCCTATGTTCAAGGTGCATCAGGGCCGCCATGTGTTCGCCGCAAAAATTTCAGCGCCTATCACATCGACCTCACAGTGGCCCAAGAGACTTTGCTTCACCATCAGGAGCTGAGCCTCATCACTTTGTTCGGTTTCGAGACGTGCAATGAGCTGCCAGTGAGTACGAACAGGCTGATCGGTAACTGGCAGGGGATTACACCTCCATCTTTTCAGAGGCGCCCGGCACTGCAACTGCCGTGTGGTGGACGAGTTCGCCAGTGGCGATGGCTCGGTGCGCTACCAGATCGCGAAGTACCTCCAGTAGCAACTCACGGGGACACACAGATCATGAACTCAGACAGCTTACCCCTGTTCGAACGCGGCTTTGGCCGCGTGAAGCTGGCACTCAAGTCGACGCTGAAACGCGCACCAAGGTCTTCACCGGCCTGGTTGGGCGAGCAGCCAGCCTGGCGCGACGAACTGCTATGCCAAGGTTGCAACGTCAGCGGCACCAGAACACTCGATCAGCTGGGGAATGCCCGCAGCCTGGGGTTGCACTGGGCCTTGCAGCGGCCGGCCGCCCGGCAATATGCACGTATCGGTATCGAGCCGATCACGTTCGAGGAACTGCACAACACAGGGGCGTGATCATGCCAAGCAGTGCGCCATACCTGATTCTGCTGCAAATAATCTTTGTTCTTTCGTGGAGTTCAGGCTTCATTGGTGCCCGCCTGGGCACGGAGGAAGCTGGCGCAATAAACCTGCTGTTCTGGCGGTTTCTGTTGGTCAGCATCTGCCTCCTGCCTTTCGTGGTTCATCGCTTGCGTACGCTGTCGTGGGCGCAGGTGCGCTACAACACGGTGATAGGTTTTTTAGCCCAGTTCGCATATCTGGTCAGTGTATATATCGCCATCCGGGGCGGGCTGCCGGCAGGAATAGCCGCCATCATCTGCGCGCTCCAGCCATTGATCACGGCATCCATGAGCAACAGGGACCAGCATGAGCGCAGCGGCCGCCAGGAGTGGGTGGGGCTAGGAGTTGGCTTTGCTGGCGTGAGCGTGGTCATTTTCGGTGAGTACAACCTCTCCACCACCCGGCTGGACCTCTGGCTTTACGCGCTGCCGCTGATCGCCGCTATCACGCTGTCCATCGCCACTCTCTATCAGCGGCGGCAATCGGTCATGGCAACAGACCACAGCAAGGATGGCTTGCTGATGCCACTGTTTCTGCAGTCCACTGCGACGCTGGTATTGCTTACTGCCACAGGCTTGCCGCTGGGCTTGATCGAAGTGCCTGCCAGTACGCAGGTGTGGGCGGCAGTTGCCTGGCTGACGCTGTTCTCGACTTTCATCGCCTACTTGAGCCTTTGGATATTGCTGACAAAGCTGTCGGCGACCCGCGTGTCGGCGCTGGTTTATCTGGAGCCTCCGGTCACGCTGCTGTGGGCTGCTCTGATGTTCGGCGACGCAATCAACTGGACGACCTATGTGGGCATCGCAGTGGTCGCGACAGGCCTCGCTATTACTCGTAACCCACGCAGGTCGGGGCGGGCAGCGAGCGTCGAACATGGAGGCACCCCTTAGAACCACTCTTCTTGCATGCTCAGGCAGGCGTTGTCGCGAGCCTCGAGCAGAGCCAGTTCGTGATGGCAGCCCGGTACTTCCCAGGTCAGGAAATAACGCGCGGCCTGCAGCTTGCCCTGATAGAAGTCGTGATCGGCAGGGTGACCTTTCTGCAGGCCAAGCTCGGCGTGAATGGCCTGTTCCAGCCAGCGCCAGCCGATCACGCAGTGGCCGAAGGCCTTGAGGTACAAGGCCGAGTTGGCCAGGGCACCAGCGACTTCGCCATGCGCCATGTCGCCGAGCAGGGCCAGTGTCACGGCCTGCAGGCGGTTGACCAGTTGCTCCAGTGGCTGGCGCAGTGGGTGGAGTTTGGGGTGGTGGCTTGCACGTTCGCCGGTGGTGGCGATCAGGCGGATCAGTTGCTTGAGCCCGGCACCATGGTTCTGTGCCAGCTTGCGGCCGAGCAAATCGAGTGACTGGATGCCTTCGGTGCCCTCGTGGATCGGGTTCAGGCGATTGTCGCGGTAGTACTGTTCCACCGGGTATTCGCGGGTATAGCCGTGGCCACCGAGAATCTGGATCGCCAGTTCGTTGGCCTTGAGGCAGAACGTCGAGGGCCACGACTTGACGATCGGGGTCAGCAGGTCGAGCAGCGCCTGCGCTTCTGTGCGCGACGTTTCATCATCGGCGGTGTGGGTATCGTCGAACAGGCGCGCGGCGTAAAGGCCCAGGTCGAAGGCGCCTTCCACGTACGCCTTCTGTGCCAGCAGCATACGTTTCACATCGGTGTGCCCGATGATCGGCACCGCCGGGCTGAGCGGGTCTTTGTTGTCCGGCAGCCGGCCTTGCGGCCGTTGGCGGGCATATTCCAGCGAATACAGGTAGCCGGCGTATCCGAGCATCACCGCGCCCATGCCAACGCCGATGCGCGCCTCGTTCATCATCTGGAACATGCAGGCCAGGCCCTGGTGCGGCTGGCCCACCAGGTAGCCGACGCACTGGCCGTTGTCGCCGAAGTTCAGCGCGGTGGAGGTGGTGCCGCGCCAGCCCATCTTGTGGAAAAGCCCGGCCAGCAGCACGTCGTTGCGCGGGCCACGTCTGCCGTCGGGGTTGACGTGGTACTTGGGCACGATGAACAGCGAGATGCCTTTCACCCCGGGCGGCGCGTCCGGCAGCTTGGCCAGCACCATGTGCACGATGTTTTCCGACAGTTCGTGGTCGCCACCGGAGATGAAGATCTTGTTGCCCTTGAGCCGGTAGCTGCCGTCGCCCGCAGGTTCGGCGCGGGTGCGGATGTCGGCCAGCGACGAGCCTGCGTGGGGTTCGGTCAGGGCCATGGTGCCGAAGTAGCGGCCCTCGATCATTGGCTGCAGGAACAGACGCTTCTGTTCCTCTGTGCCGAAACTTTCGATCAGGTTGGCTGCGCCCATGGTCAGGAACGGGTAGGCCGTGGTGCCGGCGTTGGCAGCCTGGAAGTGAGCGAAGCAGGCCTGCGAAACCAGGCTGGGCAGCTGCATGCCGCCGACCTCGAAGTCCCGGTTGGCGTTGAGGAAGCCGGCTTCGAGGAAGGCGTCGACGGCAGGCTTGACCTCGGGGATCAGTTCAGCGCGGCCGTCCACGTAGCGCGGCTCGTTTTCGTCGGCCTTGCGGTTATGCGGGGCGAAGAACTTCTCGGCGATGGTGCGCGCGGTGGTCAGCGCCGCGTCGAAGGTTTCGCGGCTGTGCTCGGCAAAGCGCGGGCGCTGGGTGAGGGCTTGGGCGTCGAGCACTTCGTAGAGTTCGAAGGCCAGGTTGCGGGGGCTGAGCAGGGTCTCGGGCATGGTGGCGATCCTGGGGCGGGATGCTGCGAGTGTAGGGAATCGGGTGGGGTGGGGGGAGGTTAATAGGTTTGGGTGATATGGGTTTAGAACGGGTGGGGCATACAGGTGCTTGCCTTGATGTTTTCTGCGCCTGTGAGACCGAGCGCCGCCCGCGCGGCGCATCGCGACGCAAGGCCGCTCCCACATTTATTTCGGGCCAGTCCATCCTGTGAGGCCACCGCTGTCCGCCTTGTTTGTTCCATGCGGTATTGAAGGGGGTGCAGTCGCTCTTTATCGCTCTCCAGCCATGCACCCAGGGTGCGCGCGCCATAGGCACAGGAGAGACTGGCCCGAAACAGATGTGGGAGCGGCCTTGCGTCGCGATGCGCCGCGCGGGCGGCGCTCGATTTCACAGGCGCTGCAAAGGGTGAGGCGAACACCTTCCAGCCTTCTGCCGGTCTGTCAACCCATGCACAGCTGCCACCCTCTTGTTTGACAGCAGATGGCGGTGGTCCTTACCGAGAAAAAACCCAATGCTGAAGATAGTCCCTGATCCACCCTCTAACACCCCATCCCTCGAAGGCATCCTTAGCCAGTCTACGGACTACGCGTTATGCGCAGCCACCGTGGTGCATCAGGCGTTGCTGCTTCAGCCTAAATCACCGGCTTCGATCCTGATGATGACCCCCATGCACGAGCTTGAGGCGCTGCGGACTTTGCTTGAGGCGGCATTGGTTCAGGTGCAGATGCCCGTAGAGCCTAGGCCTTGGCATTGAGGCTTGTGTGATGCGTCGCTTGGACGGGCCTCTTCGCGGGTAAACCCGCTCCCACAGGATCACCACAGGCTTCAAAACTGCACAGTACTTGTGGGAGCGGGTTCACCCGCGAAAGGGCCGGTCCAGGCAGTCGAGAATTTTCAGGGGATACAATAATGACGACCGAAGACACCCAGTTCACCGTCGGCAAGACAACTTTCTACCAAGGTGTCTTCGGATCGCATGGAGGCTGACAGGTGTTCGCCACGACAATTTTTGCGCCAGTGAGACCGAGCGCCGCCCGCGCGGCGCTCGATCTCACAGGCGCCAAACATCTCAAGATATGCGCCCATAAAAAAGGAGAGCCGAAGCTCCCCTTTTTTATCAACAGCAATCAGCCAATGGTCATCAAGCTGGCATTACCACCCGCAGCCGCAGTGTTCACACTCACCGCCCGCTCAATCACCAACCGCTCCAGCGCAATCTGGTGATCCCCGCTGGACAGCCCGTGCACACCGACGATCGCACCAGCACGCTTGGCCACCTGCTGGCACACGCCGCGCAGCTGGTCCGAGTCGCCATGGTGAATCACGGCGTCGAACGCCACGTCATCCTTGTTCCAGTCCGCCACCAGCTTGACCTTGGCCTGCAGCTCACGCGGCAGGCGGGCACGCAGGGCCTTGCCCGGTTCGCCGTCTGCCCACACCGCCGAGCTACCAACGGCCAGTACTGCAGCCAGTTGCGCCAGCAGGTCAGCCTCGTTGTCCGCCAAGCACAGCACGTGCTCGCGCGGCAGGATGGTGTAGCTGTTGCGCTCGCCGGTCGGGCCTGGCAGCAGGCGGGCGATGCCGCTCTGCGACTGGCTGGCGAACTGGTCGCACAGCGCAGCCAGGTCGGCCAGCTGGTTGCTCTGGGCCCAGGCCTTCAGGCCGTGCAGCGGCTTGACCAGCTGTTCGTGCAGGGTACGGTCCGGCTTGCCTTCGCCATCCTGATGCTGGAAGTGGCGGCCAATCGCGTCGGCGGGGCGGGTCGACAGCAGGCGGTACAGGTACAGCGGGCCGCCGGCTTTCGGGCCGGTGCCAGACAAGCCTTCACCACCGAATGGCTGCACGCCCACCACTGCACCAACGATGTTGCGGTTGACGTACATGTTGCCGGCGTTGGCGTTTTCCACCACCTTGGCGATGGTCTCGTCGATGCGGGTGTGCACGCCCAGGGTCAGGCCGTAACCGGAGGCGTTGATCTGCTCGATCAGCTGGTCCAGGTTGCGGCGGTTGTAACGCACCACGTGCAGCACCGGCCCGAAGATTTCACGCTTCAGTTCGTCGAAGCTGTCCAGCTCGATCAGGGTCGGCATCACGAAGGTGCCGCGCTTGACCTCGGCAGCATCGGCAATGGCGACCTGATAGACCGAACGGCCTTTCTCACGCATGCCCTGGATGTGCTTCTCGATACCGGCCTTGGCTTCGGCGTCGATCACCGGGCCAATGTCCACGGCCAGGCGGTCCGGGCAGCCCAGGCGGCTTTCGGCCATGGCGCCCTTGAGCATTTCGATCACGCGGTCGGCGGAGTCTTCCTGCAGGCACAGCACGCGCAGGGCGGAGCAACGCTGGCCGGCACTGTCGAAGGCCGAGGACACCACGTCGATCACCACCTGCTCGGTCAGTGCCGAGGAGTCGACGATCATCGCGTTCTGGCCGCCGGTTTCGGCAATCAGCGGGATCGGACGGCCCTGGTTGTCCAGGCGACCGGCGACGTTGCGCTGCAGCAGGCGGGCAACCTCGGTGGAGCCGGTGAACATCACGCCTTTGACGCGCTCGTCACCGACCAGTCCGGCACCGACGGTTTCGCCGCGGCCTGGCAGCAGTTGCAGCACGCCCTCTGGGATGCCGGCTTCCAGCAGCAGGCGCACGGCCTGGGCAGCGATCAGCGGGGTTTGCTCGGCTGGCTTGGCCAGCACCGGGTTGCCGGCAGCCAGGGCCGCAGCTACCTGGCCGGTGAAGATCGCCAGCGGGAAGTTCCACGGGCTGATGCACACCACCGGGCCCAGCGGGCGGTGGGCGTCGTTGCTGAAATCGTTGCGTGCCTGCACGGCGTAGTAGCGCAGGAAGTCCACGGCTTCACGCACTTCGGCGATGGCGTTGGCGAAGGTCTTGCCGGCCTCGCGGATGAGCAGGCCCATCAACGGCTGGATTTCGGCCTCCATCAGGTCGGCAGTGCGTTCCAGAATGGCAGCACGCTCGGCGGGTGGGGTGGCCTGCCAGATCGGCGCGGCGTTCAGTGCGCACTGGATGGCGTTGTCGACGTCGGCAACGGTGGCTTCCTGCACATGGCCAACCACGTCGCGATGATCCGCCGGGTTCAGTACCGGCGCGGCAGCGCTTTCGCTGGCGGCGCAGGCCAGCAGCGGGGCGGCCTTCCAGTCGTTGTGAGCGGTGGCCAGCATGGCGCAGGACAGCGACGCCAGGCGGTGTTCGTTGGCCATGTCGATGCCGGCCGAGTTGGCCCGTTCGGTGCCATACAGGTCACGCGGCAGCGGAATGCGCGGGTGTGGCAGGCCGATGTTGCCTTCCTGGGTGCCCATGCGCTCGATGCTGGCGACCGGGTCGGCGACCAGTTCCTGGATGGAAATCGAGTGGTCGGCGATGCGGTTGACGAACGAGGTGTTGGCGCCGTTTTCCAGCAGGCGACGCACCAGGTAGGCCAGCAGCGTTTCGTGGGTGCCGACCGGTGCATAGACGCGGCACGGACGGTTCAGCTTGCCATCGGCAATCTTGCCGACCACTTGCTCGTACAGCGGCTCGCCCATGCCGTGCAGGCACTGGAACTCGTACTGGCCCGGGTAGTAGTTCTGCCCGGCAATGTGGTAGATGGCCGAGAGAGTGTGGGCGTTGTGGGTGGCGAACTGCGGGTAGATGGCTTCTGGCACGGCCAGCAGCTTGCGGGCGCAGGCCACGTAGGACACGTCGGTGTACACCTTGCGGGTGTAGACCGGGTAGCCTTCCAGGCCCTCGACCTGGGCGCGCTTGATCTCGCTGTCCCAGTAGGCGCCTTTCACCAGGCGGATCATCAGGCGGTGGCGGCTGCGCTTGGCCAGGTCGATGACGTAGTCGATCACGTACGGGCAGCGCTTCTGGTAGGCCTGGATGACAAAGCCGATCCCGTTCCAGCCTGCCAGCGACGGCTCGAAGCACAGGCGCTCGAGCAAATCGAGCGACAGCTCAAGGCGGTCGGCTTCTTCGGCGTCGATGTTCAGGCCGATGTCGTACTGCTTGGCCAGCAGGGTCAGCGACAGCAGGCGCGGGTACAGCTCTTCCATCACGCGCTCGTACTGGGCGCGGCTGTAGCGCGGGTGCAGTGCCGACAGCTTGATCGAGATGCCCGGGCCTTCATAGATGCCGCGGCCATGGGAGGCCTTGCCAATCGAGTGGATGGCCTGCTCGTAGGACGCCAGGTACTTCTGCGCATCGTGCTCGGTAAGCGCAGCTTCGCCGAGCATGTCGTAGGAATAGCGGAAACCCTTGGCCTCAAAGCGGCTGGCATTGGCCAGTGCTTCGGCGATGGTCTCGCCAGTGACGAACTGCTCGCCCATCAGGCGCATGGCCATGTCGACGCCCTTGCGGATCATCGGCTCGCCGCTCTTGCCGATGATGCGCGTGAGTGAGGAGGTAAGGCCGGATTCGTTGTGGGTGCTGACCAGCTTGCCGGTCAGCAGCAGGCCCCAGGTGGCGGCGTTGACGAACAGCGACGGGCTGTTGCCCAGGTGCGGCTGCCAGTTGCCGGTGCTGATCTTGTCGCGGATCAGCGCATCGCGAGTGCCCTTGTCGGGGATGCGCAGCAGGGCTTCGGCCAGGCACATCAGCGCCACGCCTTCCTGGGACGACAGTGAGAACTCCTGCAGCAGGCCCTGGACGATGCCGGCACGGCCGCCAGCGCTCTTCTGGTTGCGCAGTTTTTCGGCGATGCCAGCGGCCAGCTTGTTGGTGGCCTCGGCCAGCGGTGCGCTCAGGCGCGCCTGCTCCAACAGCATTGGTACCACTTCCTGCTCGGGGCGGCGGTAGGCGGCGGTGATCGCCGAACGTAGTACCGACTGTGGCAGGATGCTTTCGGCAAATTCGAGGAAGCACTGGTGGCTGTGGTCGGCCTGAACATCACCGGCATCATCAGCCAGGCTGGTGGCGTGGCCGTTGAGTTCGGTCAGGGTGGCACCACCCTCGAGCTTCTCCAGGTAATTGAAGATCGCTTGCTTGATCAACCAGTGCGGCGTGCGGTCAATCGACTGCGCAGCTGCCTTGAGTCGCTCACGGGTCGGGTCATCGAGTTTGACCCCAAGGGTGGTCGTCGCCATTTCTTATCCTCGTTATTGCCACGGCTGTGGCCTAAGCTGGCGCCAAGAGTAGCTGTAGGACAATTCGGGTGCAACCAGGTGCAACCCGAATTTTTTGTGTAAAAGGTGCAACTCGTCTGACAGACATTTCCACACCCTGAAAAGGGGCGTTTCCGGTTCGTTTTGATCTGAAAAATCGGCTTGATGCGCCAAAAAGGAGCAAAAAAGTGGCTTTTACAAAAAATGCTCAAGCGGGTGCAACTTGTAAAAGAAAAATGGTTGCACCTGCTTTGCGTTGTTGCATAGGATTCGCCGCCTGGGTGCAACCGCCATGGCTGCGGTTGTGCATGAGATAAAAACAAACGCCAGGGCACACGCATGGGCAATCCACTAACGATCACTTTCGTGGTCTACATCGCGGCAATGGTGCTGATCGGCTTCGCCGCCTATCGCGCCACCAACAACCTTTCCGATTACATTCTGGGCGGTCGCAGCCTGGGTAGCGTGGTCACCGCGCTGTCTGCCGGCGCATCCGACATGAGCGGCTGGCTGCTGATGGGCCTACCGGGCGCCATCTACTTCTCGGGCCTGTCCGAGGCCTGGATCGCCATCGGCCTGACCGTTGGTGCTTACCTCAACTGGCTGTTCGTGGCCGGCCGGCTGCGCGTGCAGACCGAGCACAACGGTGATGCGCTGACCCTGCCGGACTACTTCGCCAGCCGTTTCGAAGACAATAGCGGCCTGCTGCGTATCATTTCGGCGATCGTCATCCTGGTGTTCTTCACCATTTACTGCGCCTCTGGCATCGTTGCCGGTGCCCGTCTGTTCGAGAGCACCTTTGGCATGCCGTACGAGACTGCCCTGTGGGCTGGCGCCGCAGCTACCATCGCCTACACCTTCGTGGGTGGCTTCCTGGCGGTGAGCTGGACCGATACGGTGCAGGCTTCGCTGATGATCTTCGCACTGATCCTGACCCCGGTGATCGTGCTGATTTCCACTGGCGGCTTCGACACCACCTTTGCTGCCATCGAGGCGGTGAACCCGGCCAACTTCGACATGTTCAAGGGTGCCACCTTCATCGGCATCATCTCGCTGATGGGTTGGGGCCTGGGCTACTTCGGCCAGCCGCACATCCTGGCGCGCTTCATGGCCGCCGATTCGGTGAAATCCATCGCCAAGGCTCGCCGCATCTCCATGACCTGGATGATCCTGTGCCTGGCTGGTACCTGCGCCGTGGGCTTCTTCGGCATCGCCTACTTCTCGGCCAACCCTGACCTGGCAGGCCCGGTCACCGAGAACCATGAGCGTGTCTTCATCGAGCTGGCCAAGATCCTGTTCAACCCATGGATCGCCGGCGTGCTGCTGTCGGCTATTCTGGCGGCGGTGATGAGCACCCTGAGCTGTCAGCTGCTGGTGTGCTCAAGCGCCCTGACCGAAGACTTCTACAAGGCCTTCCTGCGCAAGAACGCTTCGCAGGTCGAGCTGGTGTGGGTCGGTCGGCTGATGGTACTGGCCGTGGCACTGATTGCCATCGCCATGGCTGCCAACCCGGAAAACCGCGTGCTAGGCCTGGTGGCTTATGCCTGGGCTGGCTTCGGTGCGGCCTTCGGCCCGGTGGTGCTGATTTCGGTGCTGTGGAAAGGCATGACCCGTAACGGCGCGCTGGCCGGTATCGTGGTTGGTGCACTGACCGTGATCCTGTGGAAGCAGATCGATACCTGGGGCCTGTACGAAATCATCCCGGGCTTCCTGCTGGCGAGCATCGCCATTGTTCTGGTTAGCAAGCTGGGCAGCCCGTCGAAAGCGATGGTGCAGCGCTTCGAGACAGCAGACGCGGCGTATCACGCTGACAAGTAATACCCGTTGAATCGGCGTTGCCTTCTTCGCGGGCTTGCCCGCTCCCAAAGGTACTGCGCAGGGTCTGAGAACTGTGCAGGCCCTGTGGGGGCGGGTTTACCCGCCAAGCAGGCGCCGCCGATCAGCAGCCAGGCCTGACTCCGCCTGCAAGGCAAGGTAAACTTGCCACCCCCGCAGGAGTTGCCATGAACTATCGTCACGCCTTCCACGCCGGCAACCACGCCGACGTCCTCAAACACATCGTGCTGACCCGCCTCATCGCCTTGATGTCGCGCAAGGAGCAGCCGTTCGCCTACATCGATACCCACGCAGGGCTCGGTCTGTACGACCTGCAAGGCGACCAGGCAACCCGCACCGGCGAGTACCTGGAAGGCGTCGCCCGCCTGTGGGGCCGCGATGATGTGCCGGCCATGGCTACCGATTACCTGCGTGTCATCAAGCGCCTGAACGCCGACGGTGAGCTGCGTTACTACCCGGGTTCGCCCGAGCTGGCGCGCCGCCTGATGCGTCAGCAAGATCGCGCGCTGCTCAACGAAAAGCACCCTGAAGACGGGCCGCTGCTCAAAGAGAACATGAAAAAAGACCCGCGTGTGGTCGTGCACCTGGGCGAAGGCTGGCATGTGCCCAGGGCCCTGCTGCCGGTGCAGGAAAAGCGCGCGATCATGCTGATCGACCCGCCGTTCGAGCAGGCCGATGAGCTCAAGCGCTGCACCAATTCCATGAAAGAGGCGATCAGCCGCATGCGCCAGACTGTCGCGGCCATCTGGTACCCGATCAAGGACCAGCGCTCGCTGACGCGTTACTACCAGGACCTGACCAGCACCGGCGCGCCGAAGCTGCTGCGGGTCGAGCTGTATGTGCACCATCAGGATAGCCCGCAGGGCCTCAATGGTTCGGGCCTGGCCATCGCCAACCCGCCGTGGGGCCTGGAAGAAGAGCTCAAGGAGCTGCTGCCGTGGCTCGCCAAAGAGCTGGCCCAGACGGACGGTAGCTACCGCATGGACTGGCTCATCGCCGAATAGTATTGCTTGCCTGTACTGGCCTCATCGCCGGCAAGCCAGCTCCCACAGGAACACCACTGCCCTCAAGGGAGATGCAGTACTTGTGGGAGCTGGCTTGCCGGCGATGAGGCCAGTACAGGTTGCCGCGTTGCGCGCATGTTTGCGTTATAATCCCGCCCTTTAGCCGCCACCCGCCCAAGAGGCCGCTGGCGCATTTTTACCGAATGAAGAGGCTAATCCCTTGGCATTGACGATTCTTGGCCTGTCCGGCGCCCTTAGCCATGACCCTTCCGCGGCCCTGTACATTGACGGCAAGCTGATTGCCGCCGCCGAAGAAGAGCGGTTCGTGCGTGACAAGCATGCGAAGAACCGCATGCCCTACGAGTCGGCGAAGTTCTGCCTGGAGCAGGCGGGCATCAAGCCTTCCGACGTCGACGTGGTAGCCATCCCGTTCGCCCCGATCAGCCTGTTCGGCAAGGCGCGCTGGCACTATGCCAAGCGTTACTGGTACGCCCCGGATCGCGCCCTCGACGCCATCCTGATGGGCAACCGTCGCTACAAGCGCTACCGCAAGAAGATCGTCTGGTGCCTGGAGCAGCTGGGCTTCGACCCGAAAAAGGTCAAGATCGAGCCAGTCGAGCACCACTTGGCCCACGCCTCCAGTGCCTACCACTGCTCGGGCTTCAAGGAAAAAACCGCGATCCTCGGCATTGACGGTAAAGGCGAATACGCCACCACCTTCTTTGGCTACGGCGAAAACGGCAAGATCCACAAGATCAAGGAATTCTTTGACCCGGACTCCCTGGGCGGCTTGTATGGCGCAATCACCGAGTTCCTCGGCTTCGAGATGCTTGACGGCGAGTTCAAAGTCATGGGCATGGCGCCGTATGGCGACGCCAGCAAGTACGACTTCTCGCGCCTTGCCAGCTTCGAAAACGGCGAGCTGGTGATCAACACCGAGTACGCCAACGTCATCGGCCTGCGCCGCTATAAAGAGAAGGGCAAGGGGTTCTACTTCTCGCCAAAGCTGATCGAATGGCTGGGCCCCAAGCGCGAAGGCGATATCGCAGACGAGCCTTACATTCACTACGCGGCCAGCATGCAGGCGCTGTTCGAGAAGCTGGCGCTGCAGATGATCGACCACTACCTGGGCGACACCCTGCGTGAAACCGGCAAGCTGGCCTTCGCCGGCGGCTGTGCGCTGAACGTCAAGCTCAACCAGAAGATCATCGCCCGCCCGGACGTGAAAGAACTGTTTGTGCAGCCGGCCTCTGGCGACGCCGGTACTGCTGTCGGCGCGGCCGCCTATGTTTCCCACGCCCGTGGCGTACCGGTCGAGAAGATGGAACACGTCTACCTCGGCCCGTCGTACTCCAACGAAGACGTCATCGCCGCCTGCGCCCGTCACCCGGACCAGCCGAAGTGGCGCAAGCTCGACAACATGCCGCAGCAGATCGCCCAGATCATGGTCGATGGCAACCCGGTGGCCTGGTTCCAGGGCCGCATGGAGTTTGGCCCGCGTGCCCTGGGTGGCCGCTCGATCATTGGCTGCCCAAGCGTCGAAGGCGTGGCTGACCGCATCAACCACCAGATCAAGTTCCGCGAGCGCTGGAGACCTTTCTGCCCGTCGATGCTCGACACCGTTGCCCCGCAGATGATCAAGGTCGACCACCCGGCACCGTTCATGACCTTCACCTTCGAAGTGGCTGAAGAGTGGAAGACCCGCGTACCGGAAGTGGTGCACGAGGACGGTACTTCGCGTGCCCAGGTACTCAAGCGCGAGTACAACCCGCGCTACTACGACATGATGAAGGCGCTGGAAGACCTGACCGGCAATGGCGTGTCGCTGAACACCTCGCTGAACCGCCGCGGTGAACCGATGATCTGCTCGCCGACCGACGCCCTGAACATGTTCTTCGGCTCGGACCTGCAGTACCTGATCATGGAAGACATCCTGGTTGTGAAGGACGGCGCGGCCGCGTATGACCAGCCGCTCTGAACCGCGCATCCTGCAGTTCTGCCATGGCTATGACGGGCCGTTCCTCGACTGTGCCCGTCAGTACGCCAGCCTGTTCCAGGGGCGTGGCTACCAGGTCACCACAGTGTTCCTCACCGGTGCAGCCGACCCGCAGGTAGCGGCCGGCTGCGCATCGGACGAGGTGCTGTTTCTGGAGTTCAGCTCCAAGGCTGTGCGTGGCCTGAAGCTCGGTGCAATCCGTGCCTTGCGGCGCATCGCGGCCGAGCGCAACTTCGCCTTCTGCATTGCCCACCGCTTCAAGCCCATCTACGTGGCCTTGCTGGGTACCGGCCTGCCGGTCATTGGCGTGCACCATGCCTTTGGCGACTATGAGCGCAAAGGCCGTCGGCTGTTCGCCAACCTGTTCAGCAAGCGCCTGAGCCTGCTGGGCGTGTCGGACGCGGTGCGTGACGACATGCGCCGCTGCCTGCCACAGTGGCCGGCCGAGCGCATCCAGACCCTGTACAACCGCATCGACATCGACGCCCTGCAAACAGCCCTGGTGTCGCGCGTCGAGGCACGCCAGGCCCTGGGCCTGGATGCCCAGGCGTGGGTCGTCGGCAACGTCGGGCGCCTGCACCCGGATAAGGACCAGGCCACGCTGCTGCGTGGTTTTGCCCAGGCGCTGCCCGCGCTGCCGGCCGGTGCGCGTCTGGCGATCCTCGGCAAGGGCCGGCTGGAAGCCGAACTCAAAGCCCTGGCCGCCGAGCTGGGCATTGCCGGGCAGGTGGATTTCCTGGGCCAGGTGCCGGATGCACGCCGCTATTTCCAGGCCTTCGACGTGTTCGCCCTGAGCTCCGACCATGAGCCGTTCGGCATGGTCCTGCTCGAAGCCATGGTTGCCGGCGTGCCGGTGCTGGCCACGGCCTGTGGCGGGGCCCGCGAAGTGGTCGAGGGTGTGGGTGTGCTGTTCCCGCTAGGCGATGCCGCACAGTTGGCCCACGGGCTGAAGCATATGGCCACGCTGGACGCTGAACAGCGTCAGGCCTGTGCCGGGCACATGCTGCAGCGCCTGCATGAACGCTTCTCCGATCAAGCGGTACGCGAGGCCTTCTGGCAGCTGCCGCAAGTACGTGCGCTGGTGGGGCAGGCCTGATGCTCAATCGTATCCAGGCCTTCCGCGAGCGCGGTTGGCAAACCATCGACGCCAAGGCCTATGCCGAGGCGTGGGCGCGTTTTGGTGGCAGTGTTGCCACCCATCCGCTGGTGGTCGAGCAACTGGCTGACCTGGCGCAGATCCCGGTGCGTTACCTGGGCTGGTACCAGGCCGGCGAACTGAAAGCCGCCATCCCGACCTGGGGGCGCCACCTTGCGCTGGCCAAGGACGTGCTCAAACGTGCCGGCAAAAAAGCCCTGTTCGACCTGGGCAATGCCGAAATCATCCTGCCGGCGGCGGCCGATGCCGCTGCACCGTTGCGCCATACCGCACGCTACCTGTCCGAACTGTGCCAGGGCCGTTTCAGCGGCCTCAAGGCGCAGAAGGAACAGCTGGCGATGGCGCGGGCGCACGAAGACCTGTCGAAAAAATTCCGCTACAACCAGCGCCGCGAGTTGCGCCTGCTGGAAGAGGCGGGTGGCATGGTACGCCCGATCAGCGACTTCAGTGCTCAGGAAATCGCCAGGATGTACTGCGACCTGTTCCAGCGCCGCTGGGGCTTCCCGGCCACCGGTGCCGAGCGCATGGCCGAGGTGCTGGAGCGCCTGCGCGAGCTGCTGATCGGCTCGGTGCTGATGCTGGAGGGCAAGCCGATTGCCATTCAGCTGGTGTATCGCGTCGAAGCGCCGGGATGGGTCAGTGTCGAGTACATCAATGGCGGTGTAGACCCGGAAACCAAGGCCTTCAGCCCCGGCAGCGTATTGAGCTTCCTCAATACCCAGGCCGCCTGGGAAGATGCCCGGGCGCGCAACAAGCCATTGCGCTTCTCGTTTGGCCGTGCCGACCGCGAATACAAAGACCGTTGGTGCAACCCTGTGCCGGTGTATCAGGCGTGAGCCGCAAGCAGCAGTTGCTCAAGCGCCATCGGCGCAACAAGCGCCTGGGCTTGCTGACCGGCCTGGTCGCGCTGATCGCCCTCGGCGTGTTGGCCTGGTGGTGGCTGCCGCTGTTGCTGTTACCGCTGCTCTGGGCCGCCCACGAGGCCTGGTTTGCCGACCACCTGTTCTATGCGCCAGGCGAGGACTACGCCTACGATTTCGGTGAACAGGCGCGGGAAGTTCCTGCCAGCCTGCACGATGGGCTGCTCAAGGCTGACTGCGCATTGCAGGGCGATGAAACCCTTGTGCTGGAGCTGCGGGTAAAAGGCAGCTGGCTCGGGCGGTTCTTCGACCCGCAGGTTGTGCTGGTGGCGGCTGACCAGACCGACCGGCAAACCTTCGAGCGTGGCGTCGATGGCGTGCGATTTCTCAACCTGACCGGCCTGGCTGCGCCGCTGCAAGCCGGCATGTTGCGCTTGCGTGGTCGCCATTGCCGGCTGCTGGGCGAGCCGCGTCTGTGGATAACCTCGGCGGTCGACCTGCAACGGCGCCGGGTGATGGTGATTGCGCCGCATGCCGACGACGCCGAGCTGGCTGCCTATGGCCTTTACAGCCAGGCGGATGAAGCCTGGGTAGTGACGCTGACCGCCGGTGAAATCGAGGCCGAGCACTACCAGCAGATGGGCCTGGCCAAGGCCGAGGCAGCGCGCCTGAAGGGTCGCCTGCGCGCCTGGGACAGCATCGCGGTGCCGCGCTGGGCCGGTGTGCCGGAGTCGCGTTGCGTGCAACTGGGTTACTTCTGCCTGCAACTGCCTGCCATGCAGGCAGCGCCCGACCAGCCGGCAGCCTCCCGTGAGGCCGACCTCGCCGATATCCGCGTGTTCCGCCAGTTCAACCCGTTCCCGCTGCCGGCCGATCGCGATGGCGCGCCAACCTGGCACAACCTGCTGGCCGACCTGCGTGCCCTGTTGGAAAGGGCCAAGCCAGAAGTACTGGTGATGCCGCACCCGCAGCTCGACCCGCACCCTGATCACATCTGTGCACAAGCAGCAGTGCTTGAAGCCTTGCAAGGCCTGGCCTGGCAGCCAAAAAACCTGCTGTGCTACGCCAACCACCTGCATGATAACGACCGCTGGCCCATGGGCGACAGCGGCGATGGCGTGGCCTTGCCTCCGCAGTTGAGTGCTGCGCAGGCCTGGGCACCTTGCAGCCTGGTGCTGGACCTGGCTACCCAGCATGACAAGGCCATGGCCCTGGGCATGATGCACGACCTGCAGCCGCCCGCGCCGTTCAAGCGCCGCCTGCGCCGCTTGCTGCAACGCTGGCTGGCTGGGCGGCGGCCCTCGCCTTACGGGGAGAACGAGTTCTTCCGCAAGGCCGTGCGCCGACACGAGCTGTTCTGGCGGCGCGAGCTGTAAGCACGCCCCATGGTTGACCGCGATGGCGCAGAGCGCCCAAGGAAAGCAATGAAAGTCCTATTTCTGGTGCAGAAGGAACAGCGGGCGATTCTAGACCGCCTGTACGATGGCGTCGCGGCCAACTGCGAGTGCGACCTGCGTTGGCTGACCAGCGAAGACCAGCGCAACCTGCGTCGCTATTTCAAGCGCGAAGTGCAGGTCGAGCGCTATGACCGCATCGTGTTCTTCCTGCGCTTCAAGCAGGAAATCCGCCAAGTGGCCTTCATCCGCACCGTACCGAACCTGGTGATCCTCGAGCACGACGCCTACCAGAACTACATTCCGTGCAAGTACACCGGCAAATTCAGCGCTCATTACCGCCAATTGCCATGGGCACGGGTGATCAGCTCTGGCTACATGGTCAGCGAGCGCTTGCGCCAGGAAGGTTTCGATGCGGTGTTCGTGCCTAAGGGCTACGACGAGCAATTGCTGACCGACCAGGGGCGTGAGCGCGACATCGAACTGGCCTTCGTCGGCAGTGTCAACAGCGTGGCCTACAGCGGGCGCAAGGCGCTGCTGGACGAGCTGGGGCAGGTCGAGAACCTGCTGGTAACCCGTACCAAGTCGGGTGAAGACTATTGCAACACGCTGAACCGAATTCGTTTCTTCGTCAGTGCCGACGTTGGCATGGGCGAATACATGATCAAGAACTTCGAAGCCATGGCCTGTGGTTGCGTGTTGCTGGCGTACGACCAGGGCGAGGAAGAAAACCGCGCATTGGGCCTGCAGGACATGCACAACGTGGTGTTCTATGACAACATCCCGACCCTTCAGGCAAAGCTCCGCCGTTTGCGTGCAGACCCTGAGCTGGCCCGGCAGATTGCAGAAAATGGCCGCCATCTGGCGGTTTCCCGTTTCAGTTTCGCCGCAGTTGGACGTAGCATCGTCGACCATATGCGCCCCGCGCTCAGGCCCCATCCGCCGTTGTCTGCGTGGCAGCGGCTGCGCCTGAAGCTGGGCATCTAAACAAGAGCTTTCGCGCCCAGGAGCGGGTGTTGAAAGCCGATAGTCGCAATGCGGAGGGAGTCCGGTGCGCTTTTCAGAAGAAAGTGATGTCACGCTTGTCGTGACCAGTTGTGGGCGGTTCGATCTGCTCAAAGACACCCTTGAGAGTTTCGAACGCTACAACACCGCGCCCATTCGCGAAGTGTTCATCACCGAAGATTCCGGTGACGATGCCGTGCATGGCGCTGTGCCAGAGCACTGGAAACCGCACTGCAAGGTGTTCGTCAACCGGCCCAAGCTCGGCCAGTTGCCGTCTATCGACCTGGCCTACAGCCACGTAAAAACGCCGTATATCTTCCACTGCGAAGACGACTGGCATTTCTACCGGCAGGCCTTTGTCGAAGATTCACGGGCCATTCTGGATACCAGCCCGGACGTGTTGCAGGTGTGGCTGCGCAGCCATGCCCACGACCTGGCTATTCATAGCCCGTACATCCACCTGGGTGATCGCCAGATCATCGCCGGCGTCCCGTGCTATCCGCTGTTATCCGACAAGGCTGAATGGCAGGCGTTTTCGCTCAATCCTGGCCTGCGTCGGTTGAGTGATTACCAGCGCTGTGCGCCATTTGCCGCCTATGCTGGAGAGAAGGCGCTTTCCCGACGCTACGCTGAGTTGAATCTGACAGCGGTCACCTTGGAGGGAGATGCGGTGTTGCACACTGGATTCGGCAATCACGTGATCTTGCCCGTTGAAGTGGAGCGCAAGGCCAAGCGTCGCCAACGTGATCGGATCAAACTGGCATTGACGCTGGTGACAGGTGCCTTGATTGGCATGGGTATCACCCTTTTTGTTCAATGAAGTCGCTGTCCCACCTGACATGAGCGGGAGAGGGCCCATGAACATCGTCAATATGATGTGGGCGGGCGGAACGCCGTACATGTCCATCCACAAGGTGCATCGGCAAGTGCTTTCGCACGCCGGTACCGATGCCCGGATCAGTAACTGGTTGCTGCTGGGTAGCGGGCTGTGCTGTGGGCTCGGTTCGACACGAGAATGGCACATGCCACCCCGGGCGTTGAAAGGGCGGCATCTGTGGCGCCTGCTGCGGCCGTGGTTGCGCATGCGTTTGCGCAAGGCGCTGACCGAGGCCAAGGCAGAAATCGTATTGCTTGACGGTATTGGCGTCGCGCGGCTGGTGCTGCCGCTGCTGCAAACCATTCCACAGGTGCGGGCCAAGGTGCTGTTCCATGGCAAGACCCGCCTGAACAGCAGCGATATTCGCCTGTTGAGTATGCTTCCGGCCGAGCGTCTGAGCATCGCAGCAGTGTCGCGTACGCTTGCCGAGGCGCTGGAGCATGACCTGGGCAGGCCGGTGCAGACCCTACGCATGGCGCTCGACCCGCTGGCGTTCGTCGAACCGTTGCTGAGCCGGGACAAGGCCAGGCAGGCGCTGCAGCTGCCTCAGGCCGAAGGGGTGACGCTGGGCGCGGTCGGGCGGTTGGTAGAGAGCAAAGGCTTCGAAATGCTGATAGAGGCATTCGCCAAGGCCATTGCAAGGCAACCGGGCCTGCAGCTGGCGATCATTGGTGAGGGGCCGCAGCATGCCGTGCTGCAGGAGCGTATCGATGCGCTGGGCCTGGCTGGGCGGGTTCATCTGCGCGGTCACCGCGAGGACCTGCAGCAGCTCTATCGGGCATTCGACTGGCTGTTGGTGCCTTCGCGTTCCGAGGGCCTGGGGCTGGTAGTGCAAGAGGCGGTGATGGCCGATGTACCGGTGGTGTGCAGTGACCTGCCTGTGTTTCGCGAGCAGTTGCGTGACACCGGTGGCTACCTGCCCGTTGCCGACGAGAGCGCCTGGGCTGAAGCGATCGAGCGTTGCACAGCCCTCAGCGCCCCGGCGGTAGCTGCGCGGCAGCGTCAGGCGCTGGCGCCGGAGCAAGCCTGGCAGGCCTTCTGCACCGGCTCGCAGAGCCTGTTGCGCAACTGACGCTCAGCGCGCCAGCAGGGCTGCCTCGAAGGCGGCCAGGGGGAACCGGTCGCTCAGGTTCTCCCGCTCGATATAGCGCACCATGTGCTGCACATTGCGACGAATCATGCGGGCCGACAACGGCGGGCGCAGGAAGCGCATGTCGGCCACATCGATCAGGCCCAGGTGCTGGTCAGGGGTAACCACAACATTGCCCAGGTGCAACGAGCGGAAGTACACGCCGCTGTGGTGCAGCTGGCGCACCAGCTGGATCAGTTGGGGCAGATACGTGTCCCAGCTGAAGCCTTCATCGCGCGACATTTGCAGCAAGGTGCGCCCGGGTAGCGGCCGATACAGCACAGCAGTGCGGCCTGGCTGGTCGAGCTTGTGCTGGCTGATCACCTCGAGGGTGGGGATACCCAGTTGCGCCAGGCGCGCGGCGTTATCGACGAAGCGCTGTGAGTAGGGGCGCAGCAGTGCAGATGAAATCAGCCGCTTCCTACGAAAAACCTTGAGGAAATTACCATCCGCGAGCAGGTAGACTTTGGCGCCATGGCTGTCTGCCTCAAGCACCTGTGCGCCTTGTGTCAGCTGATCGAAGTCGACCTGGGTGAGCCGGGAGCATTGCATGAATAGAGCCTTGTAGTCTGGCGAGCAAAATGACCGGTAATAATGCCGAAAATAATGCTGTAGCACCATGGAAGGTGCCTTTGATTCATCGGGGGAAATGGATGCTGTATCAAAAAAACTGGGCGCGGGCCTGGTTGGGGTTGGGCCTGGTCTGGTTCCTGGGGGCGATTGCCTTGGCGCCGAGCAACAAGATTTATCAGCAAGGCCTGGTGTTGTTCCTGTGGCTGCCGACGTTGGTGCTGGCATGGTCGGCCCGCGCGGTACTGGTGCAAGCCTGGAAGCGTCAGCCGGCGTTGTGGATGAGTGTGCTGCTGCTGTTGGCCTGGAGTGGCCTGAGCCTGGCCTGGTCGCCCGCAGAGGACTCGGGGCGCGAGATCAAGCGCCTGCTCTACATTCTGGTGTTCCTGCTGGCGTTCCCGCTGCTGGCCCAGCTGGGCCTGGCGAAGGTTCGCCAGCTGTTGCTGCTTGGTAGCGGCCTGCTGGCCATCGCGGCACTGGTCTCTATCGTCAACTTCTATGGTTTGCAGGGTAAGTCTTTGCTGGCCCGTCTGGCCGGCATTGGCGAGATATCACATCCCATTCTGGGTGCTTATGTCATTGGCTCGGCCGTTCTCTTCCTGCTTTATGAGCCACCGCGGCGGCGTGGCCTACAGCTGCTGTGGCTGGTTGCACTGGCTTGCCTGGGGGCTTTTGCCATGCTCAGCCAGAGCCGTGGCGCGCTCCTGGCATTGGTACTCACCGTCACCATGGCACCGCTGTGGTTCCGTGACCGCCACAGCCAGGTGTTTTCCATCCTGGCAGTCATTGCAACCGGCCTTGCTGTTTCTGCGATGTATGACCTGATCGCCATGCGCGGCTCATCCTTCCGGCCGGAAATCTTCCATGCCGTGGTCGACATGATTGCCGCGCACCCCTGGACCGGCCTGGGCCTGGGTGCTGGCTACGACGTCACTGCGGTGGGCAGGCACTTCGACCACACCCACAACATGTTTACCCACGTTGCCGTGGAGATGGGCCTGCCTGGCATGCTGCTCTGGGTCTTGGTGTGGTTGTTCACGCTGGGTGAAATCATTCGCGTGCGCGGCACCTTGTTCGGCAAGATCCTGCTGAGCTTCTGGGTGTACTCGACCCTGGCGATGCAGTTCGATGCCGCCAGCCTCACCGGTACGCCGCGTGCCGAATGGTTTATCAGCTGGCTGCCTGTCGGCCTTGCCATGATGCTGCCATGGGGGCGTGCCGAAAATGACGCCTGTGGTAAAATTTCCGGTTCAACCTGAACAGCGAGCTCGATAATGGCCGAAACCCCGCGACCGGCGGAGCACACCTCCAGCCTGAAGATCTACTTCCGGCTGTTGGGCTATGTGAAACCCTATGTCGGCATTTTCCTGCTGAGCATTGTCGGTTTCGTGATCTTTGCCTCGACCCAGCCGATGCTGGCCGGCATCCTGAAGTACTTTGTTGACGGGCTGAGCAACCCTGAAGCGGTGTTGTTCCCCAATGTCCCCTACCTGCGCGACCTGCAATTGCTGCAGGCTGTGCCGTTGCTGATCATCCTGATCGCTGCGTGGCAGGGCCTGGGGTCGTTCCTTGGTAACTATTTCCTGGCCAAGGTTTCCCTGTGCCTGGTGCACGACCTGCGCGTGGAGTTGTTCAACAAGCTGCTGGTACTGCCCAACCGCTACTTCGACAACCACAACTCCGGGCACCTCATTTCGCGTATCACCTTCAACGTGACCATGGTCACAGGTGCCGCCACCGATGCAATCAAGGTTGTCATCCGTGAAGGCCTGACCGTGGTGTTCCTGTTTGCCTACCTGCTGTGGATGAACTGGCACCTGACCTTGGTCATGGTCGCCATCCTGCCGGTGATTGCGGTTATGGTCAGCATCGCCAGCAAAAAATTCCGCAAGCAGAGCAAGAAGATTCAGGTGGCCATGGGCGACGTCACCCACGTCGCGTCGGAAACCATCCAGGGTTACCGCGTGGTGCGCAGCTTCGGCGGCGAGGCCTACGAACAGCGGCGTTTCAGCAAGGCCAGCCAGAGCAACACCGACAAGCAGCTGCGCATGACCAAGACCGGCTCGCTGTATACGCCGATGCTGCAGCTGGTGATCTACAGTGCCATGGCCGCACTGATGTTCCTGGTGCTGTTCCTGCGCGGTGAGTCTACCGCCGGTGACCTGGTGGCCTACATTACCGCTGCCGGCTTGCTGCCCAAGCCGATTCGCCAGTTGTCAGAAGTCAGCTCGACCATTCAGAAGGGCCTGGCGGGTGCAGAAAGCATCTTCGAGCAACTGGACGAAGAGCCTGAACTGGACACCGGTACTGTCGAGAAAGACCGCGTGGAAGGGCGCCTGGAAGTGCGCAACCTGAGCTTCACCTACCCGGGTACCGAGCGTGAAGTGCTGAGCGACATCAGCTTTGTCGCCGAGCCTGGGCAGATGATCGCCCTGGTCGGCCGCTCTGGCAGCGGCAAGTCGACTCTGGCGTCGCTGATCCCGCGCTTCTATCACCATGACCAGGGGCAGATCCTGCTCGATGGCGTGGAGATCGAGGATTACCGCCTGCGCAACCTGCGCCGCCACGTTTCGCAGGTGACCCAGCACGTCACCCTGTTCAACGACACTGTGGCCAACAATATTGCCTATGGCGATCTGGCGGGTGCCCCGCGCGCAGACATCGAAGCCGCTGCGGCCGATGCCTATGCCAAGGAGTTCGTCGACCGCTTGCCGAAGGGCTTCGACACCGACGTAGGTGAGAACGGCGTGCTGCTCTCCGGCGGCCAGCGCCAGCGCCTGGCCATTGCCCGGGCACTGCTGAAAAACGCGCCACTGCTGATTCTCGACGAGGCCACCTCGGCCCTGGATACCGAATCCGAGCGGCACATCCAGGCTGCCCTGGACCACGTGATGCAAGGGCGCACCACGCTGGTGATCGCCCACCGCCTGTCGACCATCGAGAAGGCTGACCAGATCCTGGTCATGGACCAGGGGCGTCTGGTGGAGCGTGGCACCCACGCCGAACTGCTCGCGGCCAATGGCCATTATGCCCGCCTGCACGCCATGGGCCTGGATGAGCCGGTCAAGGCCGATATCACCTGAGTCCTCCCTGATCGGGGCCGTAACGGCCCCGATTGTCACGGGAATTTTCTGGGGGCGATCTGGCCATAAAGCCGTCGTCTACCCTGTGCTAATATCCTGCCCCTGTTCATTATTTCCATATGGGTTGCCCATGAAGTTGTCCATGCCGCGTTTCGATCAAGCCCCGGTTCTGGTGGTCGGCGATGTCATGCTCGACCGCTACTGGCATGGCGGTACTTCGCGTATTTCGCCTGAAGCGCCAGTGCCGGTGGTCAAGGTCGATCAGATCGAGGATCGCCCCGGCGGCGCGGCCAACGTTGCCTTGAACATCGCCGCCCTGGGCGCACCGGCGTCGCTGATCGGCGTTACCGGCCAGGACGAGGCCGCCGACAGCCTCGCCAACAGCCTTCAGGCTGCGGGCGTGCGCTCGGTGTTCCAGCGCATCGCGCACCAGCCGACCATCGTCAAGCTGCGGGTCATGAGCCGTCACCAGCAGCTGCTGCGTATCGATTTCGAAGAGCCGTTCGCCACCGACCCGCTGTCGCTGGGTGCCGAAGTCGACAGCCTGCTCGAAGGCGTCAAGGTGCTGGTCTTGTCGGACTACGGCAAGGGCGCACTGAAGAATCACCAAAGCCTGATCCAGGCAGCGCGGGCCAAGGGCATTCCGGTGCTGGCCGACCCCAAGGGCAAGGATTTCTCCATCTACCGCGGTGCCAGCCTGATCACCCCGAACCTCAGCGAGTTCGAGACCATCGTTGGCCGTTGCGCCGATGAGGCCGAACTCGTCGCCAAAGGCTTGCAGCTGCTGAAGGACCTGGACCTGGGCGCCGTGCTGGTAACCCGTGGCGAGCACGGCATGACCCTGCTGCGCGTTGGCCAGCCGGCGCTGCACCTGCCGGCGCGTGCGCGTGAAGTGTTCGATGTGACCGGTGCCGGTGATACCGTCATTTCCACCCTTGCGGCGGCCATTGCGGCTGGCGAGGACTTGCCCCACGCGGTGGCCCTGGCCAACCTGGCGGCCGGCATCGTGGTCGGCAAGCTGGGTACGGCTGCGATCAGTGCCCCGGAACTGCGCCGGGCGATCCAGCGTGAAGAAGGTTCCGAACGTGGCGTGCTGGGCCTTGAGCAACTGCTGCTGGCCATCGATGACGCGCGGGCGCACAAAGAGAAGATCGTCTTCACCAATGGCTGCTTCGACATCCTGCATGCCGGGCACGTCACCTACCTGGAACAGGCGCGGGCCCAGGGCGATCGGCTGATCGTTGCGGTCAACGACGACGCTTCGGTCAGCCGTTTGAAAGGGCCGGGCCGGCCGATCAACAGCGTCGACCGGCGCATGGCCGTACTGGCCGGTTTGGGCGCGGTGGACTGGGTGATCAGCTTCCCGGAAGGCACCCCGGAAAACCTGCTGAGCCAGGTGAAGCCGGATGTGCTGGTCAAGGGTGGCGACTATGGCATAGACCAGGTGGTAGGCGCTGATATCGTCAAGGCGTATGGCGGCACCGTGAAGGTGCTTGGCCTGGTCGAGAACAGCTCGACCACCGCGATTGTCGAGAAGATTCGCAAGAACTGATATCGCTGGGGCCGCTTTGCAGCCCAATCGCCGGCAAGCCAGCTCCCACAGGTACAGCGCAAGCCTTGAGAATTGCACAGGCCTTGTGGGAGCTGGCTTGCCGGCGATTGGCTGCGAAGCAGCCCCAGGGATTCACTTGTGAAGTGAGGTACGCGCCCGCTCCAGCAATGCCCGGGCCTTGTCGCCAAAGCGCTGCAGATGCGATCCCCGCGTCGGCTTGCTCTCCACCAACCCCTGCTGCTTCACCCAGTCCTTCCAGCGCACCCGCTCGTCCGTCACTACCCAGCCTTCCTGCCGGGCAAAACTCTCGGCCAGGTACAGTCCGCGTGTGCTCGCCGGCACCAGCTCATCCTTCTTCAGCGTATAAAGCTCCGCCAGCGGGTGGCCGTCCTTCAACGGCATCAGGTACAGGTCTGGCCGTTTGCGGTTGAGTCGCGCTAC
This sequence comes from Pseudomonas sp. TSO6, assembly GCF_056098905.1. Classification (NCBI taxonomy): domain Bacteria; kingdom Pseudomonadati; phylum Pseudomonadota; class Gammaproteobacteria; order Pseudomonadales; family Pseudomonadaceae; genus Pseudomonas; species Pseudomonas sp. TSO6. The sequence continues at coordinate 87,665 of NZ_JBLZWV010000069.1, read as the reverse complement.
CAGCTGGCCCCCCTCCAGCCGCTCATCGACGTGGAACAGGCTGAGCTTCTTGGCTTCACGAGGCACCTGCAGGCGCATGTCGTAGATCAGCTGCAGCGAGGCGGTGGGCAAGTGTACATAGGCCCTTGGCCGCTCCAGCAGCATCAGGTTGCCGCAGTGCACGGGCCGGGCGGCACCGGACTCGGGGGCCAGCAGGAAGTGCGGTGTTTCACGGTAGTGCAGGGCAGCGGCGTATGGGACGGGCAGCCAGGTATCGTTGAAGCGCCCGCCTAACCAGCCTTCCGGGGTTTCCAGCAGGCATTCTTCAGCCACTTCCTGAACAGCCGTGTGCAACGGCAGGTTCAGCTCCTGCGCCGGTACATACCCAGAAATCAGTTTCAGCACCACATCGCCACGGTCTTGCCGGCGCTGGCGCACCAACACCCAGTAATCTCGGTTTTGCCAATGCAGGGTAAGGCGCACCGACACACCCAGGTTGGCCAGTTCGACCACGAAGCGCTGCGTGTCGGGCAGCTGGATGGCCTTGCGCCGCTGTTGGGTCTGGGCAAAGTTCAGCGGCATGCCGATGCTCTGGTAGATCAGGCCTTCGGGTGTGGCTTCGACATGCAGTGGCAGTGTCTTGAAGTTGCTCGGGTTCTTGCGGATCAGCGTTCGCGCCACGAGGCTCCTCCTTGCGTCGGGTCATTCTCCTGGCCCTTGGTGGGCCAGGGGCAACTCAGTGCTGGCCCAGGATGCGGGCGACGGTGGCCACGTTGTGGGCCAGGTGCAGCGGATTGATGGTGCCGACGATAGCACTGCTGACGCCCGGGTGGGCGAACAGCAGCTCGAAGCTCGCCTGCACCGGGTCAACGCCCGGGGCCAGGCAGACATGCCCGCTGGCCAGGGCCTTCTTTACCAGGATGGCCTTGCCGTGTTCGGCAGCGTAGTCCAGCACCGGGCGTTCTGCCTGCTCGTTGAGGTTGTAGGTAACCATGGCGCAGTCACCTTGTTCCAGTGCTTTCAGGCCACCGGCCACGGTCTTGCCGGACAGGCCGAAGCCGAGGATCTTGCCCTCTTGCTTGAGCTCCGCCAGGGTCTGGTAGACCTCCTGCTGTTCGAGGATCGCCAGGTCGTTGCCGTCGGAATGCACCAGCACCAGTTCGATGCGGTCGGTTTCCAGGCGGCGCAGGCTGCGCTCTACCGAAAGACGGGTGTGGGCGGCACTGAAGTCGAAGTGCGACTGGCCGTTGTCGAATTCTTCGCCAACCTTGCTGACGATCACCCACTCATCGCGTTGGCCGCGCAGCAGCGGGCCCAGGCGCTCTTCACTGCGGCCATAGGCGGGGGCGGTGTCGATCAGGTTGATACCTAGCTGGCGGGCCTGGGCCAGCAGCATGCGGGCTTCGTCATCGTCGGGGATGGTGAAACCGGTGGGGTACTTCACACCTTGGTCGCGGCCCAGCTTGACCGTGCCCAGGCCCAGTGGCGAAACCTGGAAACCGGTGCTGCCCAGCGGGCGGTGGAAGTCGTGCAGGGTGGGCAGGCTCATGGCAGCAAGTGCTCCCAGGCCGGCACGCCCAAGGGGGGGCGGGGCAGGTCGGCCAGGTCGGCTTGTGCCTGCGGGCGGATGCCGTCGCGCTCCAGATGGGCGATGACCCGGTCACTGAAGTCTGGTGCCAGTGCCAGCTTGGTCGGCCAGCCCACCAGCAGGCGCTGCTGGTCGGCAAGGAAGGCGTTGTCCGGGCGTACCAGGCCGGATTGCGCAGGTTCGGCGCGGTCGACGCGCAGGGTGGCCCAGCGCACCAGGCTCTGGTCAACCCATGGCAACAGGTTGGCGATTTCCTTCTGTGCCGCAGCAATCTGCGCTGCAGGCTCGCGCGCTACGCCATCGGCTTCCGCCAGGTCGCCGCCGAGGTACCACACCCACTGGCCATCGGCTGCCGGGTGGGTGGTCACCGTCACCCGTGGCTTGGGCCCGCCACCGAGGCAGTGGGCGTACAAAGGTTTGAGGTTCGGGCCCTTGGCCATGACCATGTGCAGCGGGCGTGTTTGCATGGCGGGCTGGTCCAGGCCCAGCGCCTGCAGCAAACCTTCGGTGCCGGCACCGGCGCTCAACACGATGCGCTGGGCACGGATTTCCCGGTCATCCACGCGCAGGCCGACCAAGGCATCACCTTCACGCAATGGTTCGATACGCTCACCTGCAAGCAAGGAGTCGCCGGCCAGCTCGGCCAGGTTGGCCAGCAGGCTCGGGACATCGATCACCAGTTCTGCCAAGCGATAGACCTTACCCTTGAAGGCGCGGTCCTGCAGCGCGGGCGGCAGCTGGTCGCCCTTGACCTGGTCGACCCGGCCGCGTACGGCCTTGCTGGCGAAGAAACTGGTGAGGTTGCCGGCCAGGGTGCCGGGGGACCACAGGTAGTGGGCATCGGAGAGCAGACGGGTACGGCCGAGGTCGAGTTCGCCGTCGCCAGCCAAGGCCTCACGCCAGCGGCGCGGCATGTCGGCGATGGCTTCCGAGGCGCCGGTAAGGGCACCGTGCAGGGCGTACTTGGTGCCGCCGTGGATAATGCCCTGCGACTTTATCGTCTGCTCACCGCCAAGGCTGGCGCGTTCCACCAGCACTGTCGAGTAGCCCTGGCGGCGCAGGCGGGCATTGAGCCAGAGGCCTGCGACCCCGGCGCCGACGATCAGCACGTCAGTGGAAATGGCAGATGGCATGGCGGTACCTCGAAGACTGGGACAGCTGGCAAGTATACAGGCTATACCTGTGAGGGCCCTATCGCCGGCACATCCAGCTTCTGCCCGTAAATCACCAGCGCCGCCACACTGATCAGCACAATCCCCAGCCCCGACCAGATGGCGTAGGCGATTCCCACCGGAATGCTGCGCACCACCAGGGTCAGCATCCAGAACGCAATGCCGTAGCCAACCACCATCAGCAGCAGGGGCAGTGGCGTGCTCAGGCCTTTCACTGCTTTCATGGAGGCAGTGGCGATGACTTCGGCGCAGATGGCGATGGCGAGATAGGTATAGGCATTCATGGCGGGGTCCTCTGGTAACTGGTCGGGCATTCTAGACCTTGCCCAGATGCGGTAAAGTCATTACCTATCAGATATGGGGATAGGTTGATGGCTGAGCAATGGAACCTGGAGCAGCTGCGAATTTTTCTGCGCGTCGCCGAATTGCGCTCCTTTTCTGCCGTTGCCCGCGAACAACGCAAGGCCCAATCGGCCATCAGTAATGCCATCGCCCTGCTGGAAGCAGACCTGGGCGTCACGTTGTTCGAGCGCAGCAGCGGCCGGCAACCGAAGCTGACCGAAAATGGCAGCGCGTTGTTGGAAGATGCCCGCGAACTGTTGCGTCAATGCGAACACCTGGATGGTCGTGCCCTGGCCCTGATGCGCGGGCAGGAGGCCTTGCTGCGGGTTGCCCAGGACGAAGCCATGCCTTACCAGCCGGTGATCGACAGCCTGGACGAGCTGGCCAGCCGCTACCCGTTCCTGGAGGTGCAACTGGCCAGCGGTGCCCAGGGCGATGTGGCGCGCAAGCTGGTGGAGCGGCGCGCCGATCTGGGCCTGTTCTTCCACCACGAAAGCATCCCGGCATCGCTGGAGCGGCGGGCGCTGGGCAGTGTGGAGATGGTCACGGTTTGCGCAGTCGGCCACCCGCTGGCGGGCGAAGGCCGAGTCACCCGCCAGCAACTGGCGCGCCACCGGCAGTTGCTGATCACGCCCCAACAAAGCGGTTACCCAGGCGGCGAGGCGATCAGCCCGCAGGTATGGCGTGCCGACAGCTTCTACGCCATGGCCGAACTGCTGATGCGCGGCCTGGGCTGGGCCTGGTTGCCGCGGCACGTGGTGCAGTACCCGACCTACCAGGCGCACATGGTCGAGCTCGATAGCGAGTGGCGCCCGCCGGCGCTGGTGGCGGAACTGGCCTGGCGCCGTGATGCGCCCCTGGGGCCGGCCGCGCAGTGGCTGGCCGAGCGCTTTGCGGTGCACCTGCGTGCGATCGGGTAAACTCCGGCGCCATGAACAGAACACTCTATACCTTGCTGTTTCACCTGGGCTTGCCGCTGGTTGCGCTGCGCCTGTACCTGCGCGCACGCAAGGCGCCTGCCTATGGGCAACGCATCGGCGAGCGCTTTGCTTGCAAGCTGCCGGCAATGCGCCAGGGCGGCATCTGGGTGCACGCGGTGTCGGTGGGCGAAAGCATTGCTGCAGCGCCCATGGTGCGTGCCTTGCTCAAGGCCTACCCGGAATTGCCAATCACGCTTACCTGCATGACACCGACCGGTTCCGAGCGTATTCGCGCCATGTTCGCCGACGAACCACGCGTACAGCATTGCTACCTGCCCTACGATCTGCCGTGGGCGGCCGGGCGATTTCTCGACCATGTGCAGCCGAAGCTGGGCATCATCATGGAAACCGAGCTGTGGCCCAACCACATCCACCAGTGCGCCAAACGCGGGATTCCGGTGGCGCTGGCCAACGCGCGATTGTCCGAGCGCTCGGCACGCGGCTACGGGCGCTTTGCAAAACTGACTCGGCCGATGCTGGCGGAAATGAGCCTGATCGCCGTGCAGACCGGAACCGAGGCGCAACGCTTTCGTGACCTGGGGGCGCGCCCTGAGTGCGTGCAGGTCACTGGCTCGATCAAGTTCGACCTGAAGATCGATGAGCAACTGCTACCGCGTGCCAGGGCATTGCGTGAGCAGTGGGGGGCCGAACAGCGCCCGGTGTGGATTGCCGCCAGTACCCATGACGGTGAGGATGCGCTGATTTTGCAGGCGCATCGGCAGTTGTTGCAGGTGCATGGCGATGCCTTGCTGATCCTGGTGCCGCGCCATCCCGAGCGCTTCAATGCGGTGCATGCGCTGTGCAGCGAACAATTCACCACCGTGCGCCGTTCTTCGGCAGCCCCGGTCGATGCGCAAATCCGCGTGTTGCTGGGCGACACCATGGGTGAGTTGCTGTTCCTCTACGCGCTGGCTGATATTGCCTTTGTCGGCGGTAGCCTGGTGCCGACCGGTGGGCACAACCCGCTGGAGCCGGCGGCGCTGGCCTTGCCGGTGCTGATGGGGCCGCATGTGTTCAACTTCCTTGAAATCAGCGCGATGTTGCGTGAAGCGGGGGCGTTGCAGCAGGTGGACGATGCCGACGGGCTGGCCGGGGCGGTGCGGCGGCTGGTCGAGTTGCCGCAGGATGCGCAGCGCATGGGCGAGGCGGGCAGGGCGGTGATGCAGGCCAATCAGGGCGCGTTGCAGCGCTTGCTCGATGGCCTGGATGCGCTTATCCGCTGACTTTTGCTTTGGTTTTCCTGGCCTCATCGCCGGCAAGCCAGCTCCCACAGGGGCTGCACAAGGCTTGAGGCCAGTGAGGAACCTGTGGGAGCTGGCTTGCCGGCGATGAGGCCATCAAAAGCAACCCGGTCTGTGAGCAATACACCCCTATTTCAAGGGCGGCGCTCAAAGTTCTTGGCCGCTGCTGCAGCCAAGTCTGGCGGCAGGAAGTCCTTGTCCGGGTTGTAGTCCGGTTTCAGGTAGCGCTTGAGGTCCTGCAGGTCTTGCGGGCTGAGGGTGCCGGCCGCCTGTTTCAGGCTCAGGTTGTCGAGGATGTAGTCATAGCGGCTGTTGTTGTAGTCGCGCACCGAGGTGTACAGCTGGCGCTGGGCATCGAGCACGTCGACGATGTTGCGGGTACCCACCTGGTAGCCGATTTCGGTGGCTTCCAGCGCGCTCTGGTTGGAGATGATCGACTGTTTGCGTGCTTGCACCTGTTCCACGTCGGTGTTCACCGCGCGGTGCAGGTTGCGGGTGTTTTCCACCACCTGGCGGCGCAGGCTTTCACGCTGCTGTTCGCTCTGGCTCAGGCGCTGGTAGGCCTCGCGTACCTGCGAGCTGGTCAGGCCGCCGCTGTAGATCGGGATATTCAGCTGCAGGCCGACGCTGGTCTGTTCCACGTCGCCGCTGTAGCGCACGCCCAGCTGCGAAGGGTTGGTAAAGCCCAGGTTGTCGTTGTCACCCTTCTGGTACTTGGCCACTGCATCCAGGGTCGGCGCATGGCCGGCCTTGCGCTGGCGCAGGGTCTCTTCGGCGGCGGAAACCGCATAGTTGGTGGCCAGCAGGTTGAGGTTCTGGCGGCCGGCGGTTTCGACCCAGGCCTTGGCGTCGTTTGGCGTGGGTACCTGCACCGGCAGGGTATGCACCACGCCTTGGATCGAGGTGTATTCACGGTTGGTCAGGGTGACCAGCGCTTCAAAGGCATCCTGCACCTGGCGCTCGGCGATGATCCGGTTGGCTCGGGCCGTGTCATAGCTGGCCTGGGATTGCAGCACGTCGGTCTTGTCCGACAGGCCCACATCGAAGCGTTCGTTGGACTGATCCAGCTGGCGTTTGAATGCGGCTTCCTCGGCCTTGGTGGCGGCCAGGTTGTCCTGCGCGCGCAGCACGGCAAAGTAGTTTTGCGCGGTTTGCAGGATCAGGTTCTGTTCAGTGGCCGACAGCTCCAGCGCCGCCTGTTCGTTTACCGCTTCAGCGGCCTGCAACTGGAACCAGCGATCAGCGCGGAAGATTGGCTGGGCCAGGGTCGCGCTCCATGAGTTGCCGCTGCGGTTGGAGGTGATGGAAGGCTCGTCCAGCTTGGTGCGGGTGTTCAGCATCTCGGCATCGGCCGAGAGGTTTGGCAGCAACCCGGCGCGGGCCTGCGGTACCACTTCGCGGCGCGCGCCATAATCGGCGCGTGCCGCAGCCAGGTCGGCGTTGTTGTCTACCGCTTCCTGATAAACGCTGACCAGGTCGGTTTTGACTGTCGAGGGCACGTCCACTGCCCAGGCCACTCCGTTGGACGCACAAGACACGGCAATCGCCAGTGAGAGTTTGCGCAGCATAGAGGCAATCCTTGTACGAAATTTAATTACTGAACTGTTGAGTATCGAGTGACGGGCCAGTGTAGTGCCATGCGCCCCTGGCAACAATCGCCCGGTATGCCTTTCATCAACCGCGCATTTACCCGCTTGGCTTTGCCGACCACTCCAGTCTAGACTGCGCATGTTCTTGTCGGGGTGCCTTGAAGCAAAGGCTGAGATCGCAGAGGTGCGGATCCCGTTGAACCTGATCAGGTTAGCGCCTGCGTAGGGAACAAGATTGCTCGCCTTCCCGGGGAGCCTCTTGTGCCAGGTCCGGGAATGTCGCAGCTGCATGCAGCTTCAGGCACCCCCATATCCGGCACTGCACTCGTCCACGGGTGCGTCCGCGCTTTTCAGGTTCTCCCCGACATTCCACTGCTAGGAAGCCGTCTGGAGAGCCTGTGATGACCAAACAAGAAAAAGCGATCAACCTCAGCGAATCGGCACAAGTCGATCAGCAGTCCGTGCAACCGTTCCCGCGCTCGCGCAAGATCTATGTCGAAGGCTCGCGCCCGGACATCCGCGTGCCCATGCGCGAAATCAGCCTGGACGATACCCCGACCGATTTTGGCGGCGAAACCAACGCGCCGGTACTGGTCTACGACACGTCCGGCCCATACACCGACCCCAATGTGATCATCGACGTGCGCAAGGGCCTGGCCGATGTGCGCTCGGCCTGGATCGACGCCCGCGGTGACACCGAGCGCCTGGGCGGGCTCAGCTCCGACTTCGGCCAGCAGCGCCTGAACGACGCCGAACTGGCCAAGCTGCGTTTCGCCCACGTGCGCAACCCGCGCCGTGCCAAGGCTGGCGCCAACGTCTCGCAGATGCACTATGCCCGCCAGGGCATCATCACCGCCGAGATGGAATACGTCGCCATCCGCGAAAACATGAAGCTGCAAGAAGCCCGCGCCGCTGGCCTGCTGAATGAGCAGCACGCCGGCCACAGCTTCGGTGCCAACATCCCGAAAGAAATCACCCCCGAATTCGTCCGCCAGGAAATCGCCCGTGGCCGCGCGATCATTCCGGCCAACATCAACCACCCTGAAGTCGAGCCGATGATCATCGGCCGCAACTTCCTGGTGAAGATCAACGGCAACATCGGCAACAGCGCCCTGGGTTCCTCGATCGAGGAAGAAGTGGCCAAGCTGACCTGGGGCATCCGCTGGGGCTCGGACACGGTCATGGACCTGTCCACCGGCAAGCACATTCACGAAACCCGCGAGTGGATCATCCGCAACTCGCCGGTGCCGATTGGTACCGTGCCGATCTACCAGGCCCTGGAAAAGGTCAACGGCGTGGCCGAAGACCTGACCTGGGAGCTGTTCCGCGACACCCTGATCGAGCAGGCCGAGCAGGGCGTGGACTACTTCACCATCCATGCCGGTGTGCTGCTGCGCTATGTGCCGCTGACCGCCAAGCGCGTGACCGGCATCGTCAGCCGCGGTGGCTCGATCATGGCCAAGTGGTGCCTGGCGCACCACAAGGAAAACTTCCTGTACACGCACTTCGACGAGATCTGCGAAATCATGAAGGCCTACGACGTCAGCTTCTCGCTGGGTGACGGCCTGCGCCCCGGCTCGATCGCCGACGCCAACGACGCTGCGCAGTTCGGTGAGCTGGAAACCCTCGGCGAGCTGACCAAGATTGCCTGGAAGCACGACGTGCAGTGCATGATCGAAGGCCCAGGCCACGTGCCGATGCAGTTGATCAAGGAGAACATGGACAAGCAGCTGGAGTGCTGCGACGAGGCGCCGTTCTACACCCTCGGCCCGCTGACCACCGACATTGCACCGGGCTACGACCACATCACCTCGGGCATTGGTGCGGCGATGATCGGCTGGTTCGGTTGCGCCATGCTCTGCTACGTCACGCCCAAGGAACACCTGGGCCTGCCGAACAAGGACGACGTCAAGACCGGCATCATCACCTACAAGATCGCCGCCCACGCCGCCGACCTTGCCAAGGGCCACCCGGGCGCGCAGATTCGCGACAACGCCCTGTCCAAGGCACGCTTCGAGTTCCGCTGGGAAGACCAGTTCAACCTCGGCCTGGACCCGGACACCGCCCGTGCCTTCCACGACGAGACCCTGCCGAAGGAATCGGCCAAGGTTGCGCACTTCTGCTCGATGTGCGGGCCGAAGTTCTGCTCGATGAAAATCACCCAGGAAGTGCGTGAGTACGCTGCCAAGATCGAGGCCGTGGATGTGACGGTCGAGCAAGGCATGCGTGAGCAGGCCGAGCGTTTCCGCCAGGAAGGCAGCCAGCTGTACCAGAAAGTGTAAGAACGCTGGGGCCGCTGTGCGGCCCCTTCGCGACACAAGGCCGCTCCCACAGGGACCGCACAAGGTTCAAGGCCTGCGCGGCCCTTGTGGGAGCGGCCTTGCGTCGCGATTCGAGGACGAAGTCCTCGCCAAGAACACCAACAACATTGCCGGCGAGCGCCAACCATGACATCACCCAGCCAGTTCTCCCCCGACCACCCGGTCCCCACCCACCAGCGCATCTTCGGCGCCCGCGACCTGTTCTCGTTGTGGTTCTCCCTTGGCATCGGCCTGATGGTGCTGCAAGTCGGCGCCATGCTCGCCCCAGGCCTTGGCCTTGCCGGCGCGGTGCTGGCCATCGCCCTGGGCACCGGCGTGGGTGTGCTGTTGCTGGGCGCGGCCGGTGTCATCGGCAGCGACACCGGTCTTTCGGCCATGGGCACCCTGAAGCTCAGCCTGGGCAGCCATGGTGCGCGCTTGCCGGCTGTGCTCAACCTGCTGCAACTGGTAGGTTGGGGCGCATTCGAGATCATTGTCATGCGCGACGCCGCCAGCCTGCTGGGCGCGCGGGCGTTCGGCGAGGACAGTGCCTGGAACAGCCCGATGCTCTGGACCCTGTGTTTTGGAGCCCTGGCCACCTTGCTGGCCGTCAGCGGGCCGCTGGCCTTCGTGCGCAAGGTGCTGCGCGCCTGGGGTATCTGGGTGCTGCTGGGGGCTTGCCTGTGGCTGACCTGGAATCTGTTCGCCAAGGCCGACCTGGCTGAACTGTGGGGCCGCGCCGGTGACGGTTCGATGTCGCTGGCCGTGGGCTTCGACATCGTCATCGCCATGCCGCTGTCCTGGCTGCCGCTGATCGCCGACTACTCGCGCTTCGCCCGCAACGGCAAGCACGTGTTCGGCGGCACGGTCATTGGCTATTTCATCGGCAACACCTGGCTGATGAGCCTGGGCGTGGCCTACACCCTGGCCTTCGCTGCCAGTGGCGAGGTCAATGCCCTGCTGCTGGCCCTGGCCGGCGCCGGCATGGGCATTCCGTTGCTGCTCATTCTGCTGGACGAGTCGGAAAAGGCCTTCGCCGACATCCACTCGGCAGCGGTTTCCAGCGGTGTGCTGGTGCCTGTGAAGGTCGAGCACCTGGCGCTGGCTATCGGCGTGCTGTGCACCCTGATCGCCCTGCTGGCGCCACTGGCCCAGTACGAGAACTTCCTGCTGCTGATCGGTTCGGTGTTCGCGCCGCTGTTCGGCGTGGTGTTGATGGACCACTACGTGGTTCGTCGTCGCCGCTTGCCGGCACAGGTCGGCGGCTTGCACTGGCAGGCGCTGGTGGCCTGGTTTGCGGGGGTGGCGGTCTACCACCTGATTGCCGCGCAGGCACCGGAACTGGGTGCTACCCTGCCAGCATTGCTGCTGGCAGGTGTGCTGCATGGGTTACTGAGCCTTAGCCGCGGCCGGGAAACAGTTCAGGCTTGAGTACGCCATTCAGGCGTGGGTAGGGGATCTTCAGTTCCACGTGGCCCATGGAATAGGGCGCGATGGCATAGACCTCGTACTTGACCACTACTGCGCCGTACGTCAGGGCGATGTGCGGCGACTTCTTGAACGGCCAGGTTTTGACGAACTCGGCGTCCTTGTCCATGCCCACGCTCATCAGCCAGGCGCGGTGCGACTCCTCGACGGTTTTCCAGAAGGTGTCCTCCTGGCCTGGCACCAGCATGTCCTGCAGGGTCAGCACCTTGTCCAGCTTGCGCGAATAGTTGATGAAGCCGCGCCCAGGCATGCCGTGGGCGCCACCGCTGTCCAGGTAGCTGGACAACTCGATGATCACCAGCCCGTCATGCTGCTCGCGTACCTTGGCTTGCAGATAACTGCTGTTACGTTTGTCGGCACTGGCCAGGTATTGCTGTTCGTAGGCCTGCAAGGTGCTTGGCGCGGTGCCATGCTGATTGTCTTCGGTCAGTTGCAGTAGGCGTTTTTCGACGATGCCGTCGAGCGCGGGCAGGGCCGGGAAGTGGACCATGTCGATGTTCACCAGCGGGCAGTCGCTTTCGCTGCAGCCGGGTTTGACATGCTCCCAGGCGTCGCGCTTGACCTCGAGCGGGGCCCGGTAGTTGGGCGTGAACAGGCTCTGGCAGGCGCCCAGAGCGAGTGCCAGCACGGCCACGGAAGTCAGTTTGACAAGTGTCATGATGATCCTTGCAGAACAGGGAAAAGTCGGCCTTTGACCGTCTGCGCGGCCTTCAGTTCGCCACTAAGCTAACAGAGTGAAGACGCGCTGTCCCGAGTGTGCGAACGGTTGCCGGAAAGGGGTGAAACGCGAAAGCGTGCAGAGTAGGATGGCGCGATGCGGTAATTGAGGTAACGAGGATTTCCATGTCAGACACGTTGAATTCGGTGCCCAAGGCGGTCGAGATCGTCAAGCGGGCCAACTGCTTCCAGGGCTTCTACAAGCTCGACAAGGTGCACCTGCGCCACGAGCTGTTTGCCGGGGGTATGGGCCGCGAGATCAGCCGCGAACTGTTTGTGCGCCATGATGCGGTGTGTGTGCTGCCTTACGACCCGTTGCGCGACGAAGTGGTGCTGATCGAGCAGTTCCGCGTCGGCGCACTGGACAAGGTCGCCAACCCCTGGCTGATCGAGATGGTTGCCGGGCTGATCGACAAGGATGAGCAACCCGAGGAAGTCGCCCACCGCGAAGCCGAGGAAGAAGCCGGCCTGACGTTCAGCGCCTTGTGGCCGATGACCCGCTACTTCCCGTCGCCGGGCGGCAGTGACGAGTACGTTCACCTGTTCCTTGGCCGTTGCAGCAGCGAGGGCGCGGGCGGGCTGCATGGCCTGGAAGAAGAGGGCGAAGACATCCGCGTGCGTGTGTGGTCGTTCGAGGATGCCTTGCAGGCGGTGCGCGACGGGCGCATCTGCAACGCGGCGACTATCATCGGCTTGCAATGGCTGGCGCTGAACCGTGACGAAGTACGAGGTATGTGGAAGTGAACCTGCTGCGCGAGCGCTATCGAGTCGACCTGGTCGGGCTGCAGGCTGCCTGCGAGGCCAACTACGCCCGGCTGATGCGCCTGTTGCCCGACATGCGTACCACCCAGAGCTCGCGCCGCATCGGCATGACCCAAGGCGACCAGATGCTCGGCGTGCTGGTACTGGACGTGGTGCTGGCCTGCCCGTACACCACCACCCTGCATGTGCGCCAGGAGCACAGCCTGCCGTGGCTGCCGGTGCCGCACCTGGAAGTGCAGGTGTACCATGATGCACGCATGGCCGAAGTGGTCAGTGCCGAACACACCCGCCGCCTGCGCAGTATCTACCCGTATCCGAATGAGGCCATGCACCAGCCGGACGAAAAGGCCCAGCTCAACCTGTTCCTCGGTGAATGGCTGAGCCATTGCCTGGCTTGTGGCCACGAATTGGCCAGCGTTCGCTGACATGTACCCAGACAACACGCGCCCTGTTCATGTGGTGCAACTGACCGACGCACATCTTTTCGCCGACCCGGCCGGCAGCATGCTGGGCCTCAATACCCGTGACAGCCTGCGCCATGTAGTGGCCCAGGTGCGGCGCGAGCAACCGCTTGTCGACTTGCTGTTGTGCACGGGTGATCTGTCCCAGGACGCCAGCGTTGCTTCTTATGAAGCGTTCCGGGATCTGACTGCGCCGTTTGCCGTGCCCACCCGCTGGTTGCCGGGCAACCACGACGAGGCCCGGGTCATGGCACAGGCGGCGCCGCAGTTGGTGCAGGCGGTGACGGATATTGGCGCATGGCGGGTAGTCATGCTCAACACCGCCGTGCAAGGGGCCACCCATGGGTTTCTGGAAGATGATCAGTTGGCCCTGCTGGAAACAGCCTTGGAAGAGGCTGGCGGGCGACATTGCCTGGTGTGCTTGCACCATCAGCCGGTGGACATCGGTTGCGCCTGGATCGCGCCGATCGGCTTGCGCAATGCTCTGGCCCTGTTCGATATCGTCGAGGCTTATCCGCAGGTGCGGGCGTTGCTGTGGGGGCATGTGCATCAGGAATGGGATGAGCTGCGCGAGGGCCGGCGCCTGCTGGCCACGCCTTCGACCTGTATTCAGTTCGCGGCACGCAGCGAAGACTTCAAGGTGAGCGAGGAGCAGCCCGGGTACCGCTGGTTGCGCCTGCACGCCGACGGGCGGTTGGAAACCGGGGTGGAGCGGGCCACGGACTTTGAGGTGAAACTCGACTTCGATAGCCCGGGTTATTGAAGAATCTGGGGCCGCTGCGCGCCCCATCGCCGGCAAGCCAGCTCCCACACTGACCGCATCGGCTTCAAGCCATGTGTAGACAGCATCGGTTTCAAGCCATGTGCAGTACCTGTGGGAGCTGGCTTGCCGGCGATGGGCTGCGCAGCGGCCCCGGCTTTCTTGAAGAAATTGTTGCGAAACCCGTGACACTGCGTCAAAACCCGGCGAACGCGCTACACTGCGCGTCCCTGCGCCCGCATCATCAGGCGCGAAGCCACAGATTCCGGGGGCAGCATGTCGGGTTCCATCCTCTATATCCATGGCTTCAACAGCTCGCCGCTTTCGACCAAGGCGCGCCAGCTCGAAGCCGTGATGCAGCAACTGGGCCTGTCGGCTCAGCTACGTGTGCCCGCCTTGCATCACCACCCGCGGCAGGCCATCGTCCAGCTTGAAGCTGCCATCGCCGAACTGGGTGCGCCACTGCTGGTGGGCAGTTCGCTCGGCGGCTACTATGCCACCCATCTGGCCGAGCGCCATGGCCTCAAGGCCCTGCTGGTCAACCCAGCGGTAACCCCGCACAAGCATTTCGACGGGTACCTGGGCACTCAGCGCAATCATTACAGCGGTGAAACCTGGGAACTGACCCACGATCACGTACAGGCCCTGGCCGAGCTGGAAGTGCCGGCCCCGGTAGATGCCAGCCGCTATCAAGTGTGGCTGCAAACCGCCGATGAAACCCTGGACTATCGCCATGCCGAGCGCTATTACCGTGCATGTGCCCTGCGTATCCAGGCCGGTGGCGATCACAGCTTCCAGGGCTTCGCCGAGCGCCTGCCGGCTCTGCTGGCGTTTGCCGGCATTGCTCGCGGGCAGTATGCGGCGCTCGATTTTTCTGTATTTTGACTTTTTTGCACTCACCAGACTGACGACGAGACCCTATGGCCAATCCCAGCGCTAGCGCCTATAACGCAGACGCCATCGAAGTCCTCTCGGGCCTTGACCCGGTCCGCAAGCGGCCGGGCATGTACACCGATACCAGCCGCCCCAACCACCTGGCCCAGGAAGTCATCGACAACAGTGTCGACGAAGCCCTGGCTGGCCACGCCCGTTCGGTGCAGGTCATCCTGCATGCTGACCACTCGCTGGAAGTCAGCGACGATGGCCGTGGCATGCCAGTGGACATCCACCCGGAAGAAGGCGTGTCCGGGGTCGAGCTGATCCTCACCAAGCTGCATGCCGGCGGCAAGTTCTCCAACAAGAACTACCAGTTCTCCGGTGGTTTGCACGGTGTGGGTATCTCGGTGGTCAACGCCCTGTCGACCCAGGTGCGCGTGCGCGTCAAGCGTGACGGCAACGAATACCAGATGACCTTCGCCGATGGCTTCAAGGCCAGCGAGCTGGAAGTGGTCGGCTCGGTCGGCAAGCGCAACACCGGCACCAGCGTGTACTTCAGCCCCGACCCCAAGTACTTCGACTCGCCCAAGTTCTCCATCAGCCGCCTCAAGCATGTGCTCAAGGCCAAGGCCGTGCTGTGCCCGGGCCTGCTGGTCAGCTTCGAGGACAAGGCCAGTGGCGAGAAGGTCGAGTGGCACTACGAAGACGGCCTGCGTTCCTACCTGGTCGATGCGGTCAGCGAGTTCCAGCGCCTGCCTGACGAGCCGTTCTGCGGCAGCCTGGCGGGCAACAAGGAAGCCGCAGACTGGGCGTTGCTGTGGTTGCCAGAAGGCGGCGACAGCGTCCAGGAAAGCTACGTCAACCTGATCCCCACTGCGCAGGGCGGCACCCATGTCAATGGCCTGCGTCAGGGCCTGCTGGATGCCATGCGCGAGTTCTGCGAGTTCCGCAATCTGCTGCCGCGCGGCGTGAAGCTGGCGCCTGAGGACATCTGGGAGCGCATCTCTTTCGTGCTCTCGATGAAAATGCAGGAGCCGCAGTTCTCCGGGCAGACCAAAGAGCGCTTGTCCTCGCGCGAGGCGGCTGCCTTTGTTTCCGGCGTGGTCAAGGACGCCTTCAGCCTGTGGCTGAACGCCCACCCCGAGCTGGGCATGCAACTGGCCGAGCTGGCTATCAGCAACGCCGGGCGCCGCCTCAAGGCCAGCAAGAAGGTCGAGCGCAAGCGCATTACCCAAGGCCCGGCGCTGCCTGGCAAGCTGGCCGATTGCGCCGGCCAGGACCCGATGCGTGCCGAGCTGTTCCTGGTCGAGGGTGACTCGGCGGGTGGCTCGGCCAAGCAGGCACGGGACAAGGAGTACCAGGCGATCCTGCCGCTGCGCGGCAAGATCCTCAACACCTGGGAAGTGGACGGTGGCGAAGTCCTGGCCAGCCAGGAAGTGCACAACATCGCCGTGGCCATCGGCGTCGACCCGGGTGCCACAGACCTGGCGCAACTGCGCTACGGCAAAGTCTGCATCCTCGCCGACGCCGACTCCGACGGCCTGCACATCGCCACGTTGCTGTGCGCGCTGTTCGTCCAGCACTTCCGGGCGCTGGTCGAGGCCGGGCATGTGTACGTGGCCATGCCGCCGCTGTACCGCATCGACCTGGGCAAGGAAATCTACTACGCCCTCGACGAAGCCGAGCGTGACGGTATCCTCGACCGCCTGGTGGCCGAGAAGAAGCGCGGCAAGCCACAGGTCACCCGCTTCAAGGGTTTGGGCGAGATGAACCCGCCACAGCTGCGTGAAACCACCATGGATCCGAACACCCGGCGCCTGGTGCAACTGACCCTGGACGACGTTGAGGCCACCTGCGAGCTGATGGACAAGCTGCTGGCCAAGAAGCGCGCCGGTGACCGCAAGAGCTGGCTGGAGACCAAAGGCAACCTGGCCGAGGTCATGGTTTGATTCGGCAAGTACTTGCCGTTTGCCTTGCGCTGGTTACCTTGCCTGCCCTGGCGGGTAACTGGCCGGAGCTGAAGCTCAGTGCCGAGCACCCGATCGACGGCATGCGTGGTGGCAACCTGTCTGGCCTGGTGGAATGCCGGGGCGGGCTGTGGGGCGTGTCCGACCGCGACGACGACCGCATCTACCGCTTCGACCAGCAAAAACCGACCTGGCGCGCGCAACCGCTGACCTTTACCCCGCCACCGCCGCCGGAAAGCGGCCTGCCGTGGGGCCTCAAGTCGCGCAATTGGGCCGCGTCGTACATTCGCGGGGGCGAGCTGGATTTCGAAGGCATCACCTGTGACCAGGCGGGTAACCTGTACCTGGCCAGCGAAGCCCATGCTGCGGTGTTGCAGTTACCGCTGGAAGGCGAGCCGGACTGGCTGAAGATCGACCCGGCCATGGTGCGCCAGGCCCGTGCCAGCGGCATGCTGCTGAACTTCAATGCGCTGTTCGAGGGCTTGGCGATCAACCCGGCGGGCGATCGCCTGTGGCTGGCCGCAGAACGCGAGCGCCGTGGCCTGGTGGCCGTCGAGCGCCAGCAATCAGTGTGGACTTGCGGGCGCAGCTGTGTGCTGCTGAGCGAGGCCGGGGTGGAGATGCAGCCGGCGCAAATGCCCAATGCCCGGGCACTGTCGCGCGATTTTGCCGACCTGGCCTGGTTCGAGGGCAAGCTGTTCACACTCGAACGCAATGCCTACCGGGTCTGCCGGCGTGATACCGACAGCGGCAAGGTAGAACGCTGCTGGTCGTTTGCTGCCGACGCCTTGGTCGAGGCCCGCCGTTACCCGCAACCGTTCGGCCTGGCCGAAGCCCTTGTGATCGATGCCAAGGGCGCCTGGATCGGCCTGGACAACAACAACGGCGCCCGCGCCGATGGCGAAACGCGCCCGATCGTCTGGCGCTTTGATGCACCGGAAGGTGGCTGGAGCGCCAAGTCATGAGCCAGGCGCCGGGCAAACGGGCGGGCAGGGTGCTGATGGTCTTCGCGTGGGCGGCCGCGATGTTCCTTGCCACGCGCTTTTTCGGCCAGTGGGAAGACAGCAAGCGCAACCCCAATGCCCAGGTGCAATCCGAACACGGCGAGGGCTTTGTCGAAGTGCGCCTGCTGGGCAACGGCCAGGGCCACTTCATGGTGGATGGCGCCATCAATGGCCAGGTGGTGCATTTCATGCTCGACACCGGCGCCACCGATGTGGCGATCCCCGAGGTGTTGGCCCGTGACCTGAACCTTGAGCGCGGCAGCCCGGTGCTGCTCAGTACCGCCAATGGCCGCACCGAAGGCTACCGCACACGCCTGGCCAGCCTGCAGCTGGGCGATATCCGCCTGCAGGACGTACGCGCCACCGTGGTGCCGGGCCTGGACGGGCCCATCGTACTGCTGGGCATGAGTGCCCTGAAACAACTTGAATTTACCCAGCGCGGCGGCACCATGCTGTTGCGCCAGAACCTGAAATGACGAGGCCCGCATGAGCGACTCACTGGAACTCAGCCTGGACGGCGTCGAACGCCGCTCGCTGGCTGACTTCACCGAACAGGCCTACCTCAACTATTCCATGTACGTGATCATGGACCGCGCCTTGCCGCACATCGGCGACGGCCTGAAGCCGGTGCAGCGACGCATCGTCTATGCCATGAGCGAGTTGGGGCTCGATGCCGATGCCAAGCACAAGAAGTC
Source organism: Pseudomonas sp. TSO6 (assembly GCF_056098905.1). Lineage (NCBI taxonomy): Bacteria > Pseudomonadati > Pseudomonadota > Gammaproteobacteria > Pseudomonadales > Pseudomonadaceae > Pseudomonas > Pseudomonas sp. TSO6. Next base: position 69,744 of record NZ_JBLZWV010000069.1, on the reverse strand, counting down.
GGCGCGTACCGTCGGTGACGTGCTCGGCAAGTTCCACCCCCATGGCGACTCGGCCTGCTACGAGGCCATGGTGCTGATGGCGCAGCCGTTCAGCTACCGCTATACCCTGGTCGACGGCCAGGGTAACTGGGGTGCGCCGGACGATCCGAAGTCGTTCGCCGCCATGCGTTATACCGAGGCGCGTTTGTCGCGCTACGCCGAAGTGCTGCTCAGCGAAGTTGGCCAAGGCACCGTGGACTGGGTACCGAACTTTGACGGTACCTTGCAGGAGCCGGCCGTGCTGCCAGCGCGCCTGCCCAACATCCTGCTCAACGGGACCACCGGTATCGCCGTGGGCATGGCGACCGACGTGCCGCCGCACAACCTGCGTGAAGTGGCCAGCGCCTGCGTGCGCCTGCTCGACGAGCCCAAGGCCACCATCGAGCAATTGTGCGAGCACATCCAGGGGCCGGATTACCCGACCGAGGCGGAAATCATCACGCCACGGGCAGAAATCCTCAAGATGTACGAAAGCGGCCGCGGTTCGATCCGCATGCGTGCCGTTTACCGCGTCGAGGATGGCGACATCGTAGTGACTGCGCTGCCGCACCAGGTCTCCGGTGCCAAGGTGCTGGAGCAGATCGCCGCACAGATGCAGGCCAAGAAGCTGCCGATGGTTGCCGACCTGCGTGACGAATCCGACCATGAGAACCCGTGCCGCATCGTCATCATCCCGCGCTCCAACCGTGTGGATGCCGACGAACTGATGCAGCACCTGTTCGCCACCACCGACCTGGAGAGCAGCTACCGGGTCAACGTCAATATCATTGGCCTGGACGGCCGCCCGCAGTTGAAGAACCTGCGTGCGATATTGGTGGAGTGGCTGGAGTTTCGCACCAACACTGTTCGCCGCCGGCTGCAGCATCGCCTGGACAAGGTGGAGCGGCGCCTGCACCTGCTGGATGGTTTGCTCACCGCATTCCTCAACCTGGATGAAGTGATCCACATCATCCGTACCGAGGAGCACCCCAAGCAGGCCCTGATTGCCCGGTTCGAGCTGAGCGAAATCCAGGCCGAGTACATCCTCGAGACCCGTCTGCGTCAGCTGGCGCGCCTGGAAGAGATGAAGATCCGCGGCGAGCAGGACGAACTGCTCAAGGAACAGGCCAAGCTGCAGGCGCTGCTGGGCAGCGAGGCCAAGCTGCGCAAGCTGGTGCGCAGCGAACTGATCAAGGATGCCGAAACCTACGGCGACGCGCGCCGTTCGCCAATCGTCGAGCGCGTCGAGGCCAAGGCCCTGTCTGAAAACGAGCTGATGCCGACCGAGCCGGTCACCGTGGTGCTGTCGGAGAAGGGCTGGGTGCGTTGCGCCAAAGGCCACGACATCGACGCCACCGGCTTGTCGTACAAGGCCGGCGATGGCTTCAAGGCCGCCGCAGCCGGGCGTTCCAACCAGTTTGCCGTGCTCATCGACTCTACGGGGCGCAGCTATTCGGTGGCGGCTCACAGCTTGCCCTCGGCACGTGGTCAGGGCGAGCCGCTGACCGGCCGCCTGACGCCACCGCCAGGCGCCACCTTCGAGTGTGTGCTGTTGCCGGAGGACGACGCGCTGTACGTGGTTGCCTCGGATGCGGGCTACGGCTTCGTGGTCAAGGGTGAAGACTTGCAGGCCAAGAACAAGGCCGGCAAGGGTTTGCTCAGCCTGCCCAACGGTGCCAAGGTCATGACCCCACGCCCGGTGGCCAATCGCGAGCAGGACTGGCTGGCAGCGGTGACCACCGAAGGCCGCCTGCTGGTGTTCAAGGTCAGCGATTTGCCGCAGCTGGGCAAGGGCAAGGGCAACAAGATCATTGGCGTGCCGGGCGACCGGGTAGCCAGCCGTGAAGAATTTGTCACCGATCTGGCCGTGATTCCTGACGGCGCGACCCTTGTATTGCAAGCCGGCAAGCGTACCCTGTCTCTGAAAGCGGACGATCTTGAGCATTACAAGGGCGAGCGCGGACGGCGAGGCAGCAAGCTGCCACGCGGCTTCCAGCGCGTCGATGGGTTGCAGGTGGAAGTGCCGGCATAACGGGCAGAAATGTCTGGAACGGCAATTTCAGCGCCGTTCCGGGCAGAAATGCTGGAGTCGGACGGTTATTTCGCGGATGATATGGCCCTTGCGGTGCCGGCGTGGCCGTGTGCCCGTTTGAATCTACATGTATCACTGCGGTGTGCCTTATGGCGGCCGCCTGGATGGGATGATGAAATTTCTGCGCCTTCCATTTGCGCTGTTGATGACTGGCCTGCTGGGCCTTGGCGGGTGCACCATGCATCAGCCGGTTGCCCTGTATCAGCTCGACAGTGGTGATCCTGGCCAGCCGTCGCAGAGTGCGGGCATGGCCGTGGTACTCGGCCCGGTATCGGTAGCCGATTACCTTCAGCGTGAAACGTTCCTGCAGCGTCAAGCCGACGGCAGCCTGAGCGCGGCGACTGACGGCCGCTGGGCGGGTAGCCTTTCGTCGGATATCGACCAGCTGCTGGTGCGTCAACTTGCCTGGCGCCTGGACAGCCAGCGCGTGGTGCTGGCGCCGGCGACCGCTGGCTTCAGCCCGGACGTGCAGGTGCTGTTGTCGATCACTCGCCTGGACTCAGGCAAAAACCAGCCGGCCATCCTGGATGCCCAGTGGCGTCTGCTGGATCGCCGTGGCCATGTGCGTGACAACCGTATCGTTCACCTCGAGCAGCCGCACGAGGGCAGCGAGTCGTCGCAGGTTCAGGCCCAGGGTCAACTGCTTCAGAAGCTGGCCGAACAGCTGAGCACTGCGGTCAAGCCGCTTGCCAACCAGCCGGCGATTGCCGAAGAAGCACCGAAAAAGCCCGCTGCACCGGTGCAGGTCAAAAAGGGGCCGGAGAAATCCAAGATTCCGATGGCCTCGCCGATTCGCACCGATATGGAAGTTTATCGTTTCTGATCGAACTGCCACCCACAAAAAAGCCCGCATTTGTTGCGGGCTTTTTTGTACCTAAAGGATAGATGCGGCCTTTGTGGGAGCGGGCGTGCCCGCGAACACCGGCGCAGCCGGTGCCATGCACCGCGGCGCCTGATTCGGGCGCGCCCGCTCCCCCAGGGGGAAACTATCAGGCGCGGCGCTCGTGCATGCGGGCCAGCTGGCGCTCCAGCATCGACGGGTAAGGCTCCATCAAACGCTCCACACAGCAGGCACCCTCAGGGCTGGCAATCGGGCGAATGCGGGCACGCTGGCGAATCAGCGCGTCATCGCTGATCTGCCGCTCCACCAGCAACAGGTTGCGGCTGTGCTGCGACAGCGCCAGGGCATCCTGGACCTTTTCGGCCATCAGCAGGTCCACCAGCTCCAGCCCTTGCAGGTCGTTGCCCAGAACCAGGCCCAGTTGCAGCTGAAGGGTGATGCCGCTGTCGGCCACTTCGATCTGCAGGGCATGACCCAGGGCGCGTAGCAGCTCGCCGCAGCAGATGGCGTTGGTCAGGTAGTCCTCGCCACAGTCGCGGCTGTGGAACAGTACCAGGGTGCTGCCGTCGTTGAGCGTGTGGGTTTCACCGTCATAGAGCGAGGCAGCATGCTCCAGGCAATCGCGGTAGCGTTCGGTCAGCTCGGTCAGGCGGGTGCGCGGCAGGCGGCGCAGTTGCTCTTGCGAGCCCAGTTGCACGGCTAGTACGGCGCTGTACTGCGGCTCGTCAGACTCGACCGGGGCGGCTTTGGGCGCACTGTCGTCGTCCATCAGGCCGGCGAAGGCTTCGTCGTCATCGTCCTCGGCCAATGCGGCAATCTTGGGGCGCGGTGCGGCCTTGGGGGCCGGCGCTGCGTCGTGGAAGTCGTCGAAATGCTCGTCGTCCTCTTCCTCCAGCTCTGGCTCTGGCTCCGGCGGTGGCGGCGGGGCCAGGCGCGCATGCAACTGGCGGGCGATGTCGCCGATCTCATCCTGGCGGTCGGTGGCCGGGGTATAGGGCTGCGGGTCTCGCAGCCACACCCGCAATTGCAGCAGCGGCAGTGTGATGTGGCGGCCCTGTCGCAGGCTCAGGCTGAGGGCCAGGGCCAGCAGGATGGCTGCCATGATCCCCATGCTCTGCAGGCTGATCAGCATCGGCTGCTGGAACTGGCTCATGTCCAGGCTGATGCGCAGTTGCCCGGCCGTCACGTCCTGGAAGGTGATCTTGGTCTGGTACAGGCCCTCTGCCTCGCCCAGCAGGCTGTTGCGCGGGCGCTGGCCGGCCTCGGCGAGGATGCGGTTGTCCACGCTGTAGATGGCCGCGTGGGCCACCAGCGGGTTTTTCACCAGGTTGCCCAGCAGCACGTTGAGACTGAGGATGTCGTTAGACACCAGCAGCTCGGTCGCCGAGGTGGCGGTCTGGGTGGTCAGGCTCTGGCCAAGGGCATCAGCCTGCTCGTGCATGGCCTGCTTGAACTGCAGGCCCATCACGCAGGCATAGATCACCAGCGCCAGCGCGACCAGGAAGATGTTGGTGCAAGCGATGCGCAATGCCAGCGGCACGCGACGTTGACTCAGGGCACGATAGATCATCAGGAAGAAATTGTCTGGTTTGACGGGCGTGGGCCGGTTCACTGAGCTCGGCTCTTAATGGCAGAAAGTGTGGGGCAGTATAGCGACCCGGGTTTTGTCGGCAAAGTATCGTTGGCGCCCGATGGTCACGGAAAATCGGTAGAATGCGCATTTTTCATCGAAGTCGGAGCCAGGTTGTGCGCGAAATCGTCCTGATCAACATCACCGGTGAGGACCGTCCCGGTCTCACTGCGGCTATCACCGGCGTCCTGCTGCAGGGCGGTGTGAGCATCCTCGACATCGGCCTGGCGGTCATGCACGGCACTTTGTCGTTCGGTATCCTGGTCGACATCCCGGACAACGAAGTGGCTACCGCCCTGCTGCAAAGCGTGCAGGCCAAGGCCCACGAACTGAACCTGCAGGCCCGCTACACGCCGATTTCCGAGGCGGACTACCAGCACTGGGCTGACGGCCAGGGCGAGGCGCGCCACATCGTCACCCTGCTCAGCCGCAAGATCACCCCCGAGCAACTGCAGCGGGTGAGTGCGGTGATAAGCCAGTACGGCCTGACCATCGAGCGTATCGAGCGTTTGTCGGCGCGTGTGGCGCTGGATGCCGAAACCGACAAGGGCAAAGCGGCCATCGAAATCTCCGTGCGCGGCGCGCCGAGCGATGCCCAGGCCCTGCGTGCCGACTTCTTTGCCCTGGCCGAAGCGCTGAGCATCGACATCGCCTTCCAGAAGGACGACCTGTTCCGCCGCAACCGCCGCCTGGCGGTGTTCGACATGGACTCGACGCTGATCGAAGCCGAAGTCATCGACGAACTGGCCAAAGCGGCCGGCGTGGGTGAGCAGGTGGCGGCAATCACCGAGCGCGCCATGCGCGGTGAACTGGACTTCCGCGCCAGCTTCAAGGAGCGCATGGCGCTGCTCAAGGGCCTGGATGTGGGTGTGCTGGACGAAATCGGTGCCTCGCTGCGCCTGACCGAGGGTGCCGAAAACCTGTTCGCCGAGCTCAAGCGCCTGGGTTACAAGACCGCGATCCTGTCCGGTGGCTTTACCTACTTTGCCCGCCAGGTGCAGGCGCGCCTGGGTATCGACTATGTGTTCGCCAACGAGCTGGAAGTGGTCGACGGCAAGGTGACCGGTGTGGCTGTCGAGCCGATCGTCGATGCCCAGCGCAAGGCCGAGCTGCTGCAACAGTTGGCCAGTGAAGAAGGCTTGCAGCTGGAGCAGACCATCGCCGTAGGTGATGGCGCCAACGACCTGCCGATGCTGTCGCTGGCCGGCCTGGGCGTAGCGTTCCGCGCCAAGCCGCTGGTGCGCCAGTCGGCCAAGCAGGCGATTTCCACCTTGGGGCTGGATGGCGTGCTGTACCTGCTGGGCCTGCGCGACCGCGACGCCCGCGGCTAGTTTGCCGTTGTACCTCCAGCGCCTGTGAGATCGAGCGCCGCCCGCGCGGCGCTTCGCAGCACAAGGCTGCTCCTACATCTGTTTCTGGCCAGTCAAGCCTGTACCAGTGCACGCGACCGCCTTGTTTGTCCCACGCGACATCGAGGCGGACGCCAAGGAACCGCGCGCCTTCCCCTCAGAAATCATTGGCCCGAAACAAATGTAGGAGCAGCCTTGTGCTGCGAAGCGCCGCGCGGGCGGCGCTCGATATCACAGGCGCTGGAGAACACGCGCCGATCACCTCGAAGCAAAAAACACGGTCAAGCCTGTGCAGGCGCCGCCAACAGCTGCCCCATGCGCACTGCAGAACCCGCGCCCAGGTTTTCAGCCCACTTCACCTGCTCCGGCCCGAACAGCACGATAGCGGTCGAACCCAGCTTGAAGCGGCCCAGCTCGGCACCTTTCTCCAGGTGGATCGGCGCGCGGCTGGCTTCGTCGTAACGGAAGGTCTTCAGCTCACGCTTGGGTGGCGTCACCAGCCCGGCCCACACGGTTTCGATCGAGGCGACGATCATCGCACCCACCAGTACCACGGCCATCGGCCCGCGCTCGGTGTCGAACAGGCAGACCACGCGCTCGTTGCGGGCGAACAGCTCGGGAACGTTCTCTGCGGTGGTCTGGTTGACCGAGAACAGACGCCCCGGCACATAGACCATTTCGCGCAGGGTGCCGGCCAGCGGCATGTGCACGCGGTGGTAGTCCTTGGGCGACAGGTAGATGGTGGCAAACTCGCCGCCCATGAACGGCGCTGCCAGGGCCGGGTCGCCGCCCAGCAGCTCTTGCGCGCTGTAACCGTGGCCCTTGGCCTGGAAGATGCGGCCGTGCTCGATCGGGCCGAGCTGGCTGACGGCGCCGTCGGCCGGGCACAGGATGGCGCCCGGGGTTTCGTCCAGCGGGCGTGCACCGGGCTTCAGGGCGCGGGTGAAGAAGGCATTGAAGTGCTCGTAAGCGCTCAAGTCCTCGACCAGCGCTTCAGACATGTTTACCTGGTAGCGCTTGGCGAACCAGGCGGTAAAGGCATTCTTGAACCAGCGCACGCGGCACTCGGCGATGCAGCCGGCCAGCCGCGACAGCAGGTGGTGCGGCAGCAGGTACTGGCTGATGATGAACAAACGGGATTTCATGCAGGTTCCTTAAACTTCTACAGGCGTGTCCGGGTGGTTGCCCCATTCGCTCCACGAGCCGGCGTAGGCCTTGACGCGTGGGTAGCCGAGGGCCTTGGCCACCAGATAAGTGAAGCCGGAGCGGCGGTGGGTCTGGCAGTGGGTGATCACTTCCTTGTCAGGGGTGATGCCCAGTTGCTCGAGGACATTTTTGATGTCTTGGCGAATGCGCAAGTGGTCGTTGAGGTCCATGCCGGCGGTCCACTCGAAGTTGATCGCGCCGGGAATGTGCCCGCCCTTGGCAGCCAATACCTTCTCGCCGCTGAATTCCTGCGGGCCGCGGGCGTCCCAGATGACCAGGTCATCGGCGCCCAGGCGGCTTTGCAGGTACTCGCGGGTGGCGGTGGGGGCGTTGTCGATACGCAGGTGCACCGGGCTGTTGACGCTGACGGGCACGTCGGTGGACAGCGTGTCAGCCGGCCAGGCCTGGATACCGCCATTGAGGTAGTGATAGGCCTTGTGACCAATCACGTCGAGCAGCCAGATGAAGCGCCCGGCCCAGCCCCCGCCTTCATCGTCATACACCACATAGACGGCGTCGTCGCGGTGGCCAAGTTCGCTGAACAGTTTTTCCAGCTCGCCCAAGGACGGCAGCAGGCCGGGCGCTGGAGGCTGGCCAAGCTGGGTACGCTTGCCTTCGACAAAGCGTGCGCCGGGGATATGCCCGCTGACATAGCGGTTGGCACTGCTCAGGTCGACCAGGATCAACTGTGGCGAACCCAGGCGTGGCAGCAGGTCCGCGGCTTCGATCACCAGGGGCAGGCCGGAAAAGTCAGTCATCCACGGTCTCCAGTGTGGAAAGAGGGGCGATTGTAGCGCAAGGCTCAGCCCTTGCGGTTGGCAAACACCGACAGTGCCCGCTCGGTGCATTGCGCGGTCTTACCGAAGGCCTGCACGCTGATATCGGCCAAAGGCCGGCAGCCCTGGTCGGCCACCATCAGCATCAGCACCTGATCGTTCACCGCCAGTGAGCGCAACAGCACGTGCTCGCTGCGGAACAGCGCACGCAGCGGGGCCGGCAGCAGGGCCGAAAACTGGCTGTGGTTTTCCGGGGTAATGCGCAGTTGCCCGGCCTGGGCCATCAGCTTCTGCAGCAGCTTGTTTTGCGACACCTGCAGGGCCAGGGCCGCGGCCTCTTTGGGCAAGCCGGCGGTCTGCTGCACGCGCAGGTGGTCGCTGGCCTTGTCCAGGCTCAGCAGCATAAGGCGTTGCATGCCGCAGGCCAGCAGGGCTTCGCGGGCTTGGGTGGCCAGGTGCACGGTATTGGTGAATGGGCTGGGCTGGGCCAGCAGGTCCTGGCACAGCTTGCGCCAACGCGCCAGGTCGTCGCTGCTGGGCGGTGGCGGGGCCAGCATGTCCGGGTGCGGGCGGCGCTGGTACCAGGGCCAGATCAGTGCTTCAGCCGGGTGGAACAGGGCATGCCTGGCGTGGCGGCGCGCACTGGCGGCAGCTTGTTGGTGCACTTGCTGCTGCACGTCTTCTAGCGAGGTCTGCAGGTACAGCGCCGTCAGCAGTTGCCAGCGCAGCAGGTGCGGGTTGTCCCAGCCCACCTGCGCCGCCAGCGCAAGGTTGTTGGCCAGCAGCACGGTGTTGGCCGGCTGGTTGAACCAGCGGCGCAGGCCGGGCTCGGCATCCAGGCGGTGCTGCTGGCTGAGCAGGTCTTCGTCGCGGGCGATGCTCAGCACCTGGGCCAGCTGTTCGCGTTCTTCCAGCAGCAGGCGGTAACCCTGGGTTACCCACTGCGGCAGGCGCCAGTACTCCGCCATGGTCTGGCACAGCGCCATGATGCGCACGCCAAACAGCTCTTCCTCTACCTGGGCGGCGTCCTCGCCTTTGTGGATAACCCGCAGCTCCCAGGTGTCGAGCAGCTTGGGGTAGGCCAGTGCCAGCGGCCAAAGTGGTGACAGGAACAGCAGGCTGCCCCAGTGAATTTCCTGCCACAGCCGTGCCAGGCGGCTGGCGAACAGGCCGCTGGCCTGCTGCGAGGCGTGCTGGCTGATCAGCTGGAACTGGCTGAGCACGGGCGGGATTTCTTCGACCGGCAGCGAGGGCAGGCGCTTGAGCAGTTGCTCACTGCGCTCCAGGCCCAGGCGGTTGAGGGCGACCTCCAGGCTTTCGGCTGGCTCGGCCTGGCTGGCGTTGGTGGGGTGATTGGCTTCGCGCATCACCGATAGTACCAGTGCCGGGCTATCCTGCATCAGTTCGGCGATGTCGCGCAGCGAGCGGCGGCTATCGTGGATGGCAGCCATGACCCGGTCGTAGCTGTGCTTCGGCACGGGGATGCGAACACTCTCTAGCAGCTTTACCCAGGCTTCTAGCGTACGCGGAGCCTGAGCGGGCACCTTGGTTTCAATTGGCATTTTGACATCAGTCCGAACTGGCTTTTCGCATTGAGTGGCTATAGTCTGGCGCAGTTCTGCCGATAAGTAGAAGAAGAGTTTTAAAGCTCCCGTCTCTTCCCCTGACCACGACAGCAAGTGCTTTGAACCTATGGCTAAAATTATCGGCATCATCGTCGTATTCGCGAGCGTGCTCGGCGGCTACGTGCTCTCCCACGGCAAGATCGCAGCGCTGATCCAGCCGTTCGAAGTACTGATCATCGGCGGTGCAGCCTTTGGTGCATTCCTGCAGGCCAACCCTGGCCACATGACCATGCACGTCATCAAGAAGTCGATGAAGATGTTCGGCTCGCGCTTCACCCATGCCTATTACCTGGAGGTACTAGGCCTGGTCTACGAGATCCTCAACAAGAGCCGTCGCGAAGGCATGATGGCCATCGAGGCCGACATCGAGGACGCCGCCGCCAGCCCGATCTTCGCCAAGTACCCGACGGTACTGGCCGACGAGCGCATGACCGCGTTCGTCTGCGACTACCTGCGCATCATGTCCACCGGCAACATGGCCCCGCACGAACTCGAGGGCCTGTTCGACATGGAGCTGCTGAGCATGAAGGAAGAGCTGGAGCACCCGTCCCATGCGGTGACCGGCATCGCTGACGGCATGCCTGGTTTCGGTATCGTCGCGGCGGTACTGGGTATCGTGGTGACCATGGCCTCGCTGGGCGAGGGCGACCAGGCGGCCATCGGCATGCACGTGGGTGCGGCGCTGGTCGGTACCTTCTTCGGTATTCTGGCTGCCTACGGCTTCTTCGGGCCGTTGGCCAAGTGCCTGGAGCACGATGCCAAGGAGGAGCTGAACCTCTACGAATCGATCAAGGCTTCGCTGGTCGCCTCGGCCTCGGGCATGCCACCTTCGCTGGCCGTGGAGTTTGGGCGCAAGGTGCTGTACCCCATGCATCGCCCAAGTTTTGCCGAGCTGGAACAAGCGGTTCGCGGTCGCTGAGTCATGGAAAACAATCAGCCCATCATCGTAAAGCGCGTCAAGCGCTTTGGCGGCGGCCACCACGGCGGCGCCTGGAAAATCGCGTTTGCCGACTTTGCTACGGCAATGATGGCGTTCTTCCTGGTGCTGTGGCTGATGTCCACGGCCACGCCGGAGCAGAAGATTGCCATTGCTGGCTACTTCAAGGACCCGATCGGCTTCTCGGAAAGCGGCACGCCTTATGTCATCGACCTGGGCGGCTCGCCTGAACTGGCGCCGGAGAAAACCATCAACCCGGAAGTGAAATCCGAGCCGATGCCCGAGAGCACGACCCAGCTGAGCAAGGACCAGGTCGAGACCATGGCCGAGCAGGTGGAGCGCGAGCGCCTGGAGTTGCTGCTGCAGGAACTGCAGAACAAGGTGGAAGAGAACCCGCAGCTGCAGAAGTTCAAGGACCAGATCCTGTTCGAAATTACCCAGGACGGGCTGCGCATCCAGATCATGGATGCCGAGAACCGGCCGATGTTCGACATCGGCAGTGCCCGCTTGCAGCCCTACTTTGAAGACATCCTGCTGGCCATGGCCGACACCATCAAGGCGGTGCCGAACAAGATCAGCATCAGCGGCCACACCGACGCCAAGCCGTATGCCGGCAGTGGTGGGTTCGGCAACTGGGAACTGTCGGCCAACCGTGCCAACGCGGCGCGCCGTGCGTTGGTGGCCGGTGGTTACCCGGACGGGCAGGTGGCGCGGGTGGTGGGTTACGCCTCGTCGTCGCTGTTCGACCGCAAGGACCCGTTCAACCCGGTCAACCGCCGTATCGATATCATCGTGCTGACCAAGAAGGCCCAGCGCAATATCGAGGGTGAGCAGGGGGCGCCGGAAGCGCCGGCCGCCGAGCCTGCTGCACCGCCGGCTAGCGGCCCTGTGCCGGGGGCTGCCGCACCGGAAGCCCCAGGGGTAACGGAGCAAGCACCGATGCAACCGCGTGAGCTGCGCCAGAAGCTGAACATCTTTGAAGATGGCACGCTGAAGATGGATGAGGCCAAGGAGCAGTAAACGGCTTTTTTGTGCGGGCGACTGTTCTACACAAAACCTGAACGCTGGCGCGATCACTGTGGGAGCGGGTTTACCCGCGAAGCATCCAGCGCGGTGGATGGCACCGGCGTTGCCGGTGTTCGCGGCTAAAGCCGCTCCCACAGGGGATCGCGGCAAATTTCATTTCAAGCGTTTCAGTAGCTGTCTTCGGTCAGGCTGGCGATGATCGAGCGGTAGCTGTTCATGCGTTGCGGCTTGATGCGCCCCTCGTCCAGTGCCTTGAGTAGCGCGCAGCCCGGTTCGCGGTCATGCTTGCAGTCGCGGAAGCGGCAGGTGCCGAACAGGTCGCGGAACTCGATGAAGCCATCTTCCACGTCGTCGCGGCTGACATGGCCGAGGCCGAACTCGCGGATGCCCGGCGAGTCGATCAGGTCGCCGCCGTTAGGGAAGTGGTACAGCCGCGCCGTGGTGGTGGTGTGAGTACCTTGGCCCGACCATTCCGACAGGTCGCCGACACGGGTGCCGGCATCTGGCAGCAGGCTGTTGACCAGCGACGACTTGCCCACCCCCGACTGGCCGACGAACACACTGATGTGGCCGTCGAGTTGCTGTTGCAGGCGCTGCATGCCGTCACCTTGGTGTGCCGATACTTCCAGCAGCGGGTAGCCCAGTTCACGGTAGACTTCCAGCAGCGCATGCAGGCCGGGGCCATTCTCGTCGTTGATCAGGTCGGCCTTGTTCAGCAGCAGCAGCGGGCGCAGGCCAGCGTGCTCGGCAGCTACCAGATAGCGGTCGATCAGGTTCGGGTGCGGCTCGGGAGCAGGGGCGAACACAATCACGATCAGGTCGACGTTGGCGGCCACCGGCTTGAGTTGACCGTGGTTGTTCGGCCGGCACAGCTCGGTGCTGCGCGGCATCTGCGCCACGATTACGCCGATGCCCTGGTTACCCGCACGCCACACGACACGGTCGCCAGTGACCAGCGCCGGCAAGTTGGCGCGCAAATGGCAGCGGAACACCTGGCCTGCGGTTTCGCCATCCTGGGCTTCAACTTCTACCTGCACGCCAAAGTGCGCGATCACCAGGCCCAGTTGCTCTGGCCCCAGGTCGCCGCCTTCCAGTTCCTGTAGCGCATGCTGCTCGCGTTTGGCGGCGCGAGCGGCGCGCTCGCCCTGGATTTTTTCGATCCGCCAGTTCTGGCGGCGATTGAGCTGGCGTTTGGCCATGAAGTTACCGTGTGAAAGGCCCGGGCAGGGCATTGAAAACGGCTGGCAGTTTAGCACGCCAGGCGCTGGACCATTGCGCTTACCTTCGAAGTGGTGAATGGGCGTGCTTTTGGCCACTAGGCTAATATGACGGCCTATATGAGGAGCCCTGCATGCAAAACCCACAGAACCTGATCTGGATCGACCTGGAAATGACCGGCCTGGATCCGGACAGCGATGTCATCATCGAGATGGCCACCATCGTTACCGACAGCGAGCTGAACACCCTGGCGGAAGGGCCGGTGATTGCCATCCACCACAGTGACGAAGTGCTGGCGCGCATGGACGAATGGAACACCCGCACCCACGGTGCTTCGGGCCTGACCCAGCGCGTGCGCGAGAGCAAGGTCAGCATGGCTGAAGCCGAGGCGCAGACCATCGCCTTCCTCGAGCAGTGGGTGCCGAAAGGCAAGTCGCCAATCTGCGGCAACAGCATCTGCCAGGACCGCCGCTTCCTCTATCGCCACATGCGCAATCTGGAAAACTACTTCCACTACCGCAACCTGGATGTCTCCACCCTGAAAGAGCTGGCCGCGCGCTGGGCGCCAGACGTGCGTGACAGCTTCAAGAAGGGCAACACCCACCTGGCGCTGGACGATATCCGCGAATCGATCGCCGAACTGCGCCACTACCGCGAGCATTTCATCAAGGTGTGAGCCGAAAAGGCGCAGATATTGTATCTGCGCCCCCTTTTGGTGCCCTGGGCAACTGGTTAGACTGCGCGCCTTTCTCGCACGGACCCGCGCCATGTTGTTGATGCTCTACCTCATCGCTATCACCGCCGAAGCCATGACCGGCGCGTTGTCTGCCGGGCGCCGCGGCATGGACTGGTTTGGCGTGGTGCTGATCGCCTGCGTCACCGCGCTGGGTGGCGGCTCGGTGCGCGACGTGCTGCTCGGGCATTACCCGCTGACCTGGGTGAAGCACCCGGAGTACCTGGTGCTGACCAGCTTTGCGGCGTTGCTGACCATTTTCATTGCGCCGATGATGCGCCGCCTGCGCTCGCTGTTCCTGGTGCTCGATGCCCTGGGGCTGGTGGCCTTTACCCTGATCGGCTGCATGACCGCGCTGGAGATGGGGCAGGGCATGCTGGTGGCGTCGATCAGTGGGGTGATCACTGGGGTATTTGGCGGGATCTTGCGGGATATCTTCTGCAACGATATTCCACTGGTTTTCCGCCGTGAGCTGTATGCCAGCGTGTCGTTTGCGGCGGCATGGTTCTACCTGGGGTGCGTGTATTTCAAGGTGCCGGCAGAGCAGGCGATGCTGCTGACCTTGTTTGGCGGGTTCCTGGTGCGGTTGCTGGCGATCCGCTTCCACTGGGAAATGCCCAAGTTCCACTACAACGACCAGCAGTGACACATGGGGCTGCTTTGCAGCCCATCGCCGGCAAGCCAGCTCCCACAGGAACTGCACATGGCTTGAGGCCGATACGGTCGAGGTGGGTGGGAGCCCATCGCCGGCAAGCCAGCTCCCACAGGAACTGCGCATGGCTTGAGGCCGATACGGTCGGTGTGGGAGCTGGCTTGCCGGCGATGGGCCGCAAAGCGGCCCCCGTTATTGAATGCCGTGTCGGGCCAATGCCCACTCCACATGCTCGCGCACCAGTTCTGATTCATCCTCGCGCCGGGCCTTCAGCGCCTCGATCACAGGAATGGTGGAAGGCGCATTGCCCAACCCCACCGCCAGGTTGCGCAAGAACCGCTCATACCCCGCCCGCCGCAACGGCCCGCCCTCGGTCTTGCGCAGGAAGGTGCGCTCATCCCACAGGAACATCTGCGCCAACTCGGCATTCTCCAGCCCATGCCGCGGCTGGAAGTCCTGTTCCTGGGTGTGCTTGGCAAAGCGGTTCCATGGGCAGACGATCTGGCAGTCATCGCAACCGAACACCCGGTTACCCATCATTGAGCGCAACTCGACAGGGATCGCGCCCTTCAGCTCGATGGTCAGGTACGAGATGCAACGCCGCGCATCCAGCACATAGGGCCCGACAAACGCCTGGGTCGGGCAGATGTCCAGGCAGGCCTGGCAGCGCCCGCAATGTTCGCTGGTCGTCGCGTCGTCCACCGGCAACGGCAGGTCGACAAACAGCTCGGCAAGAAAGAAGTAACTGCCCGCCTTGCGGTTGAGCAATAAGGTGTTCTTGCCGATCCAGCCCAGCCCGGCCTGTTCGGCCAGGGCCTTCTCCAGCACAGGGGCACTGTCGACGAATGCGCGGTAGCCGAACGGGCCAATGGCTTCCTGGATGCGGTCGGCCAGGAACTGCACGCGCTTGCGCACCAGCTTGTGGTAGTCCCGGCCCAGCGCATAGCGCGATATGTAGGCCTTTTCCGGCTGTGCCAGGCGCTGCGCCATCTGTGTGTCGCCGGGCAGGTAGTCCATGCGCAGCGACACCACACGCACCGTGCCGGGAATGAGTTGGTCGGGGTGCGCGCGCTTGCTGCCGTGCGCACCCAGGTACTCCATCTCGCCCTGGTAGCCGGCATCGAGCCAGCGCTGCAGGTGGTGTTCGTGTTCGCCAAGGTCGACCCCGGCGATGCCGACATGGGCAAAACCGAGTTCCTGGCCCCAAATCTTGATCGATTGGGCCAGTTGGGCGAGGTCAGGTGTGCAGCTGGACATGGATGGGCAAGGCAATACGGGCTCAGGTGCGTATAATTCTGCCAGACATTGGAGCCTTTGACCCCATGCTGCAGACCAAACACCCCAGCCATGCCCCGCAACAGCTCAGCAGCATGACCGTCGCGCACCTGCCGGCGCGGCCCGTGCATGCCCATAAAGGTGACTTCGGCCATGTGCTGGTGGTCGGTGGCGACCTGGGCACAGGCGGCGCTGTGCTGTTGAGCGCTGAAGCCGCCCTGCGCTGCGGCGCCGGGCTGGTCAGCGTGGCGACGCGCCCTGAGCATGTGAGCGCGAGCCTGGCGCGTCTGCCCGAAACCATGTGCCTGGGCGTCAGCTCGGCCAACCAGTTGATGGGCGTGCTGGAGCGCACCTCGGTGCTGGTGGTGGGCCCGGGGTTGGGGCAGGCGGCGTGGGGGCGTAGCCTGCTGTCGGCAGTGGCCAACGCCGAACAGCCGCAGGTGTGGGACGCCGATGCCCTGAATTTGCTGGCGCGTACCCCTCTGGCCCTGCCCAGTGGCAGCATCCTCACCCCGCATCCGGGGGAGGCGGCGCGGCTGCTGGGTATTTCCACCGAAGCGGTACAGGCCGACCGCCAGGGCGCTGCGCGCAAGCTCGCGCGCCGTTACAACAGCGTTTGCGTGCTCAAGGGCGCCGGCACCCTGGTGGCCGACCCGGCCGGGCAACTGATGCTGTGCGAACGAGGCCACCCGGCCATGGCGGGCGCCGGGTTTGGCGATGTGCTGACCGGTGTGCTGGCGGCGTTGTTGGCCCAAGGGCTGGATGCCTGGCAGGCCGCTGGCCTGGGGGTGTGGTTGCATGCCTGTGCAGGCGAGCGGCTGGGTGTAAAAGGTAGAGGCCTGGCGGCCAGTGATCTGGCGCCGGTCATTCGTGAGTTACTGGAGGAGCATTCTGCGTGTCTGGCATAACCCTGTTTCTGGCCGATGAAGACGCCACGGTCAAGTTTGGCGCAGCACTGGCCGAGGTGACCGGCGGTCGCGGCGTGATCTTTCTCGAGGGCGACCTGGGTGCGGGCAAGACTACGCTTTCCCGAGGGCTGATCCGTGGCCTGGGCCATACAGGTGCAGTGAAAAGCCCGACCTTCACCGTGGTTGAACCCTACGAAATCGGTGAGGTGCGAGCCTTCCATTTCGACCTGTATCGCCTGGTCGATCCGGAGGAGTTGGAGTTCATGGGTATTCGTGACTATTTCGAGGGCGACCCGCTGTGCCTGTTCGAGTGGCCACAAAAGGGTGCGGGCGTTTTGCCAAAGCCTGACCTGACCATTACCATAAGCCCCCAAGCGGGCGGACGCTCGCTGATCCTTTCGCCGCAGGGGGCTCGCGGCGAGGCTTGGTGCATGGCACTGGCCAAACACTATAAACAGTAAGTGGGGTAGGTATGCGCATACGCGCACTGGTCGCCATCGTTGGGCTGCTGCTGACAACGGTGACCGTTGAGGCTCTGGCCGTCACTCAAGTCAAGAGCGTGCGCCTGTGGCGCGCGCCAGACAACACGCGGCTGGTCTTCGACCTGTCTGGCCCCGTGCAGCACAGCGTCTTCACCTTGAGCGCGCCTGATCGCCTGGTTATCGACATCAATGGCGCAACCCTGGCCGCGCCATTGAAGGTGGCCACCTCCAACACGCCGATCAGCAGCGTGCGTTCGGCCCAGCGCACCCCGACCGACCTGCGGGTGGTGGTCGACCTGAAAAAGTCGGTCACCCCGAAAAGCTTCACGCTGGCACCGAATGCGCAATACGGCAATCGCCTGGTGGTCGACCTGTACGACCAGGAAGCGGATGCCATTGCGGCCAGCGCGCCACCGCCGGCCCCGGCGCCGGTACAGACGCCGGCGACCACGCCAGCGGTGCCGGTGTCCCCGGCGCAACCGGCGATCAAGTTGCCGCCGGTACCGAGCGGCAAGCGTGAAATCGTGGTGGCCATCGACGCCGGCCACGGTGGCGAAGACCCGGGTGCCTCCGGTTCGCGCGGCCAGCATGAAAAGGACATCGTGCTGCAGATTGCCAAAGAGCTGCAGCGCCAGATCAACAGCGAAAGGGGCTTCCGTGCCGAGCTGACACGTACGGGCGACTACTTCATTCCACTGCGCAAACGCACGGAAATCGCCCGCAAGAAGGGGGCTGACCTGTTCATCTCGATCCACGCCGACGCCGCACCGTCGCGGGCTGCCTTTGGCGCATCGGTGTTCGCACTGTCTGATCGCGGCGCCACCTCCGAGACCGCGCGCTGGCTGGCCGACACGGAAAACCGTTCTGACCTGATCGGCGGTGCCGGTAACGTCAGCCTCGATGACAAAGACCGTATGCTGGCCGGCGTGCTGCTGGACCTGTCGATGACCGCCACGCTCAGCTCCAGCCTCAACGTGGGGCAGAAAGTGCTGGGCAACATGGGCCGTGTCACTTCGCTGCACAAACAGCGTGTGGAACAGGCCGGCTTCATGGTGCTGAAGTCGCCGGACATCCCGTCGATCCTCGTTGAAACCGGGTTCATCTCGAACAACAACGAAGCCGCCAAGCTGGCCACCGCCAGCCATCAGCAGGCCTTGGCCCGTTCGATCCATACCGGTGTGCGCCAGTACTTCCAGCAGAACCCGCCGCCGGGTACCTACATTGCCTGGCTGCGCGACACCGGCAAGATTGCCGCCGGCCCACGTGAGCACACGGTGCGCCCAGGCGAAACCCTGGCGATGCTCGCCGTGCGCTACCAGGTCAGCGTGGCCAGCTTGCGCAGCACCAACAGCCTCAAGACCGATGAGCTGAAGGTCGGCCAGCGCCTTGATGTACCCGCTACAACCTTGGCCGCGCAATAATGAGTGGGGGTTCGCGCATTGAGCTGCTCAGCCCGCGATTGGCTAACCAGATCGCCGCCGGCGAGGTCGTCGAGCGGCCGGCCTCCGTGGCCAAGGAGTTGCTGGAAAACAGTCTGGACTCCGGTGCCCGGCGCATTGACGTGGAAGTGGAACAGGGCGGCATCAAGCTGCTGAAAGTGCGGGACGACGGCAGTGGTATTTCTGCTGACGATCTGCCTTTGGCCCTGGCGCGTCACGCCACCAGCAAGATCCGCGAGCTGGAAGACCTTGAAGGCGTGATGAGCCTGGGCTTCCGGGGCGAGGCGCTGGCTTCGATCAGCTCGGTGGCGCGCTTGACCATGACGTCACGCACTGCCAGTGCCAGCGAAGCCTGGCAGGTGGAAACCGAAGGCCGTGACATGACCCCGCGGGTGCAGCCAGCGGCGCATCCGGTGGGCACCTCGGTGGAAGTGCGCGACCTGTTCTTCAATACCCCGGCCCGGCGCAAGTTCCTCAAGGCCGAGAAAACCGAATTCGATCACCTGCAGGAAGTCATCCGCCGGCTGGCGCTGGCGCGTTTCGATGTCGGCTTTCACCTGCGTCATAACGGCAAGAGCATCCTCAGCCTGCACGAGGCCCATGATGAAACCGCTCGGGCGCGGCGGGTGGGCGCCATCTGCGGCCCGGGCTTCATGGAGCAGGCGCTGCCGATTGACGTCGAACGCAACGGCCTGCGCCTGTGGGGCTGGGTTGGCTTGCCGACCTTCTCGCGCAGCCAGGCAGACCTGCAGTACTTCTTCGTCAATGGCCGTGCGGTGCGCGACAAGCTGGTCGCCCACGCTGTGCGCCAGGCCTACCGTGACGTGCTGTTCAATGGCCGGCACCCGACATTCGTGCTGTTCCTGGAGCTGGAGCCCAACGGCGTTGACGTCAATGTGCACCCGACCAAGCACGAAGTGCGCTTCCGCGAGGGGCGCTCGGTGCACGATTTCCTGTATGGCACGCTGCACCGCGCGCTGGCTGATGTGCGCCCGGAAGACCACTTGGCCGCGCCTGCCGCAGTACCTGAGATGGTCCGCCCTACTGGCCAGCAGGCTGGTGAATTCGGCCCGCAGGGCGAAATGCGCCTGGCCTCGCCAGTGCTTGAACGGCCCCAGGCGCCGCAGCACGCGATTTCCAATGGCGGCAGTGGCGCCGGTTACCAGTATCAATACACCCCGCGCCCCTCGCAGCCCGTGCCGGCCGCCGAGGCGCAGGCGGTGTATCGCGAGTTCTACAAACCGCTGGAAGACGGAGCGGCACCGGTAACCACGCTGCCCGAAAGCCAGGGTGACATTCCCCCGCTGGGCTACGCACTGGCGCAGCTCAAGGGCATCTACATCCTGGCCGAGAACGCCGTTGGCCTGGTGCTGGTGGACATGCACGCTGCCCATGAGCGCATCATGTACGAGCGCCTCAAGGTGGCCATGGCCAGTGAAGGCCTTAGCGGCCAGCCGCTGCTGGTGCCCGAAACCCTGGCCCTGAGCCAGCGTGAAGCGGATTGCGCCGAAGAGCATGCGCAGTGGTTCCAGCGCCTGGGCTTCGAACTGCAGCGCCTGGGCCCCGAGACCTTGGCGATTCGCCAGATTCCGGCCTTGCTCAAGCAGGCCGAGGCCAACCGCCTTGTTCAGGATGTGCTCGCCGACCTGATGGAGTACGGCACCAGCGACCGTATCCAGGCGCACCTCAACGAACTGCTCGGCACCATGGCCTGCCACGGCGCCGTGCGTGCCAACCGGCGCCTGGCAATCCCCGAAATGAATGCCCTGCTGCGCGACATGGAAAACACCGAACGCAGTGGCCAGTGCAACCATGGCCGTCCCACCTGGACCCAGATGGGCCTGGACGATCTGGACAAACTTTTCCTGCGCGGTCGATAAAATGAGCGGCAAGCCCCCTGCAATATTCCTGATGGGCCCGACGGCGGCCGGCAAGACCGACCTGGCTATCGAACTGACCAAAGTGCTGCCGTGCGAGCTGATCAGCGTTGACTCGGCGCTGGTCTATCGGGGCATGGATATTGGTTCGGCCAAGCCGTCGAAAGAAATTCTCGCCGCCCACCCGCACCGGTTGATCGACATCCGTGACCCGGCCGAGACCTATTCGGCCGCGCAATTTCGCGCCGATGCCCTGGAAGCCATGGCCGACATCACCGCGCGCGGGAAGATCCCGCTGCTGGTGGGCGGCACCATGCTCTATTACAAGGCGTTGATCGATGGCCTGGCCGACATGCCTGCAGCTGACGCCGCGGTGCGAGCCGACCTTGAAGCCCAGGCCGAGGCGCTGGGGCTGGCCGAGCTGCACCGCCAGTTGGCCGAGATCGACCCGGAATCGGCGGCGCGCATCCACCCCAACGACCCGCAACGCTTGATTCGCGCGCTGGAGGTGTACCGCGTGAGCGGCGAGAGCATGACGGCTCATCGCCAGCGTCAATTCGCGGAAAGTCGCGGCGCAGACGCAGGCGCTGGCGGACATTTGCCCTATACTGTCGCGAGTTTAGCGATTGCTCCTACAGATCGTCACATTTTGCATCAGCGAATTGCGTTACGATTTTCGCAGATGCTGGAACAGGGCTTCATTGACGAGGTCCGATCGCTGCGAGCCAGAAGTGACTTGCACACCGGGCTGCCGTCTATACGGGCTGTGGGGTATCGGCAGGTCTGGGATTACCTGGATGGCACGCTGACTGAGAATGAGATGCGAGAACGCGGTATCATTGCGACCCGGCAGCTGGCCAAGCGGCAGTTCACCTGGTTGCGTGGCTGGCCTGATGTGCACTGGCTTGACAGCATGGCCTGCGACAATCTGTCCCGCACCTTGAAATACCTTGGGGCCATCTCCATATTGAGCTGAGTCCCTGCTGATTGCCGTCTATTCTTGCGACTGGGCGGCCTAATTTATCGATTTTCTTGATTTTCTATTATTTATCCTTACAGGAGTGCGGCATATGTCAAAAGGGCATTCGCTACAAGACCCTTACTTGAACACCTTGAGAAAAGAAAAGGTTCCGGTATCGATCTATCTGGTCAACGGCATCAAACTGCAGGGCTCGATCGAATCGTTCGACCAGTTCGTGGTACTGCTGAAGAACACCGTCAGCCAAATGGTTTACAAACACGCCATTTCGACCGTGGTGCCTGCCCGTCCGGTTCGCCTGCCAAGCCCGTCCGATTCCGACCTCGGCGACAGCGAGCCAGGCAACGCCTGATAGGAGCCTGCATTGTTCTTTGAGCGCCACGGTGGTGGTGAGCGGGCGTTGCTCGTTCACTTGGAAGGTCAGAACCCTGAGGCGCGCGAAGATCCGCAGGAGTTTCGGGAGCTGGCACTGTCGGCCGGGGCGGATATCGTCTCGCTGGTGACCGTGACACGGCATCAGCCAACGGCCAAATACCTGATTGGCAGCGGCAAGGTCGAGGAATTGCACGACCTGGTCCATGCCGAACAGGTAGACCTTGTGATTTTCAATCACACCCTCACGCCCAGTCAGGAGCGCAACCTTGAACGTGTGTTCGAGTGCCGTGTGCTCGATCGGACCGGGCTGATCCTCGATATTTTCGCCCAACGGGCGCGTACCCATGAAGGCAAGCTGCAGGTCGAACTGGCCCAGCTTGATCACATGAGCACGCGGCTGGTGCGCGGCTGGACCCACCTTGAGCGACAAAAAGGGGGTATCGGCCTGCGTGGCCCGGGTGAAACCCAGCTCGAAACCGACCGCCGCCTGTTGCGGGTGCGCATTCGCCAGATCAAGTCACGCCTGGAGAAGGTACGCAGCCAGCGTGAGCAGGCGCGTCGCGGGCGCAAGCGCGCGGATATCCCTTCAGTGTCGCTGGTGGGTTACACCAACGCCGGCAAGTCCACGCTGTTCAACGCCCTGACCGAATCCGAGGTGTACGCCGCGGATCAACTGTTCGCCACCCTCGACCCGACCCTGCGCCGGCTCGAGCTCAACGACCTGGGGCCGATCGTGCTGGCCGACACCGTGGGCTTCATTCGCCACCTGCCGCACAAGCTGGTCGAGGCATTTCGGGCTACGCTCGAAGAGTCGAGCAACTCCGACCTGCTGCTGCACGTGATCGACGCCCATGAGCCAGAGCGCATGGAACAGATCGAGCAGGTGCTGGCCGTGTTGGGCGAGATTGGCGCTGAAGGCTTGCCCATCCTCGAGGTGTATAACAAACTCGACCTGCTCGAAGATGTCGAGCCGCAGATCCAGCGCAATGCCGATGGCAAGCCGGAACGGGTCTGGGTATCGGCACGCGATGGGCGTGGTCTGGAGCTGGTTGGCCAGGCGATTGCCGAGTTGCTGGGGGATGATCTGTTTGTCGGTACCCTGTGTCTGGAGCAGCGTTTTGCCCGCTTGCGCGCGCAATTCTTTGCTCTGGGGGCCGTGCAGAGTGAAGAGCATGATGAAGAAGGGCGCAGCCTGCTGAGCGTGCGACTGCCCATGGTCGAATTGAATCGCCTGGTCAGCCGCGAAGGCATGGAGCCGCAAGTGTTTGTCGAGCAACACACTTTGCAATAAATGCTCGTCGAGGTCGCCGGGCAGCAGTGACAGGCATTCTGTAGCATTGGACGGCGCGCCGTGGGCGCGTCTTTGCTTTATCAGATGGAGAGCGCTATGGCTTGGAACGAGCCGGGTGGCAACTCGAACAATCAGGATCCCTGGGGCGGCCGCCGTGGTGGCGGTGGCGGTGGTGGTGACAAGAAAGGTCCGCCGGATCTGGACGAGGCCTTCCGCAAACTGCAGGACAGCCTGAACGGCATGTTCGGCGGTAACAAGAAACGTGGCGGCGGTGACCGCAATGTCGGCAAGGGCGGTGGCCTGGGCCTGCTGGGCATCGGCCTGGCGGTGCTGGCTGCCATCTGGCTGTACAGTGCCGTGTACGTGGTCGACGAGCAGGAGCAGGCTGTGGTGCTGCGCTTCGGCAAGTACCATGAGACGGTCGGTCCCGGCCTGAACATCTACTTCCCGCCGATTGATCGCAAGTACATGGAAAACGTCACGCGTGAGCGTGCCTATACCAAACAGGGCCAGATGCTGACCGAAGACGAGAACATCGTCGAGGTGCCGCTGACCGTCCAGTACAAGATCAGCAACCTGCAGGACTTCGTGCTTAACGTCGACCAGCCTGAGGTAAGCCTGCAGCACGCGACCGACAGTGCCCTGCGCCACGTGGTGGGTTCCACCTCGATGGACCAGGTACTGACCGAAGGCCGTGAGCAGATGGCCGTGGATATCCGCGAACGCCTGCAGCGCTTCCTCGACAACTACCGTACCGGTATCACCGTTACCCAGGTCAACGTACAGAGCGCGGCAGCCCCGCGTGAAGTGCAGGAAGCCTTCGACGACGTGATCCGTGCCCGCGAAGACGAGCAGCGTGCCCGCAACCAGGCCGAGTCCTACGCCAATGGCGTGGTGCCGGAAGCCCGTGGTCAGGCCCAGCGCATCATCGAGGACGCCAACGGTTACCGCGACGAAGTCATCGCCCGGGCCAAGGGTGAGGCCGACCGCTTTACCAAGCTGGTCACCGAGTACCACAAGGCACCTGACGTGACCCGTCAGCGTCTGTACCTGGAGACCATGCAAGAGGTCTACAGCAATTCGAGCAAGGTCATGGTGGCGACCAAGGATGGGCAGAACAACCTGCTCTACCTGCCACTGGACAAGATGGTCGAAGGCAGCCGCAACCCGTCCACGCCAACCACCAGCGTGTCGCCATCGGTCAACGATGCGGCCGCCCGTGCGGCGCAGGACCTGCAACAGCAACAGCAGCCGCTGCGTACTAGGGAGAGCCGCTGATGAGCAATAGATCGCTGATCGCCCTGATCGCCGCCGTCGTTCTGGCCATCGTGGCCTGGAACAGCTTCTATATCGTGTCCCAGACAGAGCGTGCGGTACTGCTGCGCTTCGGTAAGGTGGTCCAGGCGGACGTTCAGCCCGGCCTGCACGTGAAGATTCCGTACGTGAACCAGGTGCGCAAGTTCGACGCCCGCCTCATGACCCTCGACGCCCCGACCCAGCGGTTCCTGACCCTGGAGAAGAAAGCGGTGATGGTCGACGCCTACGCCAAGTGGCGCGTCAAGGATGCCGAGCGCTTCTACACCGCCACGTCCGGCATGAAGCAGATCGCCGACGAGCGTCTGTCGCGTCGTCTGGAGAGCGGCCTGCGCGACCAGTTCGGTAAACGTACCCTGCACGAGGTGGTTTCCGGTGAACGTGACGCACTGATGGCTGACATCACTGCATCGCTGAACCGCATGGCCAACAAGGAGCTGGGCATCGAGGTGGTCGACGTGCGCGTCAAGGCCATCGACCTGCCGAAGGAAGTCAACCGCAGTGTGTTCGACCGTATGAGCACCGAGCGTGAGCGTGAAGCTCGCGAGCACCGTGCCAAGGGTAACGAGCTGGCTGAAGGTATTCGTGCCGATGCTGACCGCCAGCGCCGTGTGCTGCTGGCCGAGGCCTACCGCGAAGCAGAAGAAACCCGTGGTGACGGCGACGCCCAGGCGGCTGCCATCTATGCCAAGGCCTACAGCCAGGACGCTGATTTCTATGCGTTCCACCGTAGCCTGCAGGCATACCGCGAGAGCTTCTCGAGCAAGAGCGACGTGCTGGTCCTGGACCCGAAGAACGAGTTCTTCCGTTACCTGGACAAGAGCAAGCCGTGATGCTCAGGCCCTGATTTTCATGCAGCGGCGCCCCGCCTGGCAGCTAAAACACCAGGCGGGGTGCATCCTGAATGAAAAGGGGTGTATGATGAGGCAGCCGGGAAATTTCCCGGCTTTTTTGCGTCTGAAAGGTTGATTGGCAGAGCGCCAGTTGACGGTTTGGTCAGCTCGCAAGGCAATTCGAGGGTATCGGGTACGGTGGCTGCGCTGGGATCAGTGCTGCCCGCTGCTGTGCGCGATACCGGCTTTACTGACGGCTCGCCTGCTGGCAAGCCGCCCGGACCAGAGGGGAAAAGGCGTAATGGCAACGGTAGACCGCTGGCTGCTGCCAGATGGCATCGAGGAAGTACTGCCACCTGAGGCTGCGCGCATCGAGATCGCGCGCCGTCAGGTGTTGGACCTGTTCCAGAGTTGGGGCTACGAGCTGGTCGTCACCCCGCATATCGAGTACCTGGAGTCGCTGCTCACCGGCGCCGGCCAGGACCTGGATCAGCGTACCTTCAAGGTAGTGGACCCGCAGTCCGGCCGCCTGATGGGCTTCCGCGCCGACTTCACCCCGCAGGTGGCGCGTATCGACGCCCACACCCTGCGCCGTGAAGGCCCGAGCCGCCTGTGCTACGCCGGCAGCGTGCTGCACGCCCAGCCGCGTGCGCTGTCCACCTCGCGCAGCCCGATCCAGCTGGGTGCCGAGCTGTATGGCGATGCCAGCCCGACCAGCGACGTGGAAGTCATCAGTCTGATGCTGGCCACGCTGCAACTGGCCGATGTGCCGGACGTACACATGGACCTTGGCCACGTCGGTATCTACCGCGGCCTGGCCCGTGCTGCCGGCCTGTCCGGTGCGGTCGAGCAGCAGCTGTTCGACGCCCTGCAGCGCAAGGCCGTCGATGAGGTGCAGGCGCTGACCGCCGACCTGCCGAAGGACCTGGGCAGCATGCTGCGCGCACTGGTCGAGCTGTGCGGTGGCCGTGAAGTGCTGGCCGAAGCCCGGGTGCGCCTGGGCCGTGCTCCGGCCGGCGTGCTGGCGGCGCTGGACGACCTGCTGTCGATCGCCGATCGCCTGGCGTCGCGCTTCCCGGACCTCCCACTGTACTTCGACCTCGGCGAGCTGCGCGGCTACAACTATCACACCGGCGTGGTGTTCGCCGTGTTCGTACCGGGTGAGGGTCAATCGATCGCCCAGGGCGGGCGCTACGACGACATCGGCGCCGACTTTGGCCGGGCACGCCCGGCCACCGGTTTCTCCACGGATTTGAAGACCCTGGTCACACTGGGGCGAGCGGAGGTCGTATTGCCAACGGGCGGCATCTGGATGCCGGACAGTGGCGACGCGGCCCTCTGGCAGCAAGTCTGCCAGTTGCGCAACGAGGGCCAGCGTGTGGTCCAGGCCCTGCCTGGCCAGCCGTTGAGTGCTGCTCTCGAGGCGGATTGTGATCGGCAATTGATTCAGCAAGACGGGCGCTGGCAGGTTCTGCCGCTGGCCCAGTGAGTTTCTGCGTCGGCAACAGGCCGGCAACCAAGTTTGCGTGAATGAGGACCAATGTAATGGGTAAGAATGTCGTCGTCCTGGGCACCCAGTGGGGTGATGAGGGCAAAGGCAAGATCGTCGATCTGCTGACCGAACATGCTGCCGCCGTAGTGCGCTACCAGGGGGGCCACAACGCGGGTCACACCCTGGTGATCAACGGTGAAAAGACCGTTCTGCACCTGATTCCGTCCGGCATCCTGCGTGAAGGCGTACAGTGCCTGATCGGCAACGGCGTGGTCGTTGCCCCGGACGCCCTGATGCGCGAAATCACCAAGCTGGAAGAGAAGGGCGTACCGGTGCGCGAGCGCCTGCGCATCTCCCCGGCTGCGCCGCTGATCCTGTCGTACCACGTGGCCCTGGACCAGGCCCGCGAAAAAGCCCGTGGCGAAGCCAAGATCGGCACCACCGGCCGTGGTATCGGCCCAGCTTACGAAGACAAGGTCGCGCGCCGCGGCCTGCGCGTGGGCGACCTGTTCCACCGCGAGCGTTTCGCTGCCAAGCTGGGTGAGCTGCTGGACTACCACAACTTCCAGCTGGTGAACTACTACAAAGAGCCGGCCATCGACTTCCAGCAAACCCTGGACGAGTGCATGGCCTACGCTGAACAGCTCAAGCCGATGATGCTCGACGTCACCGCCGAGCTGCACAACCTGCGTCGCGCCGGCAAGGACATCATGTTCGAAGGTGCCCAGGGCTCGCTGCTGGACATCGACCACGGTACCTACCCGTACGTCACCAGCTCCAACACCACCGCTGGCGGTATTTCCACCGGTTCCGGCGTTGGCCCGATGTACCTGGACTACATCCTGGGTATCACCAAGGCCTACACCACTCGCGTGGGTTCCGGTCCGTTCCCGACCGAGCTGTTCGACGAGACCGGCGCTACCCTGGCCAAGCGTGGCCACGAGTTCGGCTCCACCACTGGCCGTGCCCGTCGTTGCGGCTGGTTCGATGCCGTCATCCTGCGTCGCGCCATCGACGTCAACAGCATCTCGGGCATCTGCCTGACCAAGCTGGACGTGCTGGACGGCCTGGAAACCATCAACATCTGCGTTGGCTACAAGAACGAGAACGGTGCTGTCATCGACGCGCCTTCCGATGCCGACAGCTACATCGGCCTGGAGCCGGTGTACGAAGAGATGCCAGGCTGGAGCGAGTCGACCCTGGGTGCAAAAACCCTGGAAGAGCTGCCGCAAGCTGCGCGTGACTACATCAAGCGCATCGAAGAGCTGGTCGGCGCGCCGATCGACATCATTTCGACCGGCCCGGACCGCAACGAGACCATCGTGCTGCGTCACCCGTTCGCCTGATCCGCCCTCCAGGCTGATCTGACGCCGTGGCCCTGAAAAGGGCCGCGGCGTTTTCATTTGTGGGTATGCCTGCATTGGCCCTATCGCCGGCAAGCCAGCTCCCACAGCATCTTCATAGATCTCGAGATGTGTGAAGCTCCTTTGGGAGCTGGCTTGCCGGCGATAGGGCCGGTGCAGGCAACCCCCTTGCTGAACCTTGGCGCATATCCCTGCTGCCTCCGGCACAACCCTTGCTGTAAGAAGTTTCTGAAGATGCCATCAAAATAGTGGCGCCAGAAAACACGAGGGTTACACCGTGTCTGCCATCCTCTCACTGTTACGAAGCCGCCTTTTGCGGCCTGTGTTTGTTGCCCTTGGTATCGCTCTTTTGGTGCAGGTGCTGGTTGCAGTTGCGCTTACCCGAAGCACGGTCACCGCCCTGGAGGCCGACCTTGGCGAACGCCTGGGTAACGACAGCCGCCAGCTGGCCAATGACCTGGAGCAAGCCGGGCAAGATGTGCGCTCGGGCCTCGACGGCCTGTCCAGCAGCACCCGCCAGCGCCTGAGCGCCGGGTTGTCGGAGCGCCTGCAAAGCGAACAGCAGCAACTGCGCAGCACCTTGGAAAAGAACCTGAAGGACTCCGCCAACGACATGGCCGAGCTGCTGGCTTCGGTTGCCCCGCGGGCGATCTGGGACAACGATGTGCCAGTGCTCTCCGACTTTGCCCGGCGTGCCCAGCGCAACCCCAACGTGTTGTTCGTGGTTTATGACGATGCACAGGGCCAGCACCTGACCCGTTACCTGAACCGGCAAAACCCGATCAACCAGGCGTTGATGGACAAGGGCCAGGGCGAGCGTGCGCTGGACAAGGTGATCAATGCAGCCCGACACGACCCGGCGGTGTACTTTGTCGAAGCTTCGATCAATCCCAATGGCGCAGAAATCGGCAAGGTGGTGATGGGGGTTTCCACGGCGGGCATCGACCAGGAGCTCAAGGCCCTGGACCAGCGCTTCGCGGCGCTGATTGCCAGCGGTGAGCAACTGGTTGGCGACAGCCTGGTGGGTGCCGCAGCCGACAGCGGCAAAACCCTCCGTCAGCGCCTGGAGAAGGCGCAAGGCAGTGCTGCAGCGATGCAGGCCAATACCGCACAGACTGTGCGCGAGGCCGCTGCCGAACTGCGCTGGCGCATTGGCCTGGGCCTGGTGCTGGTCGGTCTGGGTGTGCTGCTGGTGGTGGCCGTGGTGCTTGGCCGCCGAGTGCTGAGCAAGCTGCGCCTGCTGATTGCTGCCCTGGACGACCTGGCGGCGGGCGAAGGCGACCTGACCAAGCGCGTGCCGCTCGACAGCCGCGACGAAATTGGCGACATGGCTTCGGCGGTGAACCGCTTTGTCGACAAGCTGCAACCGATCGTGCGTGAGGCGGGCGAGGTGGCGCAGCGTACCGGTGTCGAGATTGGCGCGATGGCCCAGCGCAACGCCGGCGCGGATGCTGCTGCCGCATTGCAACGCGATGAAGTGGCAGCCAGCCTGCGCGACCTTTCGAGCATGGCAGACGAAGCCCAGGCCGAAAGCCATGCGATGCAGGCGGCCTTGAAGCAGGTGGTGGATATCCGCCAGGCCACCGACGAAAACAGCCGTTCCTCGACGCAACTGGCGAGCCTGATCGAGAACCTTGCCGGGCAGGTCGAAACGGGCTCCCAGGTTATCGAGCGCCTGGCCAAGCAGAGTGAGCAGATCGAAGTGGTGCTGACGGTGATCCACGGCATTGCCGAGCAGACCAACCTGCTGGCGCTGAACGCGGCCATCGAAGCCGCTCGGGCGGGTGAGACCGGGCGCGGGTTTGCCGTGGTGGCCGATGAGGTGCGAGCGCTGGCGAGCAAGACGCAGAGCTCCACGGGGGATATCCAGTCGCACATCGCGGCGCTGCAGAAGGGCGCCAAGGAAGCCGTGGCGACCATCAGCCAGGCCGGGCTCAAGGCCAGCGAAGGGCTGCTGGTACTGCGTGATAACGAGCGCCGGCAGCAGTCGGTGCAGGCGGCGGTGGAGCAGGTGCATGCGGCCATTGGCCTGGCCACCCGCGCAGCTGAGCAGCAGGCGAGCGGGGCGCAGGCCGTGCGGGGGCGGGTGGAGACTATCCATGCCCAGGCTGAGCGCTCGGCCGAAGTGGTGATGCAGACCACGGCCAGCAGCAAGGTGCTGGATGACCTGGCCGCGCAGCTACGGGCAAGCCTTGGCCAATTCCGCGCCTGACGCGGTCCCTGTAGGAGCGGCCTTGCGTCGCGATGGGCTGCACAGCAGCCCCAGGATATCGGCATTAATGCAGATAATGCCGGGGCTGCTGCGCAGCCCATCGCGACGCAAGGCCGCTCCTACAGCGAGAGGTGTTGCTATGATGGCGGCGACACATGGCAAAGGGAGTTGTTCATGTCCGCCCAACTGGTCGCCGCTCCGGCCGAACTGAATTTTCTTCATAGCGATGGCATTGGCGTCACCGCACCAATGACCGCCATACAGGCCTACTGCGCCATGACCTCGGAGGTTCCGGGCTGGCTGGCTGTGGCCTTTCGCCTGCGCGACTTCATCTCGCGTCGGTTCAACGTTGCCACTATCCACGGTTTTTCATCGCGCAACCCCGAGCGGGTGCCGGCGGTGGGTGAGTTGCTTGATTTCTTTACCGTCGAGGCAATCAGCGACCAGCAACTGGTCCTGACCTCGCGTGACACGCACCTGGCGGTGATGGTGAGCATGGATCTGGATGAAGCAAAGCAGGGCCGGCAACGCTTGAATGTGACCACCTCGGTGCAGTGCTTCAATCGTTTCGGCCGCCTCTACATGCTGCCCGTCGGCAAGGCTCATGGGCCAATAGTCCGCCGGATGCTGCGTAACATCTGATGGCCTCATCGCCGGCAACCCCGACACTACGATCAGCAGTGCCGCATAAGGCGCCGCTGCCGCGAACTCGACGTTGGCTGTATGCGCCCACACCTCGGTGGCCAGTGTGGTCATGCCCGTGGGGCTGAGCAGTAGCGTGGCAGTCAGCTCCTTCATGGCATCCAGGAACACCAGCGCAAAAGCCGCCGCCATGGCCGGGAAGATGATCGGCAGGGTCACCCGGCAGAACGCAGTAAAGCTGCTCGCACCCAGGGTGCGTGCAGCTTCCTCAAGCGTTGGCGAGGCCTTGTTCAGCGCGGTGCGCACCGGCGACTGCGCCAGTGGCAAAAACAGCAGCGCATAGGCCAGCAGCAGCAATGCCGTGGTCTGGTACAGCGCCGGCACGTAGTGCAAGGCGAAGAACACCAGGGTCAAGGCAATGACCAGGCCGGGCAGCGCGTGCAGCAGGTAAGGCAAGCGCTCGGCCCAGATCGCCAGGCGACCCTTGTAGCGCACCACCAGGAAGCTGATCGGCAGGGCCAGCAGCACGCAGAAGCCAGCACCGCCAAGCGACACCGACAACGAAGTGAACAGTGCCTTGGAGATGGCCGCCACCGGGAACGCTGCCGACGACCCCACGCTCAGCCAGTAGCCGAGCATGGCCAGCGGAATACCGCTGCCCAGCACCGCCAGGCTCACGCAAAACAGCTGTGCCAGCACCGCCCAACCACGCAGCCGCACCGGTTGCGCACGCCGCGCTACGCCCTGGCCGATGCGCACATGGCGGGCTTTGCCGCGTACGCGCAGTTCCAGCCACAGCAACACCAGGCACATCGCCAGCAACACGGCAGACAGCATGGCCGCGTTGGCGTTGCTGAACTCCAGTTCGAACTGTTGGTAGATTGCGGTGGTGAAGGTTTGCAGGCCGAGGATCGACAAGGCGCCGAACTCCACCAGCATGTGCAGGGCAATCAGCAGTGCACCGCCGAGCATCGACGGCCACAGCAGCGGCAGGGTGACCTTGCTGAACACGCCCCAGCGGCTGCACCCCAGGGTGCGCGCCGACTCCTCCAGCGAGGTGTCGAGGTTGCGCAGGGTTGCGGCAACGGGCAGGAACACCAACGGGTATTTGGACAGGGCCATGACCATGATCGCCCCGCCGAGGCCTTCGAAGTCCGAACTCAACGATACCCAGGTGAAGCTGCTGACGAACGACGGCACTGCGAACGGCAGGCATAGCACCACGCCCCACAGCCGGCGGCCGGCCAGGTTGCTGCGCTCCAGCAGCCAGGCCAGCGCCAGGCCCACCACCATGCACGTCAGCGTCACCCCGACCATCAGCAACAGGGTGTTGCGCATCAGCCCCCAGACAAAGGGACGCCACAACAGGTGCAAGGCCTCGCGCCAGCCGGCTTCCCAGGCTTTGATGGCGACATAGGCCAGTGGCAGCAGGCTCATCGCCACCAGGAACAGCACAGGCAGCACCACCCAGATGGAGGGGCGCTTGCGGCGCGGTACGAAGCGCACCGGCGCCGGTGCGGACAGGGCGGCAGTCATCAGAGCAGACCGACCTCGCGTTCAAGCTCGATGGCTTCTTCGGCGTTACCCAGGTCGGCCGGCGAGATCTTCGGCGGGCGCAGCTCATCGAACGGCTTCAGGCCACGGTCAGAAACCATGCCCTTGTGCAGCGGGTACTCGGCGGTGGTCTGGGTGATCACGCGCTGGCCTTCTTCGCTGGCCATCCAGTTGAGCAGGGCCTGGGCTTCTTTCGGGTGCTTGCTGGCCTTGACCACGGCCGCGCCGGAGATGGTGACCAGGTTGCCGGCATCGCCGTCGGCCAGGTAGTAGAGTTTGGTGTCCAGCTTGCCGCGTTCGCGTTCAAGCGCGTACCAGTAGTAGTTGTTCACCAGTACCGCAGCCACTTCGCCTTTTTCCACGGCTTTGAGGGCGACCATGTTGTTGGTGTAGGTCTTGCCGAAGGCTTTCAGGCCGGTCAGCCATTCTTCGGTGGCTTCACGGCCGTGCATTTTCAGGATGGCCACGGCCTGCTCCTGGAATGCACCGCTGGTGGGTACATAACCCACGCGGCCTTCCCACTCAGGGTTGGCGAAGTCCATCACCGTGGTTGGCAGGTCTTTTTCGTCGACCTTTTTCGGGTTGTACACCACGATGCGGGTACGGGCCGTGATGCCCATCCAGGTGCCGTTGGCGCCAACGTACTCCTTGGGCACCATGTTCGAGGTGGCGTCGTCGATCTTCGCCAGCAGGCCCAGCTCGCCCAGGTTGTTCAGGGGCGGGGACTCTTCGGTGTAGATGATGTCGGCCGGCGACCGGTCGCCTTCTTCGATGATCTGGCTGGCCAGCTGGTTGCTGCTGCCCTTGCGAATGTCGATGTGAATACCGGTCTTGGCCTCGTAGGCCTTGGCGATGGCTTCGCCGATTTCCTTGTGCTGACCGTTGTACATGGTCAGGGTGACCGGTGCGTCTGCCATGGCGGCCGGAGCGCCGATGACCAGGCTCAGCACGGCGGCGGCCAAGGTGCGCATCAGCGGTTGCGGGCGGATCGTCATGCGGGTACTTCCTCGCTTACGGCTACATATTTGGAAACAATGGTAAACGAAATTGTTTCTCAAGTGGCCGTATGACGAGAAATTCATGGGCAGACCATGGTGTAGGCACTGGGAGCGCGCGGGAAGGGCGGGGGCAAAAAACGCAGGCAAGAAAAAACCCACTAGCAAGCTAGTGGGTTTTTGTATGGTGCCCAGGAGAAGACTCGAACTTCCACGACCTTGCGGTCACTGATACCTGAAACCAGCGCGTCTACCAATTCCGCCACCTGGGCAAAGCTTTGCATCATCTGATGAAGGCGACTATTGTTCGCTTTCACACAGTAGTAACAGATCCTTGGTCATCTATTACTTGAAAATATTTGGTGCCCAGGAGAAGACTCGAACTTCCACGACCTTGCGGTCACTGATACCTGAAACCAGCGCGTCTACCAATTCCGCCACCTGGGCACACATTCGAGATAACAAGATGCTTTACAGCGCCGTTCATCTCTACTACAACGTCGGGGTTGTCCGTCGTTGTGGTGCGCACTATACGGACGCTCCCCAGGGCTGTAAACCCCCCAATCAAAAAAAATTTCAAAAAATTCAACTTGTTGATTCCACAGGCCTATTACTGCTCTGGAAGCACAGCAGTGGGGGCTGTCCAAGGCAGACATTTCCGGTTTCAATAGGCCTATGCCAGAATTCCTATCTATATACCCCAAGGTGAACCCCTTCTGATGGCCGATTGGCAATCCCTCGATCCCGAGGCCGCTCGCGAAGCGGAAAAATACGACAACCCCATTCCCAGCCGTGAGCTGATCCTGCAGCGCCTTGCTGACCGTGGCGAGCCCGCTGCGCGCGAGGAGCTGGCGAAAGAGTTTGGTCTGTATGAAGAAGACCAGATCGAAGCCCTGCGCCGCCGTCTGCGTGCCATGGAGCGCGACGGCCAGCTTATCTATACCCGGCGCGGCACTTATGCCCCGGTGGACAAGCTCGACCTGATCTGCGGCCGTATCTCCGGCCACCGCGATGGGTTTGGTTTCCTCATCCCCGATGATGGCAGCGATGACCTGTTCCTCAGCCCGTCGCAGATGCGCCTGGCCTTCGATGGCGACCGTGCATTGGCGCGGGTGTCCGGTACCGACCGCCGTGGGCGCCGTGAAGGCGTGATCGTCGAGGTCATCTCCCGTGCCCACGAAAGCGTGGTCGGCCGCTACTTCGAAGAAGGCGGCATTGGCTACGTAACCCCGGACAACCCGAAAATCCAGCAGGAAGTGCTGGTGACCGCCGGGCGTAATGGTGGTGCAAAGATCGGCCAGTTTGTCGAAATCAAGATCACCCACTGGCCAACCCCGCGCTTCCAGCCGCAAGGCGATGTGGTAGAGGTCATCGGCAACTACATGGCGCCGGGCATGGAAATCGACGTTGCCCTGCGCAGCTACGACATCCCGCACGTCTGGCCCGAAGATGTGGTCAAGGAAGCGCGCAAGTTCCGCTCCGAAGTCGAAGAGAAGGACAAAGAGAAGCGCGTCGACCTGCGTCATTTGCCGTTCGTCACCATCGACGGTGAAGACGCCCGCGACTTCGATGACGCTGTCTATTGCGAGCCGCTGGGCAAGCTGCGTCTGTTCTCCGGTGGCTGGCGCCTGTATGTGGCCATCGCCGACGTGTCCAGCTATGTGCGCCTGGGCTCGGCCCTGGACGTCGAGGCCCAGCAACGCGGTAACTCGGTGTACTTCCCCGAGCGCGTGGTGCCGATGCTCCCCGAAGAGCTGTCCAACGGCCTGTGCTCGCTGAACCCGCACGTCGACCGCTTGGCCATGGTCTGTGAAATGACCATGAACAAAGCCGGCCAGATGGTCGACTACCAGTTCTACGAAGGCGTCATCCACTCCCACGCCCGCCTGACCTACAACAAGGTCAGCAGCATGCTCGAGCACGCCCGCACCCGTGAGGGCAAGGCGCTGCGCGAGGAGTACAAGGAAGTCGTGCCGGACCTGAAGAACCTGTACAACCTGTACAAGGTGCTGCTGGATGCCCGTCACGCCCGGGGTGCCATCGATTTCGAGACCCAGGAAACCCGCATCATCTTCGGCGATCAGCGCAAGATCGCGGAAATTCGCCCAACTGTTCGTAACGACGCCCACAAGCTGATCGAGGAATGCATGCTGGCGGCCAACGTGGCCACCGCCGAGTT
This sequence comes from Pseudomonas sp. TSO6, assembly GCF_056098905.1. Classification (NCBI taxonomy): domain Bacteria; kingdom Pseudomonadati; phylum Pseudomonadota; class Gammaproteobacteria; order Pseudomonadales; family Pseudomonadaceae; genus Pseudomonas; species Pseudomonas sp. TSO6. Next base: position 34,430 of record NZ_JBLZWV010000069.1, on the reverse strand, counting down.
CCTTCAGAAGCACGGCGTGCCGGCACTGTACCGGGTGCACGACGGCCCGCCGCCGGAGCGCCTGGAAAAGCTGCGTGCGTTCCTCGGCGAGCTGGGGCTGAGCCTGCACAAGGGCAAGGACCCGTCGCCGAAGGATTACCAGGCCCTGCTGGCGAGCATCGCCGGGCGCCCGGATTTCCACCTGATCCAGACCGTAATGCTGCGCTCGCTGAGCCAGGCGGTGTACAGCACCGAAAACAACGGCCACTTCGGCTTGAATTACGAGGCGTACACCCACTTCACCTCGCCGATCCGCCGTTACCCGGACCTGCTGGTGCACCGCGCCATCCGCAGCATCATCCGTTCCAAGGTCGACACCCCGCACGTCAAGCGTGCCGGCGCCATGAGCATCCCCAAGGCGCGCATCTACCCGTACGACGAAAACACCCTCGAGCAGCTTGGCGAGCAGTGCTCGATGACCGAGCGCCGGGCTGATGAAGCCACCCGTGACGTGGTCAACTGGCTCAAGTGCGAGTACATGAAGGACCGCGTGGGCGAAACCTTCCCAGGCGTGATCACCGCGGTGACTGGCTTCGGCCTGTTCGTCGAGCTGACCGATATCTATGTGGAAGGCCTGGTGCACGTCAGTGCGCTGCCGGGCGACTACTACCACTTCGACCCGGTCCACCACCGCCTGTCTGGTGAGCGCACCGGGCGCAGCTTCCGCCTGGGCGACACGATTGAAGTCAAGGTCATGCGTGTTGACCTGGACGAGCGCAAGATCGACTTCGAAGTGGCCGACAAGACGCTGGCTGCGCCGATCGGCCGCAAGCAGCGCGGCGCCGCGCCGGCTGCCGACAAAGCCGACAAGCCCGAGCCAGTACCGGTCGAGGCCAGGGCCACGCCGAAGCCGCGAAGCCGCAAGAGCGAAACCTCCGAGGCGTATTTCCCGAAAGACGCCGTGCAGCGTAACGCCGAAGTGCGCAAGAGCCGTGAAATGAAAAAGGCGCTGATGAGCGATGCCCGCACCGGCAGCTCGTCCAGCAGCAAGTCGGACAAAGGCGGCAAGGCCGCCGGCAAACCGACCAAGCACCGTAAAGGCCCGCCGAAGTCCGGTGCGCCACGCAAGAGCAAGAGCAAGTCATGAGTCAGCTGGAAAAGATCTACGGCGTGCATGCCGTGCAGGCGCTGCTGAAGCACCATCCGAAGCGGGTCAAGCAGATCTGGCTGTCGGAAGGGCGCAGCGAGCCACGCCTGCAGACCCTGCTGGCGCTGGCTGCGGAAAACCGCGTGCAGGTTGGCCAGGCCGAGCGCCGTGAGATGGATGCCTGGGTTGAAGGTGTGCACCAGGGCGTTGTCGCCGAGGTGAGCCCAAGCCAGGTGTGGGGCGAATTGATGCTCGAAGAGTTGCTCGAGCGCACCGAAACGCCGCCGCTGATCCTGGTGCTGGACGGTGTTACCGACCCGCACAACCTCGGCGCATGCCTGCGCACGGCCGATGCCGCCGGTGCCACGGCGGTGCTGGTGCCCAAGGACAAGTCGGCGACCCTGACGCCTGTGGTGCGCAAGGTGGCGTGCGGCGCGGCAGAGGTGATTCCGCTGGTAGCCGTGACCAACCTGGCGCGTACGCTGGAGAAGCTGCAGCAGCGTGGCTTGTGGGTGGTAGGTACCGCCGGCGAGGCCGAGCAGGAGATTTACCAACAGGACCTCACCGGGCCTCTGGTCATGATCATGGGCGCCGAAGGCAAAGGCATGCGCCGGTTGACCCGCGAGCACTGCGACTTCCTGGTGAAGTTGCCGATGGGCGGTAGCGTCAGCAGCCTGAACGTTTCGGTGGCGACCGGGGTTTGCCTGTTCGAAGCCGTGCGTCAGCGTCAGGCCAAGCGCTGATCTTCAGCCTGTTCCGGCCCATTCGCGGGCGCGCCCGCTCCCACAGGTTTTTCACTGGCTTTCAAGCAGTGGGGTCCCTGTGGGAGCGGGTTTACCCGCGAAAGGGCCGGTAGCCTGCGAATATGTTTCAGGCTGTTCAAATATTCGCCAATTGCCTTGCTTGTGCGCCACGCCTTCTCTACAATTGCGCCCCTTGCCGAGCTGGCAGGCGCTCATGTGCCTCCCCTCCGTGCAAGACATACAGTGTCATTCACTCCTTGTCTGACCAGATACGCTGGCAGACTACTAACCCGTAAGGAGCATTCATGCGTCATTACGAAATCATCTTCCTGGTTCACCCGGACCAGAGCGAGCAAGTCGGCGGCATGGTTGAGCGTTACACCAAGCTGATCGAAGAAGACGGTGGCAAAATCCACCGCCTGGAAGACTGGGGCCGTCGTCAACTGGCCTACGCAATCAACAATGTTCACAAGGCTCACTACGTGATGCTGAACGTTGAGTGCACCGGCAAGGCCCTGGCCGAGCTGGAAGACAACTTCCGCTACAACGATGCCGTTATCCGTAACCTGGTCATCCGTCGCGACGAAGCCGTTACCGGCCAGTCCGAGATGCTGAAGGCTGAAGAAAACCGCAGCGAGCGCCGTGAGCGTCGTGAGCGTCCTGAGCATGCTGACTCCGCCGAAGGCGACGACAGCAATGACAGCGACTCCAGCGATAACGCTGACGAGTAATCCACGGACCTTTAGAGGAGCCTATTAAATGGCACGTTTCTTCCGTCGTCGTAAATTCTGCCGCTTCACTGCTGAAGACGTGAAAGAGATCGACTTCAAAGATCTCAACACCCTGAAAGCTTACGTATCCGAAACCGGCAAGATCGTTCCAAGCCGCATCACCGGTACCAAAGCTCGTTATCAGCGTCAGCTGGCTACCGCTATCAAGCGCGCCCGCTTCCTGGCCCTGCTGCCCTACACCGACAGCCACGGCCGCTGAGACCGGGTCGTCGACAAGCAGTAAGGGATTAGCATGCGAGCGTTAGCAAGTTTCATCATGCGCGGTCGTGTGCAGGCCACCCTCGTGGTGGTCATCAGCGCGGTACTGCCGCTGCTGTTCTGGTTGAGTGCCGCTGCATGCAGCTTTGTGCTGCTGCGGCGTGGTTTCAAGGATGCTACAACGGTCATCGCCGGCGGCCTGCTGGCCGGGTTGGCCGTGTGGGTCATGGGCGATCCCATCACCTTTCTGGTGATTGCAGGAGCCCTGAGCCTGGCCGCCCTGTTGCGAGCCGAGCATCCCTGGAGCCGGGTGTTGGTGGTCAGTGCCGTGTTCGCCGTGGCTTTCAGCCTCGTGCTCGATCTGGCGCTGGCGCAAACCTTCGATGTGCTGGCCAAGGCGTTTGCCGAAGCCATGCCGAAAATCGAGGGGCAACCCGTGCTCTCCGGTGAGCTGATCCGCCCTGTGCTGGTCGCTTCCACAGCAGTGACGGTGCAATTGTTCAGTGTGCTGGCCTTGGTGCTGGCGCGCTACTGGCAGGCAGCGTTGTACAACCCTGGAGGCTTCGGTCGCGAGTTTCGCGCCCTGAAGTTGCCAAAACAGACCATGGCGGTCTTGGTGGCAGTGATGGTGGTGGCTCCGTTCATCGGACCGCAGTTCATCATCCTGGCATCGGCTTCGAGCCTGGTACTGGTACTGGCCGGCATCGCTTTGATGCATGGGCTGGTGGCACAGGGCCGACTGGCCGGTTTCTGGCTGGTGGGCATGTACGTGACGCTACCGCTGATCATGCAGCTGATTTATCCGTTGCTGGTGGTTTTGGCCATTGTCGACAGCCTGATTGATTTTCGCGGTCGCAAGTCCCCCAAGGGGAATGACTCCGCGAACGGTGAAGGTTAAAAGTTAAGAGGTTTTACCAAATGGAACTGATCCTGCTGGAAAAAGTCGCTAACCTGGGCAACCTGGGCGACAAAGTAAAAGTTAAGGCTGGTTACGGCCGTAACTTCCTGCTGCCATTCGGCAAGGCCACCGTTGCCAACGCCGCCAACCTGGCTGCGTTCGAAGAGCGTCGCGCCGAGCTGGAAAAAGCAGCTGCTGACCGTAAATCGTCGGCTGAAAGCCGCGCTGCCCAACTGGCCGAGCTGGAAGTGACCATCACTGCCACCGCTGGCGACGAAGGCAAGCTGTTCGGTTCGATCGGCACCCACGACATCGCTGACGCCCTGACCGCCTCCGGCGTTGAAGTGGCCAAAGCTGAAGTTCGTCTGCCGAACGGCACCATCCGTCAGGTTGGCGAATACGACGTAGCCGTGCACCTGCACAGCGACGTTGAAGCCACCGTACGCGTGGTTGTCGTAGCTGCCTAAGCTGCGCTAACTGGCTGGCTCCTTGCGGGTCAGGCGGTTAACATCGGGCACGGTCCTGTTTTATACAGGCCGTGCCCTTTGTCTTTTTCATCCTCCAGAATTTCTTCGTGGCCATGAACGAGATCACAACCTCCGAACAGCTTGACCTGCAAACCGCCGCCCTGAAGGTGCCGCCGCATTCCATCGAGGCCGAACAGGCCGTGCTCGGTGGCCTGATGCTGGACAACAACGCCTGGGAGCGGGTGCTGGATCAGGTTTCGGATGGCGATTTCTACCGGCATGACCATCGCCTGATCTACCGTGCCATCCATAAGCTGGTGGACCTTAACCACCCGTTCGACGTGGTCACGTTGCACGAGCAGTTGGACAAGGAAGGCGTTTCGTCGCAGGTCGGCGGCCTGGCTTACTTGGCGGAGCTGGCCAAGAACACGCCATCGGTGGCCAACATCAAGGCCTACGCCGCGATCATTCGCGAGCGCGCCACGCTGCGCCAGCTGATCAGCATCAGCACCGATATTGCCGACAACGCCTTTAACCCCCAAGGTCGCAACGCCGAGGAAATTCTCGACGACGCCGAACGGCAGATTTTCCAGATTGCCGAGGCGCGGCCAAAGACCGGCGGCCCGGTAGGCGTCAACGAGCTGTTGACCAAGGCCATCGATCGCATCGATACGCTGTTCAACTCTGACAGCGAAATTACCGGTGTTTCCACCGGTTACACCGACCTGGACGAGAAGACCAGCGGCCTGCAGGCGGCGGACTTGATCATTGTCGCCGGCCGACCCTCGATGGGTAAGACCACGTTTGCCATGAACCTGGTCGAGAATGCCGTGCTGCGCAGCGACAAGGCTGTGCTGGTGTTCTCCCTCGAGATGCCAGGTGAATCGCTGATCATGCGTATGCTCTCGTCCTTGGGCCGTATTGACCAGACCAAGGTGCGTTCTGGCCAGCTGGACGACGACGACTGGCCGCGCCTGACCTCGGCAGTCAACCTGCTCAACGACCGCAAGCTGTTCATCGACGATACAGCGGGCATCAGCCCTTCGGAAATGCGTTCGCGCACTCGCCGCCTGGCGCGTGAGCACGGCGAAATCGGCCTGATCATGGTCGACTACCTGCAGTTGATGCAGATTCCAGGTTCCGGTGGTGATAATCGGACCAACGAAATTTCCGAGATTTCTCGCTCCCTCAAGGCCCTTGCCAAAGAGTTCAACTGCCCGGTCGTAGCATTGTCACAGCTGAACCGCTCCCTTGAGCAGCGGCCAAACAAGCGCCCGATCAACTCCGACTTGCGTGAGTCCGGTGCAATCGAGCAGGACGCCGACGTGATCATGTTCGTCTACCGTGACGAGGTGTATCACCCGGAGACCGAGCACAAGGGCATTGCCGAAATCATCATCGGCAAACAGCGTAACGGCCCCATCGGCTTCGTCCGCCTGGCATTCATCGGCAAGTACACCCGCTTCGAGAACCTTGCGCCGGGCATGTACAACTTCGATGATGACGAATAACGCCGGTAAGTCGTAACTGGTTCAAGGCTTTTGGGGCTGCTGCGCCGCCCATCGTCGGCAAGCCGGGCTCCCACAGGTACGGCGTAAATCTTAAGCTTTGCACCGTACCTGTGGGAGCCCGGCTTGCCGGCGATGGGCCGCAAAGCGGCCCCGATTAAAGGGACGTGGCTTTTAGCACTGACTGACAATCCGCCCTTCGCTCATCGTGATTACCCGATCAAATCGCGACAGGGCGTTCTGATCATGAGTAACGCAGATCAGCCCTTTCCCTTGGAATGTTTCGAACAGAAGATCCCGGGTCTGCTCTGCCGATCCGGCGTCCAGGCCGCTTGTAGGTTCGTCAAAGAAATTGAAGTCGCCAGGCTGATTAAGTACCCGCAGCAACGTCAGCCTGCGCGCCTCACCACCCGAAATGGATTCTGCGCGTGCATCCAGATCAAGTTCGTACCAGTCTTTGCTCAAGCCCAGTCGTTCAAGCCATTGTTCGATCTGAGCGCGATCATGAGCATGTTCGAACAGCACTGCGCGGGGCAGTGGGCCGGGTATGAAATGCGCATCCTGAGGGCAGAGTCGTAAACGGCTGAACTGCTCACAGCCCTCGAGCGCAGCCAGGCTTCTGCCATACAAGTGAACGTGCTTGCGCAACTGGAATACCGTTCCTGCCAGCGCATGCAGAAGTGTCGACTTACCAGACCCGCTGGGCCCAACCAGCGCGACTCGTTCTCCTGCCCGTATTACCAAGGGCTCATCGATCAGCAGTTGCAGCGCGTTTCGAGCGCTGAGTTGGCAGGGGGTGATGCGAAGCCCTGCGTGTTCATCCAAGGGCTCTGCCTCCATGGACTCTGTCGGGCCGAACACAGGGAGTTGGAGCCAGTGTTCGAGCTTGCGTTTGTCGAGCCGGAACTGGTCGAGTACCCGCCAAGCTTCCGCCAGTTGTGCAACGCCTGCGAGCAACCCACTCACCAGCGTAAAGAGGGCAACAAGCTCGCCCAGGCTCAGATGCGGTGTTGCCTGGGATTGATCATGGATGCCCCACAACAGCAAACCACCACTGCCCAGGCCAATGAACAGGGTACGCAAGCCCTGAAGCCAACCCCCACTGCGGGGCCCATAGATATGCCAAACTCAAGGGGATGAGGCCGATTAATACCGAAGTAGCCCGAGGTATGCGAACAGTGTGACCAGCACCACCGCTTCGGCCAGTACCGGCCATGCTGAGCCAATCAGAAAGCCTAGCCATCGTTCCTGGGCGGTTAGCTTCCTACGGCCTTTACACCATTGCGGTGGTTTTCTGGGCGGCCTAGTCTGGCCCTGTCGTTGCAAAAACAGCGACCGGGCCTGCAAGCCCGATCAGGAACGAATGTTGTTCACCGCAAGCCAATGGCACGCCATTGGGCTCGCTTGATGGTGGCTGCGTGCGGGAGGTTTTCGAACCTGCCGGTTTTCGTTCTCTGTCCGGTCTTGCAGACCCGTACGTGGCCGCCACCCATCACACTGCAAGTCATGAGTGCGGCTCTATGTGAATCTACAGAGAGCTATAGCATGCTGAAAATTATCCCCGATCCACCCCTCGATCCCCTTTCCTTGAACACAGCTCTACTCAGGCCGAATGCCCAACGTAGGGCTTGATTGATATTACGCCTGGCCGGGCCCTTTCGCGGGTGAACCCGCTCCCACAGGTACTGTGCAAGCCTGAAAGCTGTGGTGATCCTGTGGGAGCGGATAACCACTGTTTTCCGGGTTGCACTGTACCTGTGGGAGCGGGCGTGCCCGCGAAAGGGCCGGCCCTGGTTTTAGAGAAATTTCCGGGGATTGAACAATGACAACAGAAGACACCCAATTCACTGTCGGTAAGACCACTTTTTATCAGGGCGAGAACGGCACTCATCCACTGTTCCGCATCGAGCCCGGTATCCCGTGCAGAGATGCCCGCGAGCAGTCTTCAGAGTTGATGGGCTATGTGCGCGAATTGACCATCACCGGGCTGATGGATGAAAAACCGATGATGATCTGGGCGGCCCATTACCTGAGTGCGATGGCCAAGGCGTTGATGGATGATGCGGAGTTGGGCATGAAGCAGTGAGGGGTTGGCTTTAGGTTGCATGAAGGCCGCCATGTGTTCGACACAACAGTTTCAGCGCCTGTGAGATCGAGCGCCGCCCGCGCGGCGCATCGCGACGCAAGGCCGCTCCCACATTTGTTTCGGGCCAGTTACTCCTGCCTCCTCCGCACTCGCACCCTGTTGGTATGGCTGGAGATTGCCGAGAAGCTGCGGCGCAACCTTCGATATTGAAGAGAGCAAACAAGGGGGCGCGCGCCAATGGCACAGGCTGGACTGGCCCGAAACAGATGTGGGAGCGGCCTTGCGTCGCGATGCGCCGCGCGGGCGGCGCTCGATCTCACAGGCGCAGAAACTGCTGTGTCGGACACCTTGCGGCTCCACCACAAGCCCCAAGCCAGGCACCTGGCAGCCTTCACCCAACCGTCGCCCAACCCACCAATCCCCACGAAGACAGTCGGATTTGGTCAAAATTTGTGCTATATTCCGCGCCCGCGATTTCCCTGCACACCAGAACCGGTCACTGACATGCAAGCAGCCAAACCACTCTACGACTATCCCAAGTACTGGGCCGAATGCTTCGGGCCAGCACCTTTCCTGCCAATGAGCAGGCAGGAGATGGATCTGCTCGGCTGGGATTCCTGCGACATCATCATCGTGACCGGTGATGCCTACGTCGACCATCCGTCGTTCGGCATGGCCATCATCGGCCGCCTGCTGGAAGCCCAGGGCTTTCGCGTAGGCATCATTGCCCAGCCTAACTGGCAGTCGAAAGACGACTTCATGAAGCTTGGCGAGCCGAACCTGTTCTTCGGCGTGGCCGCGGGCAACATGGATTCGATGATCAACCGCTACACCGCAGACAAGAAGATCCGTTCCGACGACGCCTACACCCCTGGTGGCCTGGCCGGCAGCCGTCCGGACCGCGCCAGCCTGGTGTACAGCCAGCGCTGCAAGGAAGCCTACAAGCATGTGCCGATCGTACTCGGCGGCATCGAGGCTTCGCTGCGCCGCATCGCCCACTACGACTACTGGCAGGACAAGGTGCGTCACTCGATCCTGATCGACGCCAGCGCCGACATCCTGCTGTTCGGCAACGCCGAGCGTGCGGTGGTCGAGGTGGCCCAGCGCCTGGCCAGTGGCGAGACGATCGAGAGCATCACCGACATCCGCGGCACCGCGTTCGTGCGCCGTGATACCCCGCAGGGCTGGTTCGAGATCGACTCCACCCGCATCGACCGCCCGGGCCGCGTCGACAAGATCATCAACCCGTACGTGAACACCCAGGACACCCAGGCCTGCGCCATCGAGCAGGCCAAGGGCGACCAGGAAGACCCGAACGAAGCCAAGGTCGTGCAGATTCTCGACAGCCCGGCCGTGACCCGGGAAAAGTCGGTGATCCGCCTGCCTTCGTTCGAAAAGGTGCGTAACGACCCGGTGCTCTATGCCCATGCCAACCGCGTGCTGCACCTGGAGACCAACCCGGGTAACGCCCGCGCCCTGGTGCAGAAGCACGGCGAAGTGGATGTGTGGTTCAACCCGCCACCCATCCCCATGACCACCGAAGAAATGGACTACGTGTTCGGCATGCCTTACGCCCGTGTGCCGCACCCGGCCTATGGCAAGGAGCGCATCCCGGCCTACGAGATGATTCGTTTCTCGGTGAACATCATGCGTGGCTGCTTTGGTGGCTGCACCTTCTGCTCGATCACCGAGCACGAAGGCCGCATTATCCAGAACCGCTCGCACGAGTCGATCCTGCACGAGATCGAAGAGATGCGCGACAAGGTGCCGGGCTTCACCGGCGTGGTCTCCGACCTTGGCGGGCCGACCGCCAACATGTACCGCATCGCCTGCAAGAGCCATGAAATCGAGAAGCACTGCCGCAAGCCGTCGTGCGTGTTCCCGGGTATCTGCGAAAACCTCAACACCGACCACAGCTCGCTGATCGAGCTGTACCGCAAGGCCCGTGCCCTGCCAGGTGTGAAGAAGATCCTGATCGCCTCGGGCCTGCGCTACGACCTGGCCGTGGAGTCGCCGGAGTACGTCAAGGAACTGGTTACCCACCACGTTGGCGGCTACCTGAAGATTGCCCCGGAGCACACCGAGCGTGGCCCGCTGGACAAGATGATGAAGCCGGGTATCGGCTCGTACGACCGCTTCAAGCGTATGTTCGAGAAATACTCGAAAGAGGCGGGCAAGGAGCAGTACCTGATCCCGTACTTCATCGCCGCGCACCCGGGCACCACCGACGAAGACATGATGAACCTGGCCCTGTGGCTGAAGGGCAACGGCTTCCGCGCCGACCAGGTGCAGGCGTTCTACCCGTCGCCAATGGCCTCGGCCACGGCCATGTACCACTCGGGCAAGAACCCGCTGCGCAAGGTGACCTACAAGAGTGAAGGGGTGGAGATCGTCAAGAGCGACGAGCAACGCCGCCTGCACAAGGCGTTCTTGCGCTACCACGACCCGAAGGGCTGGCCGATGCTGCGTGAAGCGCTGGAACGTATGGGTCGCGCCGACCTGATCGGGCCGGGCAAGCACCAGCTGATCCCGCTGCACCAGCCGCAATCCGACACGTACCAGAGCGCGCGCCGCAAGAACTCGACGCCTGCGGGCAGCCACAAGGTGGGCAAGGAGCAGAAGATCCTCACCCAGCACACCGGCCTGCCACCGCGTGCCAGCGATGGCAGCAAGCCGTGGGACAAGCGTGAGAAGGCCAAGGCCGAGGCGTTTGCGCGTAACCAGCAGGCGGCCAAGGAACGCAAGGAAGCAGCCAAGGGCGGCAAGGGTAACAAGAAGCCGCGTCAGCCCGTTATTCCGCGCTGATTTCGGGGGCCGCTTTGCGGCCCAATCGCCGGCAAGCCAGCTCCCACAGGAACGGCGCAAGCTTTGGGCTTTGTGCAATCTCTGTGGGAGCTGGCTTGCCGGCGATTGGGCTGCAAAGCAGCCCCTGTATCGGGTTTAGTCAGGCTGCTTGTCGACCCACTTCGGCACCACCGGCGCCACAAAGCTGTCCATCCCGTCCAGCAGCGCGTCAGGCTGCTGCCCCAGCAGCAACATCGCCCGATGTTGCGGCCGCACAAAGCCTTCTTCGACGATATGGTCGAGGAACCCGCCCAGCTTCGCATAGAAGCCGTTCACATCCAGCAGCCCCAACGGCTTGGCGTGATAGCCCAGTTGCCCCCAGGTCCATACCTCGAACAATTCTTCCAGCGTACCCAGCCCACCCGGCAGGGCGATGAAGGCATCGCTCAGCTCGGCCATGCGCGCCTTGCGTGCGTGCATGCCGTCGACCACTTCCAGGCGGCTGAGGCCCTTGTGGCCGATTTCGGCGTTCATCAGGCTTTCGGGAATGATCCCGATCACTTCGCCACCGGCCGCCATGGCCGCGTCGGCAACGGTGCCCATCAGGCCGACCGCGCCGCCGCCATACACCAGGGTCAGGCCGCGGCGCGCAATGGCCTGGCCAAGCGCGATGGCGGCTTCACGGTAGGCAGGGTTGGCGCCGATGCTGGCGCCGCAGAACACACAAACGGAACGTACGGGCATTGCTCATCTCCTGTCACTCAGGTGGACAGGGTACGGCGCATGGCCGTCGCTTCCAAGGCCGTGTTCATTCCGGGCGGGAGAATTCGCAGATGGCGCCCGTGGCCCCGTGGGCATAGGCGGCGAGCAGGCTGTTGATGAAGGCAGAGATGGGCATTTGGTATTGCTCCTAAATGAGAGGTTGTCCCATCGTCTATTAAAAGGGCATGATGTGCTCTTAGATTGGTTGTATACAATCCATTGAACAATTTTACTGGCTGGCCTCTTGACGCCCCCTTGACTCATATCAGAAAGGGGCCGAACGGTTTCAGGCAGTCTCGCAATTGATAAAACCCTGCCAAGGAGATTCATGATGTTTGCGAAAGCTGTAGCGGTATCCCTGCTGACCCTCGCCAGCGCCTCTGTCTTTGCAGCCGACTGCTCGGTGACTGTCGAATCGACGGACCAGATGTCCTACACCACCAAAGAATTCACCGTCGACAAGAGCTGCAAGGAATTCACCGTCAAACTGACCCACACCGGCAGCCTGCCGAAGAACGTCATGGGCCACAACCTGGTGATCAGCAAGACTGCCGACATGCAGGCCATTGCCACTGAAGGAATGACCCAGGGCATCGAAAAAGGCTACCTGAAAGAAGATAACGCCAACATCATCGCCCACACTGCGATGATCGGTGCACCGGAAAAAGAAACCGAAGTGAAGTTCGACACTTCCAAGCTGGAAGCCGGTGGTGACTACAGCTTCTTCTGCACCTTCCCGGGCCACATCTCGATGATGAAAGGCAAGGTCGTCGTCAAGTAATCAAAGGCTGACGCCGTACCCTGTGGGAGCGGGTTTACCCGCGAATGCGATGGTGAGGCCACTGACGTATTCGCGGGTGAACCCGCTCCCACAGGTCTTTCTACAGCCTGATCACGGGGCGAACGGCAGTTCGCGCTTGTGCTGGGTCTTGCGGTAGGTAGCAACGATGATATCGAACGCCGCCTGATCAACCGGCAACCCATGCAGGAAGGCGTCGATCTGCTGGTAGGTCACGCCATGCGACGCTTCGTCGGGCTTGCCCGGCTCCAGGTCCTCAAGGTCCGCAGTCGGTACCTTCTCCACCAGTGACTCCGGCGCGCCAAAGCTGCGCGCAATGGCCCGTACCTGGTTCTTCACCAGCCCGCTCAGCGGCGCCAGGTCGCAGGCACCATCACCAAACTTGGTAAAGAAGCCCATCACCGCCTCCGCCGCGTGGTCGGTACCGATCACCAGGCCCGCGCGGGCGCCGGCGATTGTGTACTGGGCGACCATGCGGGTACGTGCCTTGACGTTGCCCACCACAAAGTCCACCAACGTCGGCGAGCCGTTCTTCAATTCCACCACTTCAGCGGCCAATGCCCGCACCGCCGGGGCGATATCCACGGTGTGCACTTCATCGGCCTTGATCACGTCCAGGCAGGCCTGGGCGTCATGCTCGTCATGCTGCACCTGGTAGGGCAGGCGTACGGCAATGAAGGTGTAGGCCTTGTCGCCGGTTTCGGCGCGCAGTTCATTCACGGCGCGCTGGGCGAGCAAGGCGGCAGTCAGCGAGTCGACACCGCCGCTGATGCCCAGCACCAGGGTCTTGAGCCGGGCGTTGGCCAGGCAATCCTTGATGAACGCCACGCGCCGGGCGACTTCGGCCTCGAGCGCTGCAGCGTCGGCGAACGGCGGCTGTACCTTCAGCGCCTGGGCAATCTCTTGCTGAACCGCTTGCATGGGTTACTCCTTGCTGGGGACTTTGAATACGTGGCGCATGTAGGCGACGAAGTTCTCGTCACGGCATTGGGTCTTGGCGGCTTCGTCCGAGATCTTGGCCACCGGCGCGCCGTTGCAGTCGGTCATTTTAAGCACGATGTTCATCGGGGCCACACCCGGTATGTCGCAGGTCAGGTTGGTGCCGATGCCAAAGCTGACGTTGATGCGACCGCGCAGGGCACGGAAGATCTCCAGGGAGCGGGTCAGGTTGAGGCCGTCGGAAAACACCAGGGTCTTGGTCATCGGGTCGATACCCAGTTTCTGGTAATGAGCAATGGCCTTCTCCGCCCAGGCCACCGGCTCGCCCGAGTCGTGGCGCAGGCCGTCGAACAGCTTGGCGAAGTACAGGTCGAAATCGCCGAGGAAGGCATCCATGGTGATGCAGTCGGTCAGGGCGATGCCGAGCAGGCCGCGGTACTCGCGCACCCAGCAGTCCAGCGCGGCGATCTGGCTGTCGATCAACCGTGGGCCGAGCTGCTGGTGGGCCATGATCCACTCATGGGCCATGGTGCCCAGCGGCTTGATATCCAGTTTCCATGCCAGGTCGACGTTGCTGGTGCCGACGAAGCGGGCCGGGAAGTCGTCGCGCAGCACCCGCACCACGTCTTCCTGCACACGGCTGGAAAAGCGCCGGCGGGTGCCGAAGTCGGCTACCTGCAGGTTGGCCAGTTCGTCATCGCTGGCATGCGCGCGCAGCCAGTCGAACTTGCGGTACAGCTGGTCGCGGGCCTCGGCCAGGCGCATGTGCGGGTGCAGATGGCGGTTGCGCACTTCGCTGATGATGGCCAGCAGTGGCACTTCGAACAGGATCACATGCAGCCACGGGCCTTTCAGGCGCAGGAACAGCTGGTCGTTTTCAATGCCGATACGCACGTAGCGAAGGTTGAAGCGGAACAGGCGCAGAAAGCGCAGGAAGTCGGGCTTGAGGAAGCTGATGCGTTCCAGGAAGGCCAGCTGGCCATCATCCAGGGTGAGGTCGCTGAGCAGTTCGAGCTGGTGGCGGATCTCGCCCAGGTAGGGGCGCAGGTCCTCGCCGTTACGGCAGCGGAATTCCCATTCGACGTCGGCGTCCGGGTAGTTGTGCAGCACGCCCTGCATCATCGTGAGTTTGTAGAAGTCGGTGTCGAGCAGGTTGTGCACGATGCGCTCGGCGAATGCGCTTTCGCTCATCAAGGGGGCTCCGGAAGCGGCGAATGGCCGACATTGTGCCAGCCTTTTACACCTTGTTGTGTCTGGGCTGGCCTCTTCGCGGGTGAACCCGCTCCCACAGGGCTGCCACAGGGCTGCGTATCTGCCAAAACAGAGGTGTTTTTCTGTGCACCGGCTAGCCTTCAAACGGTGCCGCCTGTAGCAGTCGCGCACCAGCGGTGTGCACTTCGGTGACGTCCGCTGTTACAGGGCGGTTGCACGTAAACACTTGCCAGGGTTGCAATGATGGCACATCGCGGTTGCTCCTTGTCTGTACGTGTGGTGGCGCCTGCCGCGCGGCAGACGGTTGCACGCTCAATAAAGAAAAGGCCGTCGGTCGCCTGCAGTGCACCTGCGCAGTGTGTTTTCCCGGAAGACAAAACCTATGGCACGGCCCTTGCTCTGAGCACAGGGTTGAGAAGTTGTAGTGCCAACCAAAAAAAACTCTAGGAGCACCACCTCATGTCGCAGACGTTTTACAAGAAAGGTTTCCTGGCACTGGCCGTCGCAACGGCCCTGGGTGTTTCTTCGTATGTTCAGGCCGACGTCAAGATCGGTGTAGCGGGCCCGATGACCGGGGCTAACGCGGCGTTTGGCGAGCAGTACATGAAAGGTGCGCAGGCAGCGGCCGACAAGATCAACGCAGCCGGTGGCGTCAACGGCGAGAAAATCGTCCTGGTCAAAGGCGACGATGCCTGCGAACCGAAGCAGGCCGTGGCAGTAGCCAACCGTCTGGCCGACCAGGACAAGGTGATCGGCGTCGTGGGCCACTTCTGTTCTTCCAACACCATTCCGGCGTCCGAGGTGTATGACGAAGCGGGCATCATCGCCATTACCCCGGGCTCGACCAACCCACAGGTGACCGAGCGCGGCCTCGGCGCCATGTTCCGCATGTGCGGCCGTGACGACCAGCAGGGTATCGTTGCTGGCGACTACATCGTCGACGTGCTCAAGGGCAAGAAAGTCGCGGTGCTGCACGACAAGGACACCTACGGCCAGGGCCTGGCCGACGCGACCAAGGCGCAGCTGGAAAAACGCGGCGTGAAGCCTGTGCTGTACGAAGGCCTGACCCGCGGCGAAAAAGACTTCAGCGCCGTGGTTACCAAGATCCGCTCGACCGGTGCCGACGTTGTCTACTTCGGCGGCCTGCACCCAGAGGCCGGCCCGCTGGTACGCCAGCTGCGCGAGCAGGGCCTGAAGGACGTCAAGTTCATGTCCGATGACGGCATCGTCACCGACGAACTGGTGTCTACCGCTGGCGGCGCGCAGTACGTCGATGGCGTGTACATGACCTTCGGCGCCGACCCGCGCCTGCTGCCCGACAGCAAGGCGGTGGTGGAAGAGTTCCGCAAGGCCGGTACCGAACCTGAAGGCTACACCCTGTACGCCTACGCCTCGCTGGAGGCCCTGGCTGCTGCTTTCAACGGCGCCAAGTCGAACAAGGGCGAAGACGCGGCCAAATGGCTGAAGGCCAACCCGGTCAAGACTGTCATGGGCGAGAAGAAGTGGGACAGCAAGGGTGACCTGACCGTGTCCGACTACGTGGTCTACCAGTGGGACAAAGACGGTAAATACCACCAGCTGGAAAAACAAAAATAATAACGGCCCACGGCCCGGGCTGATGCCCGGGCCCAAGCCCCTGCGGTACCTGTCTTTATTCGGAGATCTGCACGGTTCTGCACTGCGGGGGCCGCTTTATCCGTGGCCTGCCGTGGTCGGCGCTCGTGCAATCTCAATCAGTGAGATTGCGTTATGGATGGTATTTTCCTGCAGCAACTGGTCAACGGCCTGACCCTCGGGTCGGTCTATGGCCTGATCGCCATCGGCTACACAATGGTCTATGGCATTATCGGCATGATCAACTTCGCGCACGGCGAGGTGTATATGATTTCCGCGTACCTCGCGGCAATCAGCCTGGCATTGCTGGCCTATTTCGGCGTCGAGTCGTTCCCGCTCCTGATGTTGGGCACGCTGTTGTTCACCGTCGTCGTCACGGGCGTCTATGGTTTCACCATCGAACGCATCGCCTACAAACCCCTGCGTAACTCCACCCGCCTGGCGCCGCTGATCAGTGCCATCGGCATCTCGCTGATCCTGCAGAACTACGCACAGATCAGCCAGGGCGCCCGCCAGCAAGGCGTGCCCACCCTGCTTGAAGGGGCCTTGCGTGTCGAAGTCGGCACCGGCTTCGTGCAACTGACCTACACCAAGATCTTCATCCTGATCGCCGCCTTCGTGGGCATGGGCCTGCTCACCTACGTGATCAAGTACACCAAGCTCGGCCGCATGTGCCGTGCCACCCAGCAAGACCGCAAGATGGCCTCGATCCTGGGCATCAACACCGACCGGGTGATTTCGTACGTCTTTGTCATCGGTGCGGTAATGGCCGCCCTGGCAGGTGTGCTGATCACCATGAACTACGGCACCTTCGACTTCTACGCCGGCTTCATCATCGGCATCAAGGCGTTCACCGCCGCAGTGCTCGGTGGCATCGGCTCGCTGCCTGGCGCCATGCTTGGCGGCATCATCCTGGGGATTTCCGAGTCGCTGTTCTCTGGCCTGATCAACTCCGACTACAAGGACGTGTTCAGCTTCTCGCTGCTGGTGATGATCCTTATCTTCCGCCCACAAGGCCTGCTGGGTCGCCCGCTCGTGGCTAAGGTGTGAACATGTCCGTTGCCAAAACTGCCTCTGCTTCCGAAACCAAGGGTTTCGACCTTAAACGCAGCCTGCTGGAGACCCTCGTCGCCGGCCTGCTGGCACTCATTGTGTTTGGCCCGGTCGTCGGCGTGGTACTCGACGGCTACACCTTCAATGCCGAGCCGCGCCGCGTAGCCTGGCTGGTCGGCGGGGTGATGCTGGGGCGCTTCCTGCTCAGCCTCTACCTGCAGACCGCCGCTGGCGTGCGCATGCTCCAGGGCTTCGATAACGGTGGCTCTGGCGTGCATGTGAACGCGCCGGACTACAAGTCGCGGCTGCGCTACATCATCCCGGCGCTGGTGGTGATTGCCATCGTCTTCCCGATCTTCGCCAACAAGTACCTGCTGACCGTGGTCATCCTCGGCCTGATCTACGTGTTGCTGGGGCTTGGCCTTAACATCGTGGTCGGCCTGGCCGGCCTGCTCGACCTGGGCTACGTGGCGTTCTATGCCATTGGCGCCTACGGCCTGGCACTGGGTTACCAGTACCTCGGCCTGGGTTTCTGGAGCGTGCTGCCCCTGGCGGCCATCGCCGCCGCGTTGGCGGGGTGCATACTGGGCTTCCCGGTGCTACGAATGCACGGCGACTACCTGGCTATCGTGACCCTGGGCTTTGGCGAGATCATCCGCCTGGTGCTGAACAACTGGTTGTCGTTCACCGGTGGCCCCAACGGCATGCCGGCCCCTTCGCCAACCTTCTTCGGCCTGGAATTCGGCCGCCGGGCCAAGGATGGCGGGGTACCGATCCACGAGTTCTTCGGCTTCGATTACAACGCCAACCTCAAGTTCGTGTTCATCTACGCGGTGCTGTTCCTGGTGGTGCTGGCTGTGCTTTACATCAAGCACCGCCTCACCCGCATGCCGGTCGGCCGCGCCTGGGAAGCGCTGCGTGAAGACGAGATCGCCTGCCGCTCGATGGGCCTGAACCACGTACTGGTCAAGCTTTCGGCGTTTACCCTGGGGGCCTCCACTGCCGGCCTGGCCGGGGTGTTCTTTGCCACCTACCAGGGCTTCGTCAACCCGTCGTCGTTCACCTTCTTCGAGTCGGCGCTGATCCTCGCCATTGTCGTGCTGGGTGGCATGGGCTCGACCGTGGGCGTGGTGATTGCAGCGTTCGTGCTGACCGTGGCGCCCGAACTGCTGCGCAGCTTCTCTGAATACCGGGTGCTGCTGTTCGGCGTGCTGATGGTGCTGATGATGATCTGGCGACCGCGTGGGCTGATCCGCATCAGCCGTACCGGTGTGACCCCGCGTAAAGGAGTGGCGCCATGAGCGACGATATCATTCTCTCTGTCGACAACCTGATGATGCAGTTCGGTGGCATCAAGGCGCTGAGTGATGTCAGCCTGAAGGTCCGGCGCAACCAGATCTTCGCCCTGATCGGCCCCAACGGCGCTGGCAAGACCACGGTGTTCAACTGCCTGACGGGTTTCTACAAGGCCAGTGGCGGGCGCATCGAGCTGAACGTGCGCGGCACCCACACTAACGTCATCCAGTTGCTTGGCGAGCGCTTCCAGGCGGCGGACTTCGTGTCGCCGGCGCGCTTTGCCAACCGCCTGTACTACAAGATGTTCGGCGGCACACACCTGGTCAACCGCGCAGGCCTGGCGCGCACCTTCCAGAACATCCGCCTGTTCAAGGAAATGTCGGTAGTGGAAAACCTGCTGGTGGCCCAGCACATGTGGGTCAACCGCAACCTGCTGGCCGGGGTGCTCAACACCAAGGCCTACCGCAAGGCCGAAAGCGACGCGCTGGACCACGCATTCTACTGGCTGGAAGTGGTCGACCTGGTCGACTGCGCCAACCGCCTGGCCGGCGAGCTGTCGTACGGCCAGCAGCGCCGGCTGGAAATTGCCCGGGCCATGTGCACGCGGCCCAAGATCATCTGCCTGGACGAACCGGCGGCGGGCCTGAACCCCCAGGAAACCGAGGCCCTCAGCCGCATGATCCGTGTGCTGCGTGACGAGCACGACATCACCGTGGTGCTGATCGAGCACGACATGGGCATGGTCATGAGCATTTCCGACCATATCGTGGTGCTGGACCACGGCAACGTGATTGCCGAAGGCGCGCCGCAGGAAATCCGCCACAACCCGACGGTGATCGCCGCCTACCTGGGTGCAGATGAAGAGGAACTGGTATGAGTGCACCCATTCTCGAACTGAAGGACCTGGACGTGTTCTACGGGCCGATCCAGGCGCTGAAAAAGGTTTCGATGCACATCAACGAGGGCGAGACGGTCAGCCTGATCGGTGCCAACGGGGCTGGCAAGTCGACCCTGCTGATGTCCATCTTCGGCCAGCCTCGCGCTGCGTCCGGGCATATCGTTTATCGCGGCACCGACATTACCCGCAAGTCGTCGCACTACATTGCGTCCAATGGTATTGCCCAGTCGCCGGAAGGGCGCCGGGTGTTCCCCGACATGTCCGTCGAGGAAAACCTGATGATGGGCACCATCCCCATCGGCGACAAGCATGCCGATGAAGACATGCAGCGCATGTACGAGCTGTTCCCACGGTTGAAGGAGCGGCGTAACCAGCGGGCCATGACCATGTCCGGGGGTGAGCAGCAGATGCTGGCGATTGCCCGAGCGCTGATGAGCCGGCCGAAGTTGCTGTTGCTGGACGAGCCCTCGCTGGGGCTGGCGCCGATCGTGGTGAAGCAGATCTTTGCGACCCTGCGTGAGCTGGCTAAGACCGGGATGACCATTTTTCTGGTGGAGCAGAACGCCAACCATGCGCTGAAGCTGTCCGACCGGGCGTATGTGATGGTCAACGGGGAGATTCGCATGACCGGGACCGGGCAGGAGCTGCTGGTCAACGAGGAAGTGCGCAACGCCTATCTTGGCGGGCACTGAGTTACATCCGGGGCCGCCTTGCGGCCCATCGCCGGCAAGCCAGCTCCCACAGGTACTGCGCTGCCTTCAAGGCTTGTGCAATCTTTGTGGGAGCTGGCTTGCCGGCGATGGGCTGCAAAGCAGCCCCATTTCCCATGTGGACAACTTGCCGCGCCTTGCTCTCGATACACGCCAACACTCCCTTGCAAGCCCTTGTTTCCACAGGCTTGATCTTGTCCACGGATAATGTGGAACCGCCTGTGGAAAACATGGTGGCATCTCGCTCCAGCCCTCTGATACCGTGCCCTGCAGCGATGCGATCATTTTTTGATCACATCCTTCCTGTGGATGACTTTTCAAGCTTTTTCACAGACCCGAAAGCACCTCGAAATCAGCGCCAAAGCTGTGGATAACTCTGTGGGAAAACCTTGGACAGACTGCTGCAGGCAGCATGCTTGAAAGCTTTGCATCCTCACCGAGAAGATATCCACCGACCACACAACGCTGAAAGGGTTCCGCACTGTGGACGAGTTGCCCCCAATCCGTGGGGAAAGCCTTGTGGATAACATGCGCATAGCTGGCGCCGAGCCTTCTGCCGCAAGGGTTTGCCGGATATGAACAAAAAATGTACAGCGCCCCGAACGGCTTGCTGCCAGCGCCCCGAACGGCTTGCTGCCAGCGCGCCGCGCGGGCATGCTGCAAAGCTGCCGATGACAACCTACCGTGAGGAACAGAGCATGACGTCCACCGTATTCATCACTGGCGCCACTTCCGGTTTCGGCGAGGCCACCGCCCGCCGCTTTGCCGAAGCTGGCTGGAAGCTGGTGCTCACTGGCCGCCGCAAGGAGCGCCTGGATGCCCTGTGCGCCGAGCTGTCGGCCAAGACCGAAGTACACGGCCTGGTGATCGATGTGCGTGACCGCAAGGCCATGGAGCAGGCCATCGCCAGCTTGCCGGCCGGGTTCGAGAAGATTCGCGGCCTGGTCAACAACGCCGGCCTGGCACTGGGTGTGGATGCGGCGCAGAACTGCAGCCTGGACGACTGGGAAACCATGGTCGACACCAACATCAAGGGCCTGATGTACACCACCCGCCTGCTGCTGCCACGCCTGATCGCCCACGGTCGCGGCGCGTCGATCCTCAACGTAGGTTCTGTGGCGGGCAACTACCCGTACCCGGGCAGCAACGTGTATGGCGGCACCAAGGCCTTCGTCGGCCAGTTCTCGTTGAGCCTGCGCTGCGACCTGCGCGGCACTGGCGTGCGCGTGAGCAACATCGAGCCAGGCCTGTGCGAGAGCGAGTTCTCGCTGGTGCGCTTCGGCGGTGACCAGGCCAAGTATGACGCCACTTACGCGGGTGCCGAGCCGATCCAGCCGCAGGACATTGCCGAGACCATCTTCTGGATCCTCAACCAGCCGGCGCACATCAATATCAACAGCCTGGAGCTGATGCCGGTGAGCCAGGATTGGGCAGGGTTCTCCATCGACCGTTCGGTCAAGGGCTGATTCAGGAAAGCGGGGCCGCTTTGCGGCCCATTCGCAGCACAAGGCTGCTCCTACAGGCATTGCGCAGGTTTCACGCACCGCTATCCCTGTAGGAGCAGCCTTGTGCTGCGAAAGCGTCAGTTCAGGCGCTGCAACCCTTCCAGGCAAGTCGCCAAATGGTAGGGCGTAGTCGATGGCATATCATGCCGGCTGACGTTGCCCTCACCATCCCGGCACTCATACCAGCCCGCTTCGCGCAAGAACCGCGCTTGCAGCGCCTGCAGCTGGTCAACCAGCTTCGCCTCACTCCCCGCGCGTAATACCAGCGCCCGCAGGTACTCCGCCTGTGCCCAGATGCGTTGCGTGGCATCCAGCACCCGCCCATCCACATCCAGCATCGCCAGTACTGCTCCCTCTTTCACCCCGTACTGTTCGGCAAAGCCGAAAGCCCGGACGATGGACGCATGCAGTGGCGTGTCACGCAGCAGCGGTGAGGTGTGCAGCAGGTAGAACCACTCGAACTGGTGCCCCGGCTCGAACCAGTTATCCACAGCCCCGCGTGGCTTTTCCAGCATCAGGCCATGGGCCGGTTCGACGAAGTGCGCCTGCAGCGCTTCACACAACTGCAGCAGCGACTGCTGGGTATGTTCATCAGCGCGCACCGCCAGCACCTGCAGGAACGCCTCGGCCAAGTGCATCTGTGGGTTCTGCAGCGGGCCGCTGCCCAGGTCAGCCCAGTCTTCGCCCAGGCTGGCCTCGTACAGGCCGTCGTCACGGGCGAATTGCTGGTCGATGATGTCCAGCGCGGCGTTCAGTGTGGATTCCACCAGGCTTTCGCGCACCTTGCCCCAGTAGTGTGCGCAGGCAAAGACGATGAACGCGTGGGTGTACAGGTCCTTGCGCCGGTCCAGCGGCTTGCCTTGGGCATCGATGCTGTAGAACCAGCCACCGTGCTCGGCATCGTGGAAGTGCTTTTGCAGCGAGCGGAACAACGCCGCCGCGCGCTCGGCAGCGCCCGGTTGCCCGATACGGCTGCTGAACAGGTACAGCTGGCGTGCGCAGGCCATGGCCCGGTAGCGCTGCGCCGGCAACGGCTGGTGCTTGGCGTCCAGCGCCTCGTAGGGCAGGGCCAGGTCGGCATTCCAGCCCGGACCTTGCCACAACGGCACGATGCATTCGGCGAAGTGCTGGTTGAAGCGGGCCAGTTCAGGCGGGGTGTGGCGGGGGTCGGACATTTCGGCGCTCGTCGCTGTCGGGCAGGGCGCCATGGTAGCAGAACTGGCGTTTTCAGTAGCCTGTGCCGGCCCATCAGCCCGGGTTGCCGAGCCCTTGCCAATGCCGCGCGCCGACGAAGATGAAGCGCAATTGCTGGGTGATCTTTTCCTGCGCCGTCAGTGCCTGTGGATAACTTGAATCGGGGCTGTCGATAAGCTCGGGCAGGGTCGCGAACACGGTCTTCACCACCAGGTCGGCCATCACTGCCAGCGCGGCGTTGTCCAGGTGCTGCCAGCGCTTCATGCGCGCCAGGTCGGTGGCCAGATCGTCGCTGATGTCCTGGCGCAGGCGGGCAATGGCCTGGCGCACGGCCTGTGAGCCACCGTATTGCTCGCGGGCCAGAAACAGGAACTGCGCGCGGTGAGCAGCCACCACGTCGAGGAAAATGCGCACCGAAGCGTCTGTGATGCCGCCCAGTTCGAATTCGTTCTGGCGCACCAGGCGGATGGTCTGGCGGAAGGTGGTGTCGATTTCGGCCACCAGGGCCAGGCCCAGGGCGTCCATGTCGGGAAAATGCCGGTAGAAGCCGGTGGGCACGATGCCGGCCGTCTTCGCCACTTCACGCAGGCTGATACTGCCGAAACCACGGCCACTCTCCATCAGCAGGCAGGCGGCATCGAGCAGGGCCTGGCGGGTCTGTAGTTTCTGTTCGGCGCGCGGCAGCATGGTGCGGGCTTCTGTGACGGTAAGGCTGGGCACTCTAGATAAAAAAACAAAGCCCGGTCAATGGACCGGGCCTGGAGGGGAACACGCGTTGTGACTCAGGTTGTTCTTTTCGGCCATGGTGATCAGCTCACTCGGCTGAGTTCAACCAGGCGATCCGAGCCACCTTCAGCAACGCGGCCACTGCGTTCGATCAGGCGATCCGAGCCACCTTCGGCAACGCGGCCACTACGTTCGATCAGGCGATCCGAGCCACCTTCGGCAACGCGGCCACTACGTTCGATCAGGCGATCAGAACCACCTTCGGCAACCCGGCCACTGCGTTCGATCAGGCGATCAGAACCACCTTCGGCAACACGGCCACTGCGTTCGATCAGGCGGTCAGAACCCCCTTCGGCAACGGTTTTCAGCGGCTGGGCGATTTCGGCAGCGCTGGAGCGGGATTCGGCGGTCAGGTGTTGTTCGTCGGCTGGCAGGGCGAAAGCGTTGGCAGCCAGAATGGACAGGGTCAGGGTCAGCAGGTGGCGTTTCATGATTTAGGTGCTCCTCTCGGGGGGCTGGAAAGTGGGTACGGAGCCAATGCTACGCTCGGTAACGCCAGAGAGAAGTTCATACGGGTAATGGTAACAATCGACCGCATTGATAGAGGTTGGCAACCGCTCTGGAAAGCGCTTTACAGGTCGGCTGAGGATGAAGTGAAGGCCCTGTTGCCGGGTAGCAGGCAGCGCCTGACGCGACGTATTGCTGAGCAAAGCGCCAGGAAAACTTCGCTATCATGGCGGTCTCGATAAAACCCCACGGGTTTTCCACAGTCCGACATATTGACTGCCATAGCTGCACCCGTTTTGTGCCATGCCGCAAGGAGAATCACGCAATGACGCGTCCCGCCAGAATCCTCCTCTGGGCCCTCGCCACCCTGTTAACCCTGCTGGCGATTCTGGTGGTGGTGATCGCTACCTTCGACTGGAACCGCGTAAAGCCCCTGCTCAACGAAAAGGTTTCCGAGGCCCTGCACCGGCCCTTCGCAATCAACGGCAACCTGGCCGTGCACTGGCGCACCGAGCCTGAAGAGGGTGGCTGGCGTGCCTGGGTGCCATGGCCGCATTTCATTGCCGAGGACCTGACCCTGGGCAACCCGGAGTGGCTCAAGGAACCGAAGATGGTCGGCCTGGAGCGCGTGGAGTTCCGCTTGGCGCCGTTGCCGCTGCTGTTCCAGCAGATCAGCATCCCGCGCATCGACCTGACCAAACCCACTGCCAGCCTCACTCGCCTGGCCGATGGCCGTGCCAACTGGACGTTCGACTTCGGCCCCAAGGATGAAAACGCAGAACCGTCCAACTGGCAGCTGGACATCGGTGCGATCGGTTTCGACCAGGGTAATGTCAGCTTCGACGACCAGACCCTGAAAACCAGCATGAAGGTGCAGATCGACCCGCTGGGCAAGCCGATCCCGTTCAGCGACATTGTCGGCAAGGCCAGCGCCGAGAAGGCCGGCGGTGCACAGGACTACGCCTTCGGGCTCAAGGCCCAAGGCCGTTACAAAGGCCAGCCGGTGTCCGGCACCGGCAAGATCGGCGGCCTGCTGGCCCTGCAGGACGCCAGCCAACCGTTCCCGCTGCAAGCCGACGTGCGCATCGCCGACACCCATGTGGTGCTCGCCGGCACCCTGACTGACCCGCGCAACCTCGGCGCGCTCGATCTGCGCCTGCGCCTGTCCGGTGCCAGCCTGGGCAACCTTTACCCATTGACCGGGGTAACTCTGCCAGACACCCCGGCCTACTCGACCGACGGTCGTCTCAGCGCCAACCTGCATGCGCCGCAAGGCGCGACGTTCAACTACCAGGGCTTCAACGGCAAGATCGGTGACAGCGACATCCACGGTGACCTGGCTTTTGTCGCCAGCCAGCCACGGCCCAAGCTGTCTGGCAACCTGGTGTCCAACCAGTTGCTGTTCAAGGACCTGGCGCCACTTATCGGCGCCGACTCCAACGCCGAGCAGAAGGCCCGTGGTGGTGCCAGCAAGCAGCCAACGGGCAAGGTGCTGCCGGTTGAAGAATTCCGCACAGAGCGCTGGCGCGCGATGGACGCCGACGTCACCTTTGCCGGCAAGCGCATCGTGCACAGCACCCAGTTGCCGTTCAATGACCTGTCGGCCCATGTGATGCTCGAAGACGGGCTTTTGCGCCTGGAGCCCTTGCGGTTTGGCGTAGCCGGCGGCAACCTGGCCTCCAAAATCCGCCTGGACGGTCGCAGCGTGCCTTTGCAGGGCCGCGCCCAGCTGACTGCCCGGGGCTTTAAGCTCAAGCAGCTGTTCCCCACTTTCGCGCCGATGCAGACCAGCTTTGGCGAGCTGAACGGCGATGCCGACATCAGCGGCCGCGGTAATTCGGTTGCGGCCTTGCTGGGGACGGCCAATGGCGACCTGCGCATGTTGATCAACGATGGCGCGATCAGCCGCAGCCTGATGGAGATCGCCGGCTTGAACGTGGGCAACTATGTGGTCGGCAAGCTGTTTGGTGATGAGGATGTGAAGATCAATTGCGCAGCGGCCGATGTCGGGCTCAAGGATGGCTTGGCGACTACGCGGTTGTTCATCTTCGACACTGAGAACGCGATCATCTACATCAACGGCACCGCCAACTTCGCCAGCGAGCAGCTGGACTTGAAGATCACTCCGGAATCGAAAGGGCTGCGTCTGTTCTCGCTGCGTTCGCCGCTGTATGTGCGTGGGCCGTTTGCCAAGCCCAATGCCGGCGTGCAGGCGTTGCCGCTGGCATTGCGCGGGGCGGGAATGGTGACGCTGGGGGTGGTGGCCGGGCCGGCCGCGGGGTTGTTGGCGCTGATTGCGCCCAGCAGCGGGGATGATCCCAACCAGTGCACGCCGCTGTTGCAGCAGATGAAGGCGGGCAAGGCGCCGGCTGAAGTGAAAGGCAAGAAGTGAAGGGGGCCGCGTTGCGGCCCATTCGCGGCACAAGGCCGCTCCTACAAGGGATCGCTTACCCCTGTAGGAGCGGCCTTGTGCCGCGAATGGGCTGCAAAGCAGCCCCTTGCGATTACAGCCCTTGCAACAGGTCGGACATGTCGTCCGCGTGCTCTTCTTCCTGCGCCAGGATGTCCTCAAAGATGCGCCGCGTAGTCGGGTCCTTGTCGCCGATGTACTGAATGATCTCGCGGTAGCTATCAATGGCGATCCGCTCTGCCACCAAATCTTCCAGCACCATCTCTTTCAACGAATTCCCCGCCACATACTGGGCATGGGAATTCTTGGTCAGGTTGTCGGGATTGAAATCCGGCTCGCCGCCCAACTGCACGATGCGCTCGGCCAGCTTGTCGGCATGTTCAGCTTCCTGGTTTGCATGCTCCAGAAACTCCTCGGCAGCCACGCTGGCCTTGATGCCACTGGCCATGAAGTAGTGGCGCTTGTAGCGCAGCACGCAGACCAGCTCGGTGGCCAGCGATTCATTCAGCAGGCGCAGGATTTCCTGACGGTCGGCGTGGTAACCCTCGGTCACCGCGCCTTGCTCCACATGCTGGCGGGCACGTTCACGCAGGGTTTTCACATCGGTCAGTTCAACATTGCTCATGTTTATCTCCAGGCATATCAGGGGCAGGGTGGGGACGCAGGCTCACGCGCCGGGGACGGCGTCGCTGTCCTCTTGGCGTTGTTTACAGGTCTTGAACCCTTTGGCATCGACGTGGCCGGTGGCATCGAAGCGCACGTAGTAGGGCTGTTGCTTGCCGTCGCGGTTGAGGATGTAGTCGTTGCAGGTACCCCCGTGCGGCAGGTCGATCACGTTCGACGGGCTGCCGCCGATGGCGATGACCTTCTGCATGGTCATGCCGTGCTCCACCTGCTTGACCAGCGGTTCGTCGCGGTAGGTGACGTAGTCCACCGGGTTTTCCGGGCGGCTGCCGCAGGCGGCCAGGGTGGCGCTTGCCAGAAGGATTGCCAGGGTCTGCTTGTACATGGTCCCGCTCCTTGCAAAGGGTCTGTGTGGTTTGGAACCACAGCGCGCGCCGGGAGTTCGATTGCGATGGTCATGATTGGCGCTGTAGTGTTGGCCGGTCGTCCACGGAAAGGGGCTGGGGCAATGCAGCAGGAATTGGCCACGCGATACCCGTTGGTGCTGGTGCCGGGCATGCTCGGGTTTGTCCGGGTAGTGCTCTACCCCTACTGGTTCGGCATCGTGCCGGCCCTGCGCAAGGGCGGGGCGCAGGTGTTCCCGGTGCAGGTTTCGCCGCTGCATTCCAGCGAGGTGCGCGGCGAGCAGTTGCTGGCGATCATCGAAGACATCTGCCAGCGCACCGGCGCCGACAAGGTCAACCTCATCGGCCACAGCCAGGGTGCCCTGAGCGCCCGTTACGCAGCGGCCAAGCGGCCTGGTCGGGTGGCTTCGGTCACCTCGGTGGCCGGCCCCAATCACGGCTCGGAACTGGCCGACCACCTTGAGCGCACGGCACCGGGCCATTCACCCCAAGGGCGGATCCTGAAGGCCGTGCTGCATGGCTTTGCCGTGTTGCTGGTGTGGCTGGAAACCGGTTGGCGCCGCGACCCGCTGCCGGTTGATGTGCATGCCTCGCACCAGGCACTGACCAGCGCCGGGGTCACGCTGTTCAACCAGGCTTATCCACAGGGCCTGCCGAACACCTGGGGCGGGGAAGGGGCCTATGAGGTCAATGGCGTGCGCTACTACTCGTGGTCCGGCACGTTGCAGCCCGGGTTGACTGACCAGGGACGCAACCGCTTTGACGGCAGCAACCGCTTCTGCCGCCTGTTCGCGCGCAGCTTCGTCAAGGAAAAGGGCCAGTGCGACGGCATGGTCGGGCGTTTCAGTTCGCACCTGGGGCAGGTGATCGGCGATGACTATCCACTTGATCACCTGGATATTGTCAACCAGTCGCTCGGCGCCGTGGGCAAGGGCGCCGAGCCGGTGCGGCTGTTCACCGAGCATGCAGCCCGGCTCAAGGCAGCCGGGCTTTAGCGGCGTATCGGCGTGGTCCAGCGCTCAGCCAGCACCACACCGACCAGGGTCAGCACGCCGCCGACCAAGTGGTAACTGGCCAGTTGCTCGTCCAGCACCACGGCGGCGATCAGCGCGGTGACCAGCGGCAGCAGGTTGAAAAACAGCGTGGTGCGGCTTGGGCCCAGGCGGTGCACGGCCTGCATCCACAGCAGCGGCGCGATCATCGAGGCCAGCACGCAGGCGTACAGCACCAGGCCGATGTTATGGCTGTTCAGGCCCGTCTTTTCCGACAGCAGGTACAGCGGCAGCAGCACCACGATTGCCACCAGCACCTGCAAGTACAGCAACTGCAGCGGTGGCAGGCGCAACTGCCATTTCTTCAGCAGGAAGCTGTAAAGCGCGTAGGCCAGGGTGGCCACCAGCATCAGCAGGTCGCCGCTGTTCAGGCCCTGTTCCAGCAGGCTGGCGGGGTGCCCGGCACTGACCACTTCCAGCACGCCGAAGAATGACACCACCGCGCCCAGCAGGGCGCCGTAGCTCAGGCGCTGGCCCAGCCAGGCGATGGACAGCGCCAGCGACATCAACGGCATCAGCGAAAGGATGATGCCCATGTTGGTGGCGCTGGTGATGCCCGCGGCGAAGTAGGCCAGGCTCTGGTACATCGCCATGCCCAGCACGCCCAGCACGAACACTTTGCCCAGGTGCGGGCGAATGGCTGCGCTGTTGCGCCACACGGCGGGCAGCAGGAACGGCGTGAACAGCAAGCCGGCCAGCAGCCAGCGGTAGAAGCCGATTTCGGCAGGGTGGATGGCGCCAGCGGACATCTTGGTGACCACGGTGTTGCCGGCCCAGATGAGGATGGCGGTGAGGGGGAACAGGTAATTCATGTAGCAGGTACTCGGTATGGCGGTTTTGGGGCGAGTCGTACTGCTTGCGCGGTCCCTGTAGGAGCAGCCTTGCGCTGCGAAAGGGCCTGTGTAGGCGAAAGATCTTTCATGGCAGTGCCGGCCTCTTCGCAGCACAAGGCTGCTCCTACAGGGGCTCGATGTGACTGCAGGCCCCGGTGCCAGTCATTATCAACTGTCTGTCCACAAGCCTATACTCTTATCCAGACAACCCACCCCGCAAAGCAGACAGCATGCCGCGCAAATACCTCGATATCCCCCAATTCACCCAACTGCCGGCCCCGGTGTACTTCCGCCACGACGAGTTCGTTGCCGACACCCACAGCGCCTTGCACTGCCACGCCTGGGGCCAGCTCAACTACTCGGCTCATGGCGTGATGCACCTGGATGTGGCCGGCCAGCGTTTCCTGTCGCCGCCGCAATACGCCGTTTGGGTACCGCCCGACACCGCGCATGGCTGTTACAACCCGCAGGCCATCGTCTACCGCTCCATCTATCTCGACCGCAGCCTGTGCACAGCCCTGCCGCAGCAACCGTGCAGCCTGATGATCAGCGATATCCTCAAGGCCATCCTTGGCGACTTCGCCCGGCGTGACCTGAAGGTGGCCGAGGACGAGCGCGACCAGCGCCTGGTGCAGGTACTGCTCGACCAGTTGCTGCTGGCGCCCACCCAGGCCTGCTACCTGCCGTTTGCCCACAGCGATGGCCTGCGCCAGGTACTCGACGGCCTTGGTGCCGAGCCCGGTGACAATCGCCCGCTGGCCGATTGGGCCGCCCGTGTGCATGTCAGCGAACGCACCCTGGCCCGCCAGTTCTTGCGCGAACTGGGCATCAGTTTTGGCGAATGGCGCCTGCGCCTGCGTTTTCTGCGGGCCATCGAAGCGCTGGAGGCTGGCCTGCCGATTCAGGCCATTGCTTTCGACCTTGGCTACAGCAGCGCGTCGGCGTTCATCGCCATGTTTCAGCGCCAGGCCCAGTGCACGCCCGAGCAGTACCGCCGGCAGGCACGGGCGGGGCGCTGAAATTCTTGGCTACACTCAGCTCGACCCCCGTGCGTCGGGCACGGAGCCAAGGAGACCACTCCATGAAAGTGCTGCAAATTCCATTGCTGGCGTTGGCTGTGTTGTTCAGTGCCCAGGGCTTCGCGGCCAATACGGCGCAGCAGGAAAAGATGAAAACCTGCAATGCCGACGCTACTACCAAAGCCCTCAAGGGCGATGAGCGCAAAGCGTTCATGAGCACTTGCCTGAAGAAGGACGTGCCACAAACCCAGCAAGAAAAGATGAAGACCTGCAACGCCGACGCCACCACCAAAGCCCTGAAGGGTGACGAGCGCAAGGCGTACATGAGCGACTGCCTGAAGAAGAAATGACCTATGCCTGCGCCGCCAAGGCTGGCAGACTGCGGGCATTCCCGCTGTCTGCCGTCGAGGCTGTATGACCTTTACCCCCCGTCAGATCACTCTGGCCAGCCTGATCATCGTCATGGCGGGCCTGCTGCTGGCTTTGCCCTTGAAGTTGTTGCCCAGCCTGCTGGCCGGCCTGCTGGTGTTCGAACTGGTCAACATGCTGACCCCGCGCCTGCAACCGCTGCTGGCCGGCCAACGCGCGCGCTGGCTGGCCGTGGCGCTGCTCGGTACGCTGGTGGTCATTACCTTGACGCTGTTGATTGCCGGTGCCTTCAGCTTTTTGTTGCACGAGGCGGAAAACCCGGGCGCCTCGCTGGACAAGTTCATGGCCCTGGTCGAGCGTGCCCGCGGTCAGCTGCCGCCCTTCATCGAGGGCTACCTGCCCGCCAGTGCCGCTGAGTTCAAGGTGGCCATCGGTGACTGGATCAAGAGCCACCTGAGCGACTTGCAACTGGTGGGCAAGGGCATGGCGCACATGTTCGTGACGCTGCTGATCGGCATGATCCTCGGCGCGATCATCGCCTTGCAGCGTATTCCCGATGTTTCCCGGCGCAAGCCCCTGGCGGCAGCGCTGTTCGAGCGGCTGAACCTGCTGGTGAAGGCGTTTCGCAACATCGTGTTCGCGCAGATCAAGATCTCGCTGCTCAACACGGCCTTTACCGGCATCTTCCTGGCGGTGGTGATGCCGCTGTTCGGCGTGCACCTGCCGCTGACCAAGACGCTGATCGTGCTGACCTTCCTGCTGGGCTTGCTGCCGGTGATCGGCAACCTGATGTCCAACACCCTGATCACCATCGTCGGCTTGTCGCTGTCGATCTGGGTGGCGGCGGCGGCACTGGGCTACCTGATCGTCATCCACAAGGTCGAGTACTTCCTCAACGCGCGGATTGTTGGCGGGCAGATTAGTGCCAAGGCATGGGAACTGCTGTTGGCGATGCTGGTGTTCGAGGCGGCATTCGGGCTGCCCGGCGTGGTGGCGGGGCCGATCTACTATGCCTACCTGAAGAGTGAGCTGAAGCGCGAAGAGGCCAGTCCAGGCCATAGAGATGAATCAGGCAGCGCCGTAACGCTTGCGGGCTTCGATGGCCAACCCGCTACCAATGCTGCCAAAGATGTTGCCTTCCACATGCCGCGCATTCGGCAACATCGCCGACACACTGTTGCGCAGCGCCGGAATGCCGCTGGAACCGCCCGTGAAGAACACTGTGTCAACCTGGCCTTCGCTCACGCCAGCTTTGGCCAGCAGCTCGGTCACGCTGCCGCGCACACGCTCCAGCAAACCTTCGATCGCCTCTTCGAACAGCGCACGGGTCAGTTGGGCAGTCAGTTCGGGCTCGACACGGCGCAGGTCGATGTGGCGGCTGTCTTGCTCGGTCAGCTCGATCTTGCTGGCTTCCACTTCCATCGCCAGCCAGTGCCCGGCGCGCTGCTCGATCAGTTTGAACAGGCGGTCGATGCCAAAACTGTCCTCGATGTCATAACGCATGCTGCCCAGCGCCAACTGCGACTTCTGCGAGTACAGGGCGTTGATGGTGTGCCAGGTGGCCAGGTTGAGGTGGTAGCTGGTGGGCATCAGCGCGCCGCTTTTCATGCGGCTGCCATAGCCGAACAGCGGCATCACGCCCTGCAGGCTCAGCTGCTTGTCGAAGTCGGTACCGCCGATGTGCACCCCGCCGGTGGCGAGAATGTCGCTTTGGCGTTCGGCGATCAGGTGGCGCTCGGGCGACAGGCGGATCAGGGTAAAGTCCGAGGTACCGCCGCCGATGTCGACGATCAGCACCAGCTCTTCACGGCTGATGCCAGACTCGTAGTCGAAGGCCGCGGCAATCGGCTCGTACTGGAACGACACATCCTTGAAGCCGATCTTGCGCGCCACATCGGCCAGGGTGTCCTCGGCTTCCTGGTCGGCAGCCGGGTCTTCGTCGACGAAGAACACCGGCCGGCCCAGCACCACCTGGTCGAACTCACGGCCAGCGGCAGCCTCGGCGCGCTTTTTCAGCTCGCCGATGAACATGCCCAGCAGGTCCTTGAACGGCAGGGCGCTGCCCAGCACGCTGGTGTCGTGCTTGATCAGCTTGGAGCCCAGCAGGCTCTTCAGCGAGCGCATCAGGCGGCCTTCGTAGCCTTCCAGGTATTCATGCAGTGCCAGGCGGCCATACACCGGGCGCCGTTCTTCGATATTGAAGAACACCACCGAGGGCAAGGTGATCTTGCCGTCTTCCAGGGCAATCAGCGACTCCACGCCAGGGCGGTGCCAGCCGACCGTGGAGTTGGAGGTGCCAAAGTCGATGCCCAAGGCGCGGGCCGGGGATACGTCAGACATGGGAAATCAGCTTCCGGAAGGAAAACGGCCGCGCAGTTTATGCCACTTGGCTACAGAATCAAGACCAGTCGTCTGCCATGGCGCAAACCCAAGGCGGTCTTGAAAGGCTATGCTTGACCCCTATCTTCTGTTGCAACACGCACATTCACATTGGTGATCCACAGATGGACTTCAAAGACTATTACAAGATACTCGGCGTAGAGCCCACGGCGGACGAGAAGGCGATCAAGGCCGCGTACCGCAAGCTTGCGCGCAAGTATCACCCCGATGTCAGCAAGGAGCGCGACGCCGAGGACAAGTTCAAGGAGGCCAACGAGGCCTACGAAGTGCTGGGCGACGCGCAAAAACGTGCCGAGTTCGACGAAATTCGCAAGTACGGCGGCCAACATGGCCGGCCGTTCCAGGCACCACCGGGCTGGGAGAGCCGCGGCGGTGGCGGCGGCTTCGAGGGCGGCGACTTCTCCGACTTCTTCAGTTCGGTCTTCGGTGGGCGGGGTGGCAACCCCTTCGGTGGCGCCCGGCAGCAGCAACGCAGTGCCGGCAGGCGAGGGCAGGATGTGGAGCTTGAACTGGCGGTGTTCCTTGAAGAGACCCTGAGCAAGGAGTCCAAGCAGATCAGCTTCCAGGTGCCGCAAACCAATGCCTTGGGCCAACGCACCGGCTTCACCACCAAGACCCTGAACGTGAAGATTCCGGCCGGCGTAACCGACGGCGAGCGTATCCGCCTGAAGGGGCAAGGCGCGCCGGGCAGCGGTGGCGGGGCCAATGGTGACCTGTTCCTGACCATTCGCATGGCACCGCACCCGCTGTTCGATGTCGAAGGCCATGACCTGATCATCACTGTGCCGCTGGCACCGTGGGAGGCGGCCCTGGGCACCAAGGTGGCCGTGCCGACCCTGGAAGGCAAGATCAACCTGACCATCCGTCCCGATAGCCAGAGCGGCCAGCGCCTGCGCGTACCGGGCAAGGGCCTGGCGAACAAGAGCGGTGAGCGCGGCAACCTTTATGCGCAACTGAAAGTGGTCATGCCGCCGACCTCCGACGAGGCTGCCCGCGAACTGTGGACCAAGCTTTCCGAGAAAGCGGCGTTCAACCCGAGGACACAATGGAGTAAGTGATCATGAGCAGCACCCTGATCGTTCAACTGGACATGCGTACTTTGTGTCAGGAAGCCGATGTCACGGCGGACTGCGTGATCGAGATCGTCGAACACGGCATTGTCGAACCCTCCGGGCGAACGCCTGAGGACTGGTTGTTCGACGATCAGGCGCCGTTGGTGGCCAAGCGCGCGGCGAAGCTGCACCAGGAGCTGGAACTGGAGTGGGAAGGGGTGGCGCTGGCGCTGGAGCTGTTGCAGGAAGTGCAGCAGTTGCGCAGCGAGAACAGCATGCTGCGCCAGCGGCTGGGCAGGTTTACCCAGATGTAAGGTTTGCAGGCCCGGCCTCTTCGCGGGTAAACCCGCTCCCACAGAGATCCCACATTGCCCAAGACATGTGAGGTACCTTTGGGAGCGGGTTTACCCCCGAAGAGGCCAGCACAGCCGACATCAAATTCAGGTCGGTT